>CAYXGN010000185.1:0-3777 GCA_964464505.1 uncultured Prevotella sp.
CTCATCATCTCTTCAGCAGCAATAACAGCCTTAAGTTTGAAGAATTCAGAGATATCCTCTTCATGATGGCACTTGAAATCGTTCAGGCGAGTGAGCAACTCGTCAGTTATCGGTTTGAAGGTGCATTGGTCTGTAAGATAGCCCATTACTTATTCGCTTTTGAACGAGCCATTATTTTTTCATAGGCTTCCCTAAATGGACGCAAGTCGATTTTGGGAGAATCTGGACGCTCTGCCTCCTGACGAAGCTTTTCAAAACGCTCCGCGGACGCTCCAGTCAATACAGGAATTGGTCTTGGGCTATACATAAATAAAAGATTTATCTTTTGCAAAATTATAAAAATCTGCAATATAAAAGAAATGATACAAAAGATTTTTCAAAATAACGTTGCGAACTTAGTTTACGTGCGAGGGGCGCGTCTCGGAGATACGCGCCTACTACTATTCATTCGTCCTTGAAGGCGAGTTTATCTAAACGGTCGCGCAGGATAGGAGCCAAGGACTTTCGGATAGAGAGTTTAAACTCGCAGAGGTTGTCATAGGTCTGGCTTATTATTGTGGGCGACATCTCTTTGATGACTTTCATCACATCGTTCATCATGATGTAAGGGAAACTGAAATCCACTTCCTCCTCGCAATATTTCGAGATGATTTCCGCCTGGGCGATTGCGTCAGCCGCCGCCGTGCGGTAAGCCACGATGAGTCCGCTTGTGCCTAAGTTCACGCCGCCATAATAACGCACGACGACGATGAGGATGTCGGTCAAATCGTTCTTCGTTATCTGTCCAAGGATAGGTTTCCCGGCAGTGCTGCTCGGCTCACCGTCATCATTGGCGCGAAACAACTCCTTGTCGGGGCCGAGCACATAGGCATAGCAGACATGGCGGGCATCGTAATATTTCTTCCTGTACTGCTGAACGATGTCCTTCACCTGCTGCTCTGTGGTGACATGAATGGCAAAAGCGAGAAACTTACTTCGTTTCTCGCTATAAAAGCCTTCCGCCACCTTATCGGTCGTCGTTTTATATTCGTCAGCCAAGATTACGACAATTTATGGATTACAAGTCCTGAACGGAGTTTGGGTTCAAACCATGTCGCCTTGGGAGGCATTATCTTTCCACTGTCGGCAATGTCCATTATCTGCTTCATCGAGACAGGATAAAGAGCCAGAGCCATTCGCATTTCGCCACTGTCAACACGCCGTTTGAGCTCGGCAAGGCCTCGCAAACCGCCAACAAAGTCTATCCTCTTGTCGGAGCGCAAGTCCTTTATTCCCAAGAGGTCGTCGAGAATCAGTCGGCTCGAGATGTCCACATCGAGCACTCCTATGGGGTCGGCATCGTTGTAGGTACCGGACTTGGCATTAAGGGAATACCAACAGCCGTCAAGGTAGAGGGAAAATTCGTGCAACCTGGCAGGCTTGTAAATCTCCGCGCCTTTCTTCTCCACTACGAAATTCTTCTGCAAAGCCTCCAGAAACTGCTCCGAAGACATTCCGTTCAAGTCCTTCACCACCCTATTGTAGTCAAGGACAGTGAGTTGTGAGGCAGGGAAGCACACCGCCATAAAATAGTTGTACTCCTCATCGCCGCGATGATTGGGGTTCTGCTTCGCCTTCTCCGCTCCCACCAAGGCGGCGGCAGCACTGCGGTGATGACCGTCGGCAATATACAGCGACGGCATGGCGGCAAACTGCTTCGTCACCGTGTCGATGTCGTTTGCGTCACTGACAATCCACAGTTTATGGCCGAACCCGTCTATCGGAGCGATGAAGTCGTAGACAGGCTCTGTCGCCACATAGCGCGCGATGAGGTCATTGAGGACAGCGTTGTCGGGATAAGCGAAGAACACGGGTTCGATGTTGGCGTTGCACACCCTCACATGTTTCATCCTGTCCTCTTCCTTGTCGCGGCGCGTGAGCTCGTGCTTCTTGATTACCCCGTTAAGATAGTCGTCAACGTAAGCACCGACCACCAAGCCATACTGCGTCTTGCCGTTCATGGTCTGGGCATAGATGTAATAGCACTCCTGGGCATCCTGCACGAGCCAACCCTTGTCCTGAAACTTCCGGAAGTTCTCGGCTGCCTTGTCGTAGACTCTTGGGTCGTACTCGCTTGTGCCTTCCTCGAAATCTATCTCGGGTTTTATGATATGGTAAAGACTCATCTCGTTGCCTGCCGCCTCGGCTCTTGCCTCGTCGCTGTCAAGCACATCATAGGGGCGCGACTCCACCTTCTCAACAAGGTTCTTCGGTGGGCGGATTCCCTTAAAAGGTTTTATTGTTGCCATAAATATTTAAGTTACTGTTTATTCCTTAGTTTGTAGGTCACAGATTCCACGAATGGGAGGTCGAGCGTCCTCGCTCGACAACACCAAACGAATTAATGTAATCGTAGTAGGCGCGGATCGCCGAGACGCGCCCCTTAAAGAACTACAATGATTATTTTTTGAACTACAGATTTCACGAATTTTACGAATTCTACAAGCTCCCACGGATTTAACGGAGAACACGGATTTTTAATCGAACGCGGAACACGCAGAACCCACGGAAATTAATGACAGATTAATGGACTGTTTATGGTGATTGATGTTATTCTTTTTTTATAACGCTAATCCCCATTAATCATCCGTTAATCTTTTTCGTGTAATTGGTGTAATTTGTAGTTTATTATAATCCGCATCTGCTATCAGTGGGGACTTATTTTGCCTACTACGGTTAGTTCACGCGAAACTTGGTGCAGCCGTCGGCGAAGAAGGCATTTATCTGCCTTGCCGCCGCGATACCGGCATTGGTGTTTGCCTCGGCAGTCTGCGCTCCCATCTTCTTGGGCGTAGAGAAATACCGTCCTTCGAAGGCGGCGAACTCGGCATCGGCATCAGGCTTGATGTCGGTGACAAATTTCAGGTCGGTGCGTTCCGACATCAGTCTCACGAGTTCGGGTTCATTGATGACTTCCTTGCGGGCAGTATTTACGAGGATGCCGTTCTTCTTCATCTTGCTCACCAGCGCATAGTTGATGCTCTGAACAGTCTCCGGCGTGGCAGGGATGTGCAGCGAGACGATGTCGCACTGCTCGAACAACGTCTCCTGATTGTCAACGGCATGGACACCTGTCTTCTCGATGACATCCTTCGGGCAGAAGGCATCGTAAGCATAGACATCCATCTCAAAGCCTTTGGCAATGCGAGCCACGTTGCGGCCTACATTACCGTAGGCGAGAATGCCCAACTTCTTGCCCCTCAGTTCCGTTCCCGACTTGCCGTTATAGAAGTTTCTTACGGCATAGACGAGGAGTCCGAACACCAGTTCGGCAACAGCGTTGGAGTTCTGCCCGGGAGTGTTCTCCACCACCACACCTTTCTTCTTGGCGTAGGCGGTGTCCACATTGTCGTAGCCGGCACCTGCCCTTACGACAATCTTCAACTGTTTCGCTATGTCGAGGAGAGCCGGCGTCACCTTGTCGGAGCGCACTATCATGGCATCGGCATCGGCGATGTCTTCATGCAACTGCTGCTCACTGTATTTCTCCAGGACGACAAGCGTGTGTCCTGCACTTTCTATTTCCTTTTTTATCCCATTCACTGCCTCAGCTGCGAATGGCTTTTCTGTTGCAACAAGTACTTTCATATTACATTATTTTATTTATACAAACACGGATTTCATAGTAGGTGCGTATCTCCGAGACGCACCCTCGCAATTGGCAACTACAGATTTTATAGTAGGCGCAGATCGCCGAGATGCGCCCTCGCAATTGGCAACTACAGATTACAAGAATTT
>CAYXGN010000186.1:0-1916 GCA_964464505.1 uncultured Prevotella sp.
TCCTTCGTTACTTCTCTCATAAATTCATTTCGGGGTCAATAAGTATATAGTTGCCTTTATCTTTTTACTTTTCATTTTCCCTCCCCTTCTCAAACCTGTACACGCTGATGGGGGCGTGCAGCTCCGTGGCATAACGCCGCGTCTCGGTGCGGAGGAGGCGGAAGCGGTAGTCGGAGTGGCGGCGGGAGAAGTCCGCAAAATCGTTCTCGGGGATGAGGAGGATACCCCGTGGCGGCGTGGTGACGGGCATCTTCGTGGTGGAGTTTGCCGTTGCGTTGGCTGCCGAAGTGGTGCTTTCAAAGAGTCCGATGGCGTTGTCGAGGTAGAAGTTGGCACCGAAGAAGTGCATCATCGGCGAACTGATGTAAGAGTAGATGGGTTCGCCGGCGCAGTCGCGCTTTATCGTTTCGGCGAAAGGACGGAGCGATTTGGTGTTCATCACGGCAGGCTGATAGACACCGTCGAGAGCCATCTGCAGCGTGATGACAGGCACAAAGAGTGCCGACACCATAAAGAGCACTTCGCTGCGGAGCCGCTTCCGGCGCATTGTCCAGACTGCGGTGAGTCCCGTCAGCAGCGGCAGCGCGATGAGGACTACATTCCATGGCGTGAGCCTCAGCGTGGCAAGGGCGTGCAGCATGGCGGCGTTGTCGGCGGCATGGGAGCCGTGGAAGATGTCGTCGTCAACGAGTCCGCAGCGTACCGCTATGAAGGCGGCGGTGAGGACGACGCTGATGAGGCACACCGTGCGCACGAAGATGATGATGGGCCGACGCCTGTGTGTAGCCCACAGCCAGTCTATATATTCCGCCATAAGCACGGCGATGAAGGGGTAGCAAGGCAGCAGATAGACGCTGCGCTTGCTCGACGGCAGGCAATAGAACACGAAGATGATGACCGCAGAGAGCCAGGTGAAGAGGCGAAGGCTTTCCATTGAGCGCAGCGACAGAAGCCAACGGCGCAACAGTGCGGCAGGTTGCGCAGTGCAAGAGGGGCGCGACACCTTGGAGAAAAGCCTTTTCCACGGCAGGAAAAAGAGCGAAAAGAGCAAAAGGAGAGTCCAAGGCGACAGTCCGCTGATGAGCGAAGTGAAGTTGTAGGTAAACGGATGCACATGCGAGTCGTAGCTCATCGTACCCGTCATTCTGCCGATGTTCTCTTCGTAAACAAGGCTCAGAAACTCGTCACCGCCCTGTTGCCACGCCGCAATATACCACACTGCGGGCAGCACGCAAGACAAGAGTGCGCAGCCAACGAGCCGCAAAGCGGTATAAGAAAAACCTTTTCCGCGAAGAAGCATGAAAACTCCCATCACCAAGCAAGGCAAGACGCAACCCACAGGACCCTTTGTCAGCACCGCGCCGCTCATGCAAAGGACAGCCCAAAGAGGTACGCCCCTGCCGCCACGCTCCTGCCAACGGAAGAGCAACAGCAGTGCGCCGACGGTGAAAGCCGTCAGCATCATGTCCACACGGCATACCGTCGCAGCGCGATGCACCTCAAAAGCGGTGAGCATAAACACTGCCGCGAGAAGGGCAATGCGCGTGTTCTGGCGGCGCGAATAGAACGCATAGAAACCCACTGTCATCAAGATTAGCGACAGAGCCGACGGCAAGCGCGACGCATACTCGCCCACATGACCCGTCAGCAGGGACACCAGGGCGATGCAGAAATGGAAGAATGGCGGTTTGTAAGGTATGTCGCCGCCGTTGTTGACAGGCAGAATCCAGTTGCCGTCGTTCAACATCGAGAGGGCAACAACAGCCTCGCGCGGCTCGCCCTTCGTTGTGAAATCGGTGAGACCAAGGAAGGGCAGCAGCGCGGCAACGGCTAAAATGGTGACGGCAAAGAACGCAAGACGGCGGTTGGACATAACAGTTAGGTTTTTATTCCCTTTACCTTTCTTCTTCGATATA
>CAYXGN010000186.1:2016-3763 GCA_964464505.1 uncultured Prevotella sp.
GTATTTTCCGATTCTTTCTATCGCTTGAAGCATATGTTCAAGCCGATGAATGTCTCTACTCCGTTCTCTCATAGACTAAGATTTTATCGCGTTCGGCTGATTCCTTGGCAAAAGGAAGCAATGTTCCTTCCGACACCAAATCTACTTTCCTGCCCAGGAGTTCTTCCAAATCGCTCCACATACCAAAGAATTTCAGGCCAATGGGCTTGCTCTTGTCCAAGGAAACAATGATGTCGACATCGCTGTTTTGAGTCTCTTCCCCTCTTGAGAAAGAGCCGAACAACCAGGCTTTCAGCACCGGTTGCGTACTGAAATAATGGCGCAGGGTTTCTATAACGGCAGGGTTTCCCATATTGTTGTAAATGATAAATCCTCGTTGCAAAGATAAACCTTTTAGTTTGAAAAACTATGATTTGGTCTGATTTTGTTCACGATGGGGATTTTTGGAACCCACCTTAGACCTTCGAATAAGGCTCCTACACGAGGAACATTATTATTACTTGCGCGATAATCACTCTTAGGAACATTCCCAACGGATAGACCGACGTGTAGGCAACAGAGGCGCGGTCGCCGGGGATATTGTCATTGGCGTAGCTCAAAGCCATCGGGTTTGCCATCGCACCGCAAAGGAAACCGCAGATGGTGCCATAGTCAAACTTGTGCGACCGCAGCGCTATCAGACCCACGATGAGCAACGGCACGACGGTGATGGCGAAGCCGACAGCCACCCAAAGGAGTCCTTCGGGGCGCACGATGGTGTGGAGGAAGTCCTTGCCGGCAGCAAGACCGAGGCACGCCAGATAGAGTGCCAGACCCATGCGGCGCAACATCAGCGACGCGGAGCGGGTGGTATAGGTAATCATATGAATGCGCGAACCGAGGGCGCCGACGATGATGCCCACAATGATGGGACCTCCGGCGATGCCCAGACGCACCGGTGCACTCATGCCGGGGAAATGGACAGGAATCATGCCCAACGCCATTCCGAGGAACAGTCCGAAGAAGATGGCACCCAGGTTAGGCTCGTTGAGCACCTGAACGGCGTTTCCTATGAACGCTTCAGCATGGTCGATGTCGACGGGCGAACCCACAACGGTCATCCGGTCGCCGTATTGCAGGCGCAAATCATCGGTGGCAAGGAGTTTTATATCGCCTCTCATCACGCGGCTGACATTCACTCCGTAGGTCTCACGCATGTGCAGTGAGCCCAGCGTCTTGCTGTTAAGGCGCTTCCGTGTCACCACAATCGTGCGGCTCTCCACGGTGGAGTCGATGGCGTTCCAGTCTATCTTGTCGCGGTTCCAGTCCTTCTCCACACGCTCGCCGAAGAGGATATCCATCGCCGACACCTCATCGCGGTTGGTCACAACGAGCACATTGTCGTTGATATGGAGTTGCGTGTTCGCCATGGGGACAATCACTTCGCCCTTCCGCCAGATGCGCGACACGATGAAATGGCGGCGTGTCATCTGCGACACCTGGGCTATGGTGCGCCCCGCAATGGCTGGGTTCACCACTACAAACTGCCCCACAAAGGTCTGGTCGTCATCACCGGCGTGATGCGCTTCGAGGTCGGCGGGCTTCACAAACCATTTCCGAAGGATTATCATTGCAACGATGACACCCACCACACCAAGCGGATAGGTGACGGCACAACCCAAGGCTGCACCGCTACTCGGCATGTGTGCCGTCGCCAAAGCCTGCTGGGCGGCACCCAAAGCAGGCGTGTTGGTGGTGGCACCGCACA
>CAYXGN010000187.1:0-3735 GCA_964464505.1 uncultured Prevotella sp.
GCGGCGTGGCTCTATGGCAGTCCGTGGAGCGGCAAGACTCCGTGCTACAGAGACCTCAAAGCACCGCTCGGGGCAATAACCGTCATCGACAGAGCACCCGAGAACAGCATTGACAGACTCTCGCCCATAGAGGCTTTTGTAAAGATTCTCCCTTCGTGTTCCTCTATGAAATGGGACAAAAGCATCTACGGGAACACCTGCAACAACATCATAAAGCTCATTGAGTGTTGCAACAATAACTACATCCTCCACTGTCGCCCTGACGATGAAGCCGCCATCGTCTGCCATAACGCTATAGCCCATGACACAAGTAAAGATTCCTAACAGCCAAATCCTTCCGCAGATTATTGACTTGCTGAACGAGGGCCACACGGTGACTCTGAAACTGAAAGGCATTAGCATGCGCCCATTTCTCGAAGACGACAGGGACAAGGCTCTCCTAAGGAAAGCCGATGCCCTCACCTTGAAGGTGGGCGATGCCGTCTTGGCAGAACTTCCAAACAAAATGTATGTGCTTCACCGCATCATAGCGATTGACGGCGAAGCCGTGACCCTGCAAGGCGACGGCAACCTGACAACGGAGCATTGCCACATCAACGCCATCCATGGAGTTGCCATCGGCTTTTACAGAAAAGGGCGCAACCGACTCGATGCCACCGACGGCATCAAATGGCGACTCTACTCCTTCGTCTGGATGCACCTCCGACCCCTCCGCCGCTACCTCCTCGCTATATACAGAAGACTGAAATAGTAGTCGCGCCCTTCTTTGTCTCGCTTTTATCTTTCACCCTTTTTCTTTTCTTCTTGGTGTTCTAAATTTCCTACTTTAAAATTGTTACATTTTCAAGCTGAAAAGTTACTAAATGAAAGTATGCTGTTTTCACTTGGTAAACACGTTGCTTGCCCCGAGTAAACACGTAGTTTTCCCTTAGTAAACACGTTGCTTTCCCATAGAAAACACGTTGCTTTCTCACGGCAAAATCGTTGTTTCCCATCGCATTGAAAATCAATGGTTTACAAAGTTCAATTTTCTTGCAAACTATTGCGAACGGCGTTTCATTCCTGTTTTTCGTCATTTTGTCAGTGGAATGACAAACGTGCGGGGTTGCAGATAACACTTGAATTTTGTAGCGGATTTGCCGTTTCGGTGGCTTAAAGGCCCGCTTTTGTCCCCTCCCTTAAAAATTGTCACGTTTTTGACCGAAAAAGTAACAAATTAACACAATGTTGATTTTCAATTGGTTGCAAGCATATAAACTACAGATTACGCTATTACGCGGAAACCGTAGTAGGTGCGGATCGCCGAGACGCACCCTTAGTATAAGAGAAATCTATTCCAGGGGCGCGTCTCGGAGATACGCGCCTACTAAGTTTGCATAAATTAATGTTCGGCATTGGTTGAATATCTTTTTTTATTAGTAATTTTGCACTGAGAAAACTTTTCTAACAAACAAATTATAGCAAAATGAAAATCGAAGATTTCAACTTTTCAGGAAAGAAGGCAATCGTACGTGTTGACTTCAACGTGCCATTGGACGAAAATGGCAATGTGACTGACGACACCCGTATCCGCGGTGCTCTCCCCACATTGAAGAAGGTGCTCGCCGACGGCGGTGCCCTCATCATGATGAGCCACATGGGTAAGCCAAAAGGCAAAGTTAACATGAAGTTGTCTTTGAGCCAGATTGTTCCTAACGTGTTGAAAGCACTGGGTGTAGAGGTGAAGTTCGCCAATGACTGTGGCAACGCTTCCGAAGAGGCTGCCGCCTTGAAGCCGGGCGAAGCCCTGCTTCTTGAGAACCTCCGCTTCTATCCGGAAGAGGAAGGCAAGCCGGTGGGCTTAGAGAAAGGCACACCGGAGTATGACGCTGCAAAGAAGGAGATGAAGGGTCGCCAGCAGGAGTTTGCAAAGAAACTCGCTTCCTATGCCGACTGCTATGTGATGGATGCCTTCGGAACGGCACACAGAAAGCACGCCTCTACTGCAGTGATTGACGAATATTTCGACAAAGACCACAAGATGCTCGGCTACCTCATGGAGAAAGAGGTGAAGGCTGTCGATGCAGTGCTCGGCAACATCAAGCGTCCGTTCACGGCAATCATGGGCGGTTCGAAGGTGTCCACGAAGATTGGAATCATAGAGAACCTGCTCACCAAGGTGGACAACCTCATTCTCTGCGGCGGTATGACCTACACCTTCGCCAAGGCTTTGGGAGGCAACGTAGGCAAGTCTATCTGCGAGGAGGACAAACTCGATGTGGCTCTCGATGTCATCAAGAAGGCAAAGGAGAACAACGTGAACCTCGTCCTCGGCACTGACTCTGTCTGCGCTGACGACTTCAAGAACGATGCCAACACACAGATTTGTCCTTCCGGCGATATTCCCGAGGGATGGGAAGGCATGGATGCAGGTCCCGAGACCCGCGTAGCCTTTGCCAATGCCATCAAGGGAGCCAAGACAATCCTCTGGAACGGTCCTGCAGGAGTGTTCGAGTTTGACAACTTCACTGCCGGTTCAAAAGCCATCGCAGAAGCCATCGCAGAAGCCACAAAGGAAGGGGCTTTCTCCCTCATCGGCGGCGGCGACTCCGTAGCTTGCATCAACAAGTTCGGTCTTGCCGACCAGGTGTCGTACATCTCTACTGGCGGCGGCGCACTGCTCGAAGCCATCGAAGGCAAAGTGCTCCCCGGTGTTGCTGCCATCGAGGCATAAAAAGGTTACACATTATATTATAATAAAAGGAGGAACGCCGTCAAAGCGTTCCTCCTTTTTGCTTTCTGCTCCACACAAATGACAGAAGGTAGTTGTAGTAGGCGCGGATCGCCGAGACGCGCCCTTTGAACAGTAGGGCAACCTCCTATATATTCCTCCTTGCGTGGGGTGCGTCTCGGAGATACGCACCTACGGTTTGCATTGTCACGAATTATTCGAATATTCGAAATTTCGGGATAAACAAAAAAACGCAAGAAAGATGATTATTATTGTCAAGAATTAAGGAATTAAGGAAAAGATAACGCAAGCAATGCCCCGCAGGATTTTAAATTCTTTAATTCCTAAATTCTTGACATTAAAAACTTGAACGAGTGTGATTGTGTGGGGTGCGTCTCGGAGATACGCACCTACTACAATTTGCTTTCTGCTTGCGTGGGGCGCATCTCGGCGATCTGCGCCTACTACGGTTTCCCTACTTATTCGTGGATTCGTGGTTCAAACTTTATTCCGCGTCACCCTCAATCTGTGACGAACTTTATTAGAACGGCAGACCGTCATCAGGTGAGCCGGCAGGTTCATCAAACAACTTTGTAGGGTCAGAGGCAGGGGCTGCAGGAGCAGCGGGAGCAGGAGCACTACCCAAGACACTTGCGGGAGGAACAGGAGCAGCGGCAGAGGCGGCTGCCGGGTCAACCGGGCGCACATCATAAGCGCGGATACTGTTGAACCAACGGCCATTATACTCGTGGGCATCGATGTCGAAAGACACTGTCACTTCTTGTCCTACCTGTATGTTAAGGCGAGCCAAGCGGTCGGCTCCAAACACGCCAAAAACCATCTTACGGGGAAAAGCATCGTGCGTCTCAAGGAGAAAATCCTGTGCTTTCCACTCTCCACGGGCTGAAACGCCGCTTCTTTCCTGCATTGCAGCAATTATTTTTCCTGTTAATTCCATCTTTTTTTATTATTTTATTGTTAATTACTTTCGTAAAAAGACATTCACAAGGCACATTCTTGTATAT
>CAYXGN010000188.1:0-3705 GCA_964464505.1 uncultured Prevotella sp.
AAGCAAACCGTAGTAGGCGCAGATCGCCGAGATGCGCCCTCGCAAGCAAACCGTAGTAGGTGCGTATCTCCGAGACGCACCCCCGCAAGCGGGAAACTATCTTAAAAGGGCGCGTCTAAGCCTCTCCCGACCTCCCCAAGCCTCTCCCGACCTCCCCTGTAGGGGAGGAGGGAGGAGAAAAGCATCCGCGCCTACTACATTAGTCCGCAAGCAACTATAAATAAGGAAAACAAGATAAATATTATTTTTACAAAAATTATGGATTACAAAAAGTCGAAAGCCCCGGTAAACACAGTCACAAGAAACATCATGGACTTGTGCAAGGAGACAGGCAACATCTATGAGAGCGTTGCCATCATCTCCAAGCGCGCCAACCAGATTTCTGTAGAGGTAAAGCAGGACCTTAACAAGAAGTTGGCTGAATTCGCTTCTTATAACGATTCTCTGGAAGAGGTTTTCGAAAACCGCGAGCAGATAGAGATTTCGCGTTACTACGAGAAACTGCCCAAACCCACATTGCTGGCAACACAGGAGTTTGTTGACGGCAACGTTTACTGGCGCGACCCCTCTCTCGATAAGGACGCAAACGCAGAGGAAGCATAATGATTCAGCGTAAACAGACCCTTTGGCTTCTGCTGGCGTTCATCCTCGTCTGTGTCTGCCAGGCCCTGCCCCTTGGCAGCCTGCGACCCTCGGGAATGGGGACAGACTATATAATGTATACCACACAAATCCTGCATGACGGCAAGAGCAGCCTCTCGGTGTTTCCCCTCTTTGCTGTCCTCCTCGTCAGCGAAATCGTCAGCCTCGCAGCCGTCTTCCTCTATCGCAACCGCAAGCGGCAGAGCCGCCTTTGCGCCTGGAACATGGCAATCCTCCTTGTGTGGTACGCCTGCTTCATCGTTTTCGTCATGGTGGAAGGCTCCGACAGTCTTGCCTTTCATCCCGCATTCCCCTCAGTGCTCCCCCTCGCGGCTTTTGTTGCCGTGTGGCTGGCGCGCCGTGGCATCATCGCCGACGAGCGGCTTGTGAGGGCTGCCGACAGGATAAGATAAGAACAAACAAAGGCGGGTTCTAAAAATTAGAACACGCCGCAACAATTTTTGCAATGGAAATTTCATATAAATGGCTCAAAGAGTACGTCGACTTCGACCTCTCGCCGCAGCAGACCGCCGATGCGCTTACGTCCTGCGGACTTGAGGTGGACGCTCTTGAAGAAGTGCAATCAATAAAAGGCGGACTCAAAGGCCTCTATGTAGGCAAGGTGCTCACCTGCGAACAGCATCCCAACTCCGACCACCTTCACATCACCACAGTAGACCTCGGCAAAGACGCTCCGCAGCAGATAGTGTGCGGTGCGCCCAATGTGGCGGCAGGACAGAAAGTCATCGTCGCCGACCTGGGCTGCGTGCTCTACGACGGCGACAAGGAGTTTGTCATCAAGAAGTCGAAACTCCGTGGAGTGGAGAGCAACGGCATGATTTGTGCCGAGGACGAAATCGGCGTGGGCACAAGCCACGACGGCATCATCGTCCTCCCGGAAGACGCTCCCGTAGGACTCCCCGCAGCAGAATATTATCATCTTGAAAGCGACTGGCTTATAGAGATAGACATCACTGCCAACCGCTCCGACGCGTTGAGCCACTGGGGCGTGGCGCGCGACCTCTACGCCTGGCTCCTCCGCAACGGTCACGCCACATCGCTCCACCGTCCTGACTGCAATGACTTTAAGGTGGACAACCACGACCTGCCCATCACCGTGGAGATAGAGAATAAAGAGGCGTGCAAGCGTTACGCCTGCGTCTCCATAACAGGCTGCGAGGTGAAGGAGAGTCCCGCGTGGCTTCAGGAGAAACTCCGCGTGATAGGTCTGCGACCCATCAACAACATCGTCGACATCACCAACTACATCATGATGGCTTACGGCCAGCCCATGCACTGCTTCGATGCCGACATGGTGAAAGGCCACAGGATTGTCGTCAGGACACAGCCCGAAGGCACAGAGTTCGTCACCCTCGACGGCGACAGCCACACCCTCGGCACCCACGACCTGAGCATCTGCAACGCCAAGGAGCCCATGTGTATCGCCGGCATCTTCGGAGGAAAGGGCAGCGGCACTTACGAGTCCACACGCAACGTGGTGCTCGAGAGCGCTTACTTCCATCCCACATGGATTCGCAAGAGTGCCCGCCGCCACGGACTGAGCACCGACGCCAGCTACCGCTTTGAGCGCGGCATCGACCCCAACGGCATCGTCTACGCCCTCAAGCAGGCTGCCATCCTCTGCAAGCGGCTCGCAGGAGGCAAGGTGAGCATGGACATCCTCGATGTCTATCCCGAGCCGATAGCCCCGGCGCGCGTAACGCTCCACTACGCCTATGTGGACACCCTCGTAGGCAAGGCCATCGGCAAGGACATGATAAAGAGCATCGTGGAAAGCCTCGAGATGAAGATAGAGGAGGAGACAGCCTCCGGCCTTACCCTCACCGTCCCCTCCTATCGTGTAGACGTGCAGCGTCCCTGCGACGTGGTGGAGGACATCCTCAGAATCTATGGCTACAACAACGTGGAGATACCCACACAGCTCAAGAGCTCCCTCACCATTCAGGGCACTGAGGACCGCCAGTATCATCTCCAGAACGTCATCGCAGAGCAGCTGGTGGGCTGCGGCTTCAACGAGATAATGAACAACTCCCTCACCAAGACCTCCTATTACACTGCCTTGAACCACTACACCGAGGCCTCCACCGTCAAGGTGCTCAACCCCTTGAGCTCCGACCTCGGCGTGATGCGCCAGACACTGCTCTTCGGAGGCTTGGAGAGCATCGTGCGCAATGTGAACCGCAAGAACGCCAACATCAGGTTCTTCGAATACGGCAACTGCTATCATTACTCCCCCCAGAACACCAGCCCCGACAACCCCATAAAGGCCTACAGCGAAGAGCAGCACCTCGCCCTGTGGCTCACCGGCAAGCGCGTGGAAGGCTCGTGGCTCCACGCCGACGAAGCCTCCTCCTTCTTCGAGTTGAAAGCCCATGTCCTCAACATCTTCCAGAGGCTGGGCGTGCAGCGCGGAGCCTGCGTGGCGGAGCCTTCCCAAAACGACATCTTCTCCAAGGCGATAGCCTTCAGGAGCCGCAGCGGCAAGACCCTCGCAGAGGTTGGCATCGTGGCGCGCCGTCTCCTCAAGGCATTCTCCCTCGACAGCGACGTGTTCTACGCCGACATCCATTGGGACAGCGTGATGAAGGCTGTAAAGCACAACGCCACCCTCTACCACGACATAAGCAAGTTCCCCGCCGTGAGCCGCGACCTCGCCCTGCTCCTCCCCGACAATGTGGAGTTTGAGCAGATAGAGCAGATAGCACAGCAGACAGAGAAGCGGCTCCTCAAGAGCGTCCGTCTCTTCGATGTCTATGAGGGCGACAAACTGCCGGCAGGCAAGAAGAGCTACGCCGTCAACTTCATCCTCCAGGACGAGACAAAGACCCTCAACGACAAACAGATAGAAGCAATAATGACGCGCCTCGTCGGCAACCTCAAACAAAAGCTGGGAGCAGAACTGCGGTAAAGAGAGAAACTACGAAAGATAGTGCAAACCGAACGCAATAAAGCTTGCTTTAATTGCTGAGGTGCAGCCTATCTTATGAAAAGATAGTGCAAACCGAACGCAATAAAGCTTGCTTTAATTGCTGAGGTGCAGCC
>CAYXGN010000189.1:0-3672 GCA_964464505.1 uncultured Prevotella sp.
ATGCCAATTCCACTGACACAATGTCGTTTTAGCGTGACAAAGTGTCGCCTGGAGTAGAAATATAATAAGGTGGAAAAACGATGAAAACACAATCGGATTTCAAACAAAACTTGTTTGCGTTTCAAACAAGGCTTAATCGCAACGCAAACAAGGCTTATTTGGAGTGCAAATAAGCCTTGTTTGAAAGAGGTTTGTAACCCGCTGATTATGAGAAGAATGTGAGGGTGTAAATGTAGATGACGGCAGCAGGGAGAGCCATAAGCGATGAGTCGAAGCGGTCGAGCATTCCGCCGTGCCCCGGGAGCAGACTGCCACTGTCCTTAATGCCAAGGGTGCGTTTGAATAGCGACTCGACAAGGTCGCCCCAAGTGCCGAAGAGCACGACTACGAGTCCCAATCCCATCCATTCGGGAATGCTGAAATAGGCGTTGTCCATAGCCACCGTGCCACTCTGCTCCATCCATCCTATGAGGGCAGACACTGCGAGGACGAGGAGTCCGCCTCCTATGCTTCCCTCCCAACTCTTGTGCGGACTGATGCGCGGGAACAACTTATGCTTGCCCAAAAGCGTACCACTGACGTAGGCACCCGTGTCATTAATCCAAAGGAAGACAAAAACACTCAGTGGCAAGAGCGATGTGAAATGCAGGTCGCCTGCCGCATCGGTGCGGAACGCAAGGACGTTGATGACGGAGAAAGGAAGGGCGATATACATCTGCGAAAGCATGGTGTACGCCCAGTTGTTGATGGCGTTGGGAGCGCCGAGATAGAGCTCGCTGATGAAGAGATAGACCACAGTGAGCAGGTAAGGAATGAACACTGCTGGCGGAGTGATGCCGCTGCAATAGCCTGCCATGGCGAAAAAGAGATAGACTCCCGCTGCCGTTGTGATGAAACGGTTCACCGTTCCGTCGGCGTGGGCGTTGATAAGACCGGTGTATTCCCACACGGAAAGCCCCGTGACGAGAGCAAACACAAGTATCATTGTCTCCGGGCGGAGGAAGCAAATCACTATCACCGCCACGAAAATCACGCCCGTTATGGTTCGCGTGATGAGGTTTTTCATTTTTTCGCTCATGTCGTTTGCTGTTTTAATTGGTGTTGTTTCTACTCCGCTTTATTGCCGCCGGGAGCATCATCCGCGCCCGCATCGGCATCATTCTGCTCATTGTTGCGCTTGTCGGCGAGAGCTCTTTCGTGCTCGGCTTGCGCTGCCTTCACTTCGTCGGGCATGTCTTCGAGCCTCGGAGTGTTGTCCTCCATTATCTCTTCCGAACGGCTTACCCACGGACGCTTGCCGAAAATCTTCTCCACATCCTCTGCAAAGATTACCTCGCGCGATATCAACAGGTCGGCAAGGGCGTTGTGCCCGGCGGCGTGCTCCTGCAAGATGGCTTTCGCACGGTCATACTGTTCGTTAATCATCTTGAGCACTTCGTCGTCCATTATCTTTGCCGTGGTCTCGGAGTAAGGCCTCTGGAACTGGTATTCCTGATTGTTATAGTAGCAGATGTTGGGCAGCCGGTCGCTCATTCCGGCGTAAGCCACCATGGCGAAAGCACTCTTTGTGGCGCGTTCAAGGTCGTTCATGGCTCCGGTCGAGATGTGTCCGGTGAAGAGTTCTTCCGCCGCGCGACCTCCAAGGAGTGCGCACATCTCGTCAAGCATCTGTTCTTTGGTGGTAATTTGACGCTCTTCGGGCAGATACCAAGCGGCTCCCAGGGCTCTGCCTCGGGGCACTATGCTCACCTTTACGAGTGGGTTGGCATGCTCACAGAACCATGAGATGGTGGCATGGCCGGCTTCATGGAGTGCGATGGCGCGCTTTTCGTCGGCTGTCATCACTTTCGTCTTCTTCTCAAGACCGCCGATTATGCGGTCGACGGCATCGAGGAAGTCCTGCTTTCCCACCGTCTTGCTGTTGTGGCGAGCCGCAATCAGAGCCGCTTCATTGCACACATTGGCGATGTCGGCACCCGAAAAGCCGGGAGTCTGACGCGAGAGGAAGTCGATGTCGACGGTGGAATCAATCTTGACGGGTTTCAGATGCACTTGGAAAATCTCCTTGCGCTCGGTCAAATCGGGAAGGTCTACGTTTATCTGTCTGTCGAAACGGCCGGCACGGAGCAATGCCTTGTCGAGCATGTCGGCACGGTTTGTGGCAGCGAGGATTATTACTCCGCTGTTCGTTCCGAAGCCGTCCATCTCGGTGAGGAGGGCGTTCAGGGTGTTCTCGCGCTCATCGTTGCCGCCCATTGCGGGGTTCTTGCTGCGCGCACGACCCACTGCATCTATCTCATCGATGAAGATAATGCACGGCGCTTTCTCCTTGGCTTGACGGAAAAGGTCGCGCACACGACTCGCACCAACGCCCACGAACATCTCGACGAAGTCGGAACCGCTCATAGAAAAGAACGGAACGCCTGCCTCACCGGCCACGGCTTTCGCCAAAAGAGTCTTTCCTGTGCCCGGAGGACCCACGAGGAGAGCACCCTTCGGTATCTTGCCTCCGAGGTCGGTGTACTTCTGCGGCTCTTTCAGGAAGTCGACAATCTCCTGCACTTCCTGCTTGGCACCTGCCTGACCAGCAACATCCTTGAACGTGATGCCGAGGTCGTTGCCCTTCTCATACATCTTGGCTTTGCTCTTGCCCACACTGAACACGCCGCCACCGCCGCTGCCACCGCCCATCCGGCGCATAAGGAATATCCACACGGCAACAAAGAGAAGCATGGGACCGAAGGTATAAATGATGGTGGAAATGACGCTGCCGTCTTCGTTTTCATAACTGAAATCGGCGAGTTTCTTGCGCTGCTGGGCACTGGAAAGATACTCGTCGATGTTGGTAAGCGAACCGTATGCCACGCTGACATAGGGGTCGGGACCCAACTGCCGGGCATCTTTGTTGAACACATCGCGCAGGTTCTTGGGATTGACATACATGCGCAGCGTGCCCTTGTCCTTGTTGACCACCACCTTTTTGGCGTAGCCCTTCTCTACATAAATCTTGAATTTGGTGTAGGTTGCTTCCTGTTTGGCTTCCGCGCCACCCAAGAAATCGTTGCCACCGTTAGTGAAAAACAAAAGAGCCAACACCATTATAATAATGGTGTAAATCCAATTCATGTTGAATTTCGGCATCTTCGGCTGTTCGTTGCCGTTATTCTGATTGTTGTTTATCATGCTTGTCAGTCGTCAATATTGGGAATGTTGGTAATCTTTGCATCGTCCCAGAGGTGGTCAAGGTCGTAGTATTCGCGAGCCTGAGGTACGAAAATGTGCACCAAGACATCGCCATAATCCATCGCCACCCAGTAGCATTGTTCCAATCCGATGACGCGGATTGGCTTCTCTCCCAAGTCGTTACGCACCGTGTCGCTCACCGATTCGGCAATCGCCTCAATCTGTGTGGGCGAGTTTCCCTGGCATATAACGAAATAATTTGCAATCGTTCCGTCCAACCCACGAAGGTCGGCAATGGTGATTTCCTGTCCTTTTTTCTCTTGTATTCCTTTGGTGATGGCTTCAACCAACTTGTTTTCTGTCTCCATTAAAATTTATTGGGTCGGGTTGTTTACGCTGTTTCATTTTGCAATACAAAGATAGTGCAAACCGAATGCAATAAAGCTTGCTTTAATTGCTGAGGTGCAGCCTATCTTATGCAAAGTTACT
>CAYXGN010000190.1:0-3640 GCA_964464505.1 uncultured Prevotella sp.
TGTGCCTAGTAAAAAACTGGGTTCCAGTGTCGTGTGTAAATTGTATTCAGTAAGACTTAATGACGAAAACCTTATCGGCAGTGATGCTGATTTCGATGCCAAAATAAAACCTTTGACGAAGGAATTGGTGTACGAATGGAACACCCGACTCACACTCCTCAACTTCTCCTTTGCCAATTATGAAGGAATGTGTCTAGGCCCTCGTCTTGCCGACGGCAGCCGTTGCCTCCTGCTGATGGCAGATTCGCAGAACAGGAACGCCGGAGTGTTGCGCGACTGGTTTAAGACTCTTGTGCTAAGGTAATACAAAACGTAGTAGGCGCGGATGCTTTTCTCCTCCCTTTTAGGGGAGGTCGGGAGAGGCTTAGACGCGCCCTCCGCATAAGAATGTTGAATCTCCTTTGAGGGGCGCACCTCGGCGATGTGCGCCTACTACGATTACACAAGGAAAACTGCACCTCAGCAATCAGAGCAACCATTTTTACAACCTCCCTAAAATCACTGAAAGCCTTTTGCCTGTGCTTTTCTTTGCTGCATAGAGTTTTTTTGATTATATTTGCACACAAATAAAATATCTATGGGAATTTTTGGTATTTTCAATAAGAACAAGAAAGAGATTCTTGACAACGGTCTTGAGAAAACAAAGCGCGGTGTCTTCGATAAGATAGCACGCGCCATAACAGGTAAATCTACGGTGGACGACGAGGTCCTCGACAATCTGGAGGAGGCTCTCATCACCTCCGACATCGGCGTGGAGACAACGCTTAAAATCATCAAGCGAATAGAGGAGCGTGTGGCGCGCGACAAGTATGTGTCCACCTCCGAACTGAACGGAATAATGCGCGATGAGATTGCTGCCCTGTTGACGGAAAACAATACCGGTGACAACGAGAACTGGGACTTGCCTGCCGACCATAAGCCCTATGTCATCCTAGTCGTAGGCGTGAATGGTGTGGGTAAGACGACGACCATCGGCAAACTCGCCTATCAGTTCAAGAAATCGGGAAAGAAGGTTTATCTGGGCGCTGCCGACACCTTCCGTGCCGCCGCAGTGGAGCAGATAGGCATCTGGGGCGAGCGTGTCGGCGTGCCGGTGGTAAAACAGCAGATGGGGGCAGACCCTGCTTCCGTGGCTTTCGACACCCTTTCCTCGGCAAAGGCCAACGGTGCCGATGTTGTGATTATAGACACTGCCGGACGGCTCCACAACAAAGTGGGACTCATGAACGAGTTGAAGAAGATAAAGGATGTCATGAAGAAGGTGCTGCCCGATGCTCCCGATGAGGTACTCCTTGTGCTTGACGGCAGCACAGGACAGAATGCTTTTGAACAAGCCAAGCAGTTCTCTGCCGTGACACAGATAACCGCCCTCGCCATAACGAAACTCGACGGTACGGCAAAGGGCGGCGTGGTGATAGGCATCAGCGACCAACTCAAAGTGCCGGTGAAATACATCGGCTTGGGCGAGTCGATGGAGTCGCTTCAACTCTTCGACAAACGCCAGTTTGTCGATTCCCTGTTTAAAGAGTCGTAAAGAGTCATGAAGAAAGGACTTATTGACATAATAACGATGGGGTGCTCGAAGAATCTTGTCGACAGCGAGATTCTCATGCGGCAGTTTGAAGCCAACGGCTACACCTGTCACCACGACGCAAAGCGACTTGAAGGCGAGATAGCCGTGGTGAACACCTGTGGCTTCATCGGCGATGCGAAGCAGGAGAGCATCAACATGATTTTGGAACTCGTCCAGGCGAAGGAAGAAGGCCGCCTTAACAAGTTGTTCGTAATGGGATGCCTCTCGCAACGCTACAAGGACGAACTAGAAAAGGAAATACCGCAAGTAGACAAGTATTACGGTAAGTTCAACTACAAGCAATTGCTTGCCGACTTGGGCAAAGCCGAGATGACAAGTTGCGACGGGCAACGCTCCCTCACCACACCCCACCATTACGCCTACATAAAGATTAGCGAGGGCTGCGACCGCCATTGCGCCTACTGTGCCATACCCATAATAACAGGCAAGCACAAGAGCCGCCCGAAAGAGGAAATCCTCGACGAGGTGCGCCGAATGGTGGCTGACGGAGTGAAGGAGTTTCAGGTTATAGCCCAGGAACTCACCTACTATGGTGTGGACATCGACGGCAAACGCCATATCGCTGACCTTATAAGCGATATGGCAGACATCAAGGGCGTGGAGTGGATTCGCCTCCATTATGCCTATCCCAACCAGTTTCCGTTGGAACTCCTTGACGTGATACGCGAGAAACCTAATGTCTGCCGCTATCTCGACATCGCCCTGCAGCACATCTCCGACAATGTACTTCAGCGCATGAAGCGCAATGTGTCGAAGGAGGAGACGATGGAGTTGATAAGGACAATCCGGGCAAGCGTGCCGGGAATACACTTGCGCACCACTCTTATGGTGGGTTTCCCCGGCGAGACAGAGGACGACTTCCGCGAACTCGTGGAGTTCGTCAAGTGGGCGCGCTTCGAGAGAATGGGGGCTTTCGCCTATTCCGAAGAGGACGGCACCTACAGCGAGCAGCATTATAAGGACGATGTCTCTCCGGAAGAGAAGCAACGCCGCCTGGACACTCTCATGGCTGTGCAGCAGAAAATCAGCGAAGAGATAGAGGCAGAAAAGGTGGGTAGCACCATCCGAACGATAATCGACAGGAAGGAAGGCGACTATTACATAGGGCGGTCTGAGTTCTGCTCGCCGGAGGTAGACCCGGAGATTCTTGTCAAAGCCGACGGCAGACGGCTCCGTGTCGGCAATTTCTATAATGTCCGTATCACCGCCAGCGACGAGTTCGATTTGTACGGAGAGGTAATGAGGTAATACAATTAGGTATGAACAACAAGGAATATATCAATGAACTGGCGCGCCGCTGCGGCTATTCGCAGGAGAACACGCAGAAGTTGGTGCGCAGCGTAGTGGAAGCCATAGCGCAGAAGTTTGACGCTGGTGAGGATGTTCAAGTGCCCGACTTCGGCACCTTTGAACTGAAAAACCGAATGGAGCGCATCGTTGTCCAGCCTTCCACAGGGCAGCGGATGCTCGTCCCCCCGAAGATTGTGGTCAGTTTCCGCCCTGCACAGTCGGTTAAAGACAAACTTAGGGGAGGTAATTTTTAGAACCCACCTTAAATAGACTTGATTATGGCAAAGATACAGGATTTGTCTGCGACTCTCATCGAGAAGTACGGACTGAGCCGGAAGGATGCAGAGCAGTTCATAACGCAGATGTTCTCGCTTATAGCGGAGGAGTTGCACTCTTCGCAGACCTCGGTAAAGGTAAAGGGACTCGGCACATTCAAGGTGACGGGTGTCAGCGCGCGTGAGAGTGTCGACGTGAACAGCGGCGAGAGGATTGTCATCAACGGACACAACAAGATAACCTTTACTCCTGATGTGGTGTTGCGCGACAGGGTGAACCATCCCTTTGCGCAGTTTGAGACGGTGGTCCTCAACGACGGTGTCGATTTCTCTGAACTTGACGCAAAGACAACGGAAGACATCCCCGACGAAGATATTGCGGAAACAGAGGGAACTGTAGTAGGCGCGGATCGCCGAGACGCGCCCCTCGACGAACAACCCGTAGCAGACGCACCCCAAGAAACCGTAGTAGGCGCGGATC
>CAYXGN010000191.1:0-3636 GCA_964464505.1 uncultured Prevotella sp.
GGCGATCCGCACCTACTACATTTACCTTCTGCAATCTTACAAAGCCAATTTTTAGAACCCACCTACCCCTATTTTTCAACGATGCTTCATTCGGTTTTCAAACAAGGCTCGTTTGGTTTTCAAACAAAGCTTAATTGGAGCGCAAACAAGACTTGATTGGAGCGCAAATAAGACTTGTTTGCAAATCATTCTAAATCAGCGTGATACAAAGGCAAAATTTAGGAGGGACTTCTGCTATCGGTCTGTCACCTCTGTGATGGCGTTGCCTGTGCAGGCATCGGGCATTTGTATGTGGAGGAGGGCACACACCGTTGGGGCAGTGTCGTCCATGTGTGTGGGTCGCGTTGTGTGTCCCGGTGTGATGTGCCAACCTATAAACACGAGGGGGATATGGGCATCGGAGGGAGTCCATTTGCCGTGACTGGAACCGATGAAACCATTCCAGATGCCGCCGTTGAACCAGTTTATCTTGGTGATGGCGATGATGTCGCCGGAGCGCCCTTGGTAATAACCGTTGATGATGCGCTCACGAATCATCTGCGGAATGGCTGCCGTCGCCGCCTTCTCATAGGCTGTGACAAACTGGAAACGGTCGTCCTGCTGGAGCAGCCGCACTGCCGTGTCGGTCACTTTGCAGAGGCACAGCTTCGCATCGGCGATGGCTTTGTGGTCGAGATAGATGCTGGCATCGATGATGTCCTTCACATATTTTATGTCGGCACCGAACTCTTTCTTGAGTTGTTCGTTAAGCGTCCGCATCACACCGCCGTAGTCTACGCCTCCACCGGGAATTTTATGCTCCGCGAGAGTGTTGGGATTGTGCGAGCCGCCATGGTCGGCTGTGAGGAAGAGCAAGTAATTGCCCTTGCCCACTTGCGCGTCGAGGGCATCGAAGAATTCCTTCATTCCCCGGTCGAGGGCGAGGAAAACCTCCTCGTTTCCTTTGTCGTGGGTGAGCCATGTACCCACGCTGTGGCTCACGACATCGGTGGAAGAGATGCTCACGCACAGCATGTCGGTGGCATCGCCCTTGCCCAGATTCTCGTTCTTCATGGCAGCCTCAGCCATCTTGAAGGTCAGCCCCACGCCGTCGGCATGGTTCTTCGGGTCGTAGCCTTTCTTCATTCCAGCCTGCCTATTGAATTTCTTCACCCAGGAGGGGAGCGTGTCCATGTAGTAACTGCTTGTGATAAAGCCCGCTGCCGAAGGGTCATACCAGTAGGCGGCATTGGCAGAATGGCCTGCGGGGAGGATGGAGGCGCGGTCCTTCAGAGCCACGCCTATCACCTTCGACTTCCATCCTGATGCCATGCGGAGCATGTCGCCGATGGTGGTTCCGAGCATCAGGTGGGGCGACATCTGCCCTGCTTTCGAGTCGGTGCCTACACCGTGGACAGAAGAATCGTCGGTGCAATAGACGCGCTTGCCGTCGAGATAGAAGTCGTTCGACGATATTCCGTTCGCCGCCGGCACCGCGCCGGTGTAGATGCTGGCGTGCCCCACGCCGGTGATGGTGGGCACATAGTTGAGCATTTGGTTGTCGCAGGAGAAGCCTTCAGCCATCAGCCGCTTCATGCCTCCGTCGCCGTACTTGGAGAAATATTGGTAGATGTAGTCCCAACGCATCTGGTCTACCACAAGACCTACTACGAGTTTGGGTCGCGCCACTTGTGCCGTTGCCATCAAAGCGAGGCAACACGCGAAAATGGAAAGAACGGTTTTTTTCATTGTCGGTTATGGATTTTAGTCTATGGGGAGCACGCCCCACATTATGTTATTACACGGCAAAAGTAATAATAAAAATCATTCCGCACAAAAGAGGAAACGGAAAAGGGGCGCATCATGACACCAATTGATGTCGTGATGCGCCCCCATTGTGTTGTCGGGCGTTGCCCGTCGGATGTTACTTATGGCGTCTTACCACCACCTTCTCGGTCTTGCCATCCTTCGTGCGGAGGTAAACTCCGTCGGCTTGCGGAGCCTTTGGCATGCGTCGGCCGCTGAGGTCGGTCCACTTGTAAGAGCCTTCCGTTGCCTCGATGCCGCTGATGACGGTGGGCGTAGAGTGTGTGAAGGCAATAGCAAACGGTTCGTGACTGTTGCCCACAACGCCGTCGTCCTCATAGACAAGGGCTGCATCGGTGAGATATTCCTCATTGTCGTAGCTCACGCGGAAGCCGAGTTTGTCGGCGCGGTCGCCAGGAATGGTGAGGTAAACTATTCCGTTGGCATCGCTATACTCGTGCGCACGGCACTCATCCTCGGCGAATACGCCCACCTCAACATTGGCAAGCGGAGCGCCTTCGTAGGTCACCTGTGCCACCACCGTCATATTGCCGGCGTAGAGAGCGTCGTCAATTGGAGTGAAAATCTCCGGCAGTCGTGTTGCGTCGGCATCGTCCTGCAAGCCGTTAAGCTCGCTGACATAGCGGCGAAGCGTTGTCTCGGGATAGGTGAACGAGCGTGTGCCGGCGGCAGACGTGCGATACATGTAACCCTGTCCTGGCATGAGTGTGGCGAGCGAACCGTTCCACTCGTAGCCGTCGAAGATGGCGAAGCCCTGCTTACCCTTCACCAAGTCGCCGTTCTGTGGCGATGCTCCGGCGAAAGCGTCGGCAATGTCGATGGGCTGCATGGAGTTGAACGCTATCCAGTTCCAACCCTGGCGCACGCTGACGGTGCGTTGCTCGCTGGTGAGTCGTGTTCCGAACAGCGACATCGTAGCGGAGCCCAGAGCCTTCACCTTATACATCTCGCTTGTGTTCATCACGAAGTCCTTGCCTTCCCAAACATTGTCGTAGCGCACAGCCGATGCTGTCTTGCTCTTGACAACGTCGATGTCGGCAGCATTTTCGGCGAAGACGCTCTGCACATTGCACTCATCGGGCACTACGGCAAGCGATGTCCAGTTCCAACCTTCCACGAGACTGAGAGTCTGCTCGATGTAAGGCAGCGATGTAAACATCACCGGCACCTTGTAGCTGCCGTAGAGTTCGTTTGCCTGGAACACTACATCCTGACTCGAAGCGATGCGCGGCAGGGTGCAATCGGCACTTGCGTCGTAGACGCGGAAGTCCACTTGCTGTCCCTTTTCGCTCGCATTGGCGTAGATATCCATCAGGATGAAGTAGTTGTCGTAGCGTGCGTTGTAGGTGGGATGAGCCACTCCACGGCACTCGCCGTTGATGAATGCGCCTACGATGTCGTCGTTGTCGGTGCTGAGTGTGCCGTCGATGGCAAGCATACCGATGAGGTTCATCGATGTCTCATATTTCGATGCGTCGACACTCCATTGCGGTGCGTCGCCATCCACCTTCACATTCACCGTCATCACTGCGCTCATGCCGTCGGCATTGACAACATAGAGGTTCACGTTGTGGCGTCCTGTGGGGCATGCCGGCGACACAGTCAGAGTGAGTTGCTGCTCGCTCTGTGCGTCGAGCGTACCGCTTTCTGCACTCGCTGTGAGCCATGACGGCAAGCCGTCGATGTGCCAAGCCTGTGCTGTGGAGCCGCGGTTGACGATGTAGGCAGTGAGTTGCGTTGCCGAGCCGAGGCTCTGTGTAGCGTCAATCTCTGCATCGGCATACTGCGCTGCGGTGTTCGATTCGGTGCGCCAAGACAACGGATTGCGGC
>CAYXGN010000192.1:0-3624 GCA_964464505.1 uncultured Prevotella sp.
CGATTCCGACGACAAAAAGCAGCAATACAGCCCTCGGGCTTGTTGCTGCTTTTTTCGTTTCGCTTTTTGTGTAACCAATGTTTATGTTTAACTTTGTAACGAGACGCCCTTCCTAATAATAAAATCCTATGATTCTGACCAACAATATCAACGCCGACGAACTCTTCCGGCGCATTGCCGATGCCCTCGACACCGACGCTTCGCGGCGCGGCCGCATCATCCATGAGACCCTCGTGATACTCTGTTCGGCAGCATTGAAGCACGAAGGGCAAGCCTACGGCAACCTCTTTTCGCAACTGTCAGCACTGTGCCGCGCCTGCAACATAAAGCCAAGCGACGAGCGCGACATCCAGACGATGCGCCGAAACAGCAACGCCCTCACGCCTATCAGCGACGAAGGGTTTGGCTACGACTGTCGCGCCCTCGCCCTGTTAATCTCCGCCGTGACCGGCGAGAGCATCCCTTCCTACCTCGTGGGGCGCATCCCCACGGAGGGAAGGAGCATCAAGGAGCCGCACCACAAAAACGCTTACGACTATCTGCGGTGCATCGTGGCAGAGACTCCTTCGCCCGGCGACGGCACAATAAGCGTGGAAGCCGACAGCGACGGCACGAGCGAGACGCTGCGGGTGAGCCTCAACAACGACATATTGCCGCACACCTACCTCGCGCGAATGGTGAAGAAAGGCTCGCAACTCAACCTCATCGACTGCACCGCCGATGCGGAAGGCATGCTCACGCCACGCTACATCGTACTCGAACCCGACTTCCTCATCGACATCTCCGTCTTGGCATCGTGCTTCGAAGACTTTGGCCATCATCCCCTACTCTACACCCTCAACCGCATGAAGCCGCGCGCCAACTCGCAGGCAATACTCTTGGGAGGCTTCGCAGGGCGCGCGCTCGACGACATCATCAACAACCCGTTGCACGACTTCCGCCAAACCCTCTGCGACAGTTTCCGCGACAAAGCCATGGAGTTTGCCACTTGCGCGGACTTCAACGCTGATGTGTTTAAAGCCCTCGCAAAGCAACAAACCGCCAATATCGAAGCGGCTGTGGAAAGTCTCTTCACCAAAGACAATCGCGAAAAGGCATTGCTCGAGCCTTCTTTCGTCTGCGAAAAGCTCGGCATACAGGGTCGTGTGGACCTGATGACCACCGACAAGCGCCTGCTCGTGGAGCAGAAGTCGGGCAGCAACATCTTCATAGCCAGCGGCAGACCCAACCGCCACGGCAGCATGTATTTGGAGAAACACTTCGTGCAAGTGTTGCTCTACTACGGCGTGTTGCGCTACAACTTCAACCTCAAGAACCAGTCGGTGGACATCCGTCTGCTCTATTCCAAGTTTCCCCCGAAGGAGGGTCTGCTCTCCGTCAGTATGTACGTCCGACTCCTTGCCGAGGCAATCATGCTGCGCAACCGCATCGTTGCGAGCGAATACTTTATGGCGCGCGAAGGCTTCGACAAGGTGATTGGACTAATAACGCCAGCCACCGTCAACACAACCAGACTGAGCAGCAACTTCTACAACACATATATGCTTCCGCAACTCAAACGTGTGACGGAGCCATTGCACCACCTCTCGCCACTGGAGCACGCCTACTTCTGCCGCATGATGACCTTCGTGCTGCGCGAACAACTCTACTCCAAGACAGGAGCACAGGAAGGCGTGGGGTCGAGTGCAGCTGACTTGTGGAACATGCCGTTGCAGGAGAAACTCGAAACGGGCAACATCTTCACCCGACTCACAATAATAAAAAAGGACAAGACGAACGAGTCGGGAGGCTACGACACCATCACCCTGAGGGTGCCGGAGTACGATGCCGACTTTCTCCCCAACTTCCGGCGGGGCGACATGGTCTATCTCTATGCCTACAACGAGGGCGAACAGCCCGACGTAAGGCGCAGCATACTCTTCAAAGGCACTCTCGCCGAGATGCAGACGCGCCAGATTGTGGTGCATCTGAACGACGGACAGCAGAACCCCCACATCTTCGGTGACGAGCAGCCAAGCCTCACCCACACCGGACACCACGCACAACCAAAAATCGTCTACGCCGTGGAGCACAGCGGAAGTGACAGCAGCGCGAACTCCACCATTCAGTCGATGCACAATTTCATTACTGCCACGCAAAGCCGCCGCGACCTCATTCTGTCGCAACGCGAACCTGAAAGTGACACGACGAAGCAGCTTTCGCGACACTATGACGATGTGCTCGACCCCATACTGCTGCGCGCACGCCAAGCAAAGGACTATTTCCTGCTTATCGGTCCGCCGGGAACGGGGAAGACATCGCGCGCACTCCGCTTCATCGTGGAGGAGGAACTGAGCGACGAACAGGGGCAGGTGCTGCTGATGTCGTACACCAACCGCGCCGTGGACGAGATTTGCGCCATGCTAAGCGATGCCGGCATCGACTTCATGCGGATAGGCAACGAGTGGAGCTGCGACCCGCGCTTCCGGCACAATCTCATCAGCCACGCCATCGACAGCGATGTGCGGCTTGATGCGATTGCAAGCAAGATTCGCGGCGTGCGCGTCATCGTCGGCACCACATCGACACTCATGGCGCGCCCCTACCTGTTCGCCATAAAGAGTTTCTCACTCGCCATTATCGACGAGGCAGGCCAGATAACCGAACCCAACATAGTGGGACTCCTCTCCACCCACACCGAGGGTGCTGCGCCACAGCAACTCATCGGGCGCTTCATCCTTGTGGGCGACTACAAACAACTGCCTGCCGTGGTGCAGCAGTCGGAGGAGGAGTCGGCAGCCAACGACCCACTCCTGCTTGAAGCAGGGATAAGGAACTGCCGCGAATCGCTCTTCGAACGGCTCATAAGGCACGAGCGTGCCTGCGGCAGGGAGCAGTTTATAGGTATACTGCAACGCCAAGGAAGGATGCACCCCGACATCGCTGAGTTTCCGAACAAGATGTTCTACTTTCACGAGCATCTGCAACCTGTGCCGCTGCCACATCAGCAATTGCCGGCACTGCCCTACTCTCTGCCTTCCAACGATGCCCTCGACAACATGCTCAAAGGGCACCGTATGGTGTTCATCCCATCGCCGGCGTGCCACACGGCAGGCGCATCGGACAAGGTGAATACGGCAGAAGCCGCTATCGTGGCAGACTGCCTGCGGCGCATCGTGCGCTTCTTCGGCGAGGACTTCGATGCCAACACGACAGTGGGAGTGATTGTGCCTTACCGCAACCAAATAGCGATGATTCGCAAAGAGATAGCGCGACTGGGGCTAAAGCAACTCGACGGGGTGAGCATAGACACCGTGGAACGCTTCCAGGGGTCGCAGCGCGACGTGATAATCTATTCGTTCACGGTGCACAACCAATGGCAGATGGACTTCCTCACAGCCAATTGTTTCGAGGAAGAAGGGCGAATCATCGACCGCAAACTCAATGTCGCCATCACGCGTTCGCGCTGCCAGATGATAATGACGGGCAATCCAAAGATTCTCGAAAAGAACGCCATCTTCCACCAACTCATTGGGTTCGTCAAGCAGAAAGGAGGCTTTTTCGAGGATAACGGCATTTCAGAACGACAACAATAAATAAAGGGGACGCACCAAGCGGTGTGTCCCCTTTATTATTTTGTTTTGG
>CAYXGN010000193.1:0-3580 GCA_964464505.1 uncultured Prevotella sp.
CTTAATGTCTTAATTTCGGGTGCAAAATTACGTGCTGCGTTGTTCACAAGTGTTACTTTCCTGTTACAATTCGGTTACATCTGTATCAATACGAAGCGGTGCACTCTATCCCCATGGCAGCCACGCGGTCGCGGATGCTGTTGAGTTCTTCGTGGGTGGCTTTAAGCAGATTGGGGTCGGGAGTTTCGCGGTCTATGGTGTAAATCATCACTTCCCGGGGACCTATCCGTCGCAAGGCATCGAGCCAGGGGAGGACGAAGCGGTCGGTGGTGTTGTCCACATCGTGCCCGCCGGTGGTGCCTTTGAGGAACATTGTCTGCACGATGACATGCCCATGGAACGATGCCATCGTAGCGATGATGTCCTCGGCACGGTAGGAAGGACTGAGGGGACGGTCGAGGAGGCGGATGTATTGGTCGTCGACGGTGTCGAGTTTCATAATGTTGTTGTCCACTTTCATTAGCGCATCGTGCACCTTCGGGTGGTGGGCGAAGGTGCTGTTGGTGAGCACCGACACCTTGGCTTCGGGGAAATGGAGGTTGCGCAAGGCTATGGTGTCATCGATGATGCCGGCGAAATCAGGATGACCTGTGGGCTCGCCGTTGCCTGCAAAGGTTATCACGTCGAGGTGCTCGCCGTCGGCTTTCATCTTAGTGAGGGTCGCTTCCAGGGCTGCTGCCACCTCAGCGCGTGTGGGTCGGGGCTGCCGGGGACGGTGGTCGGCATTGAAACCGCACTCGCAATAGACGCAATCGAAGCTGCACACCTTACCGTCGCCAGGCTGGAGATTGACACCAAGCGACACTCCAAGCCGCCGACTGTGAATGGGTCCAAAAATGGGGGAGGGATAGATTATGGTCGACATAATGCTTTCTTTCTAAATTACAGCGTGTTAAAGATATTGCGGCAAAGGTATGTAAAATATCTATACTGATGCTGTTAATTGTCGTTAAACTGTCGGAGAAGCGGATAATTTTTCGTTACTTTGCAGCCAATATTGGTATAATACCGCCAATTCGGAAATGGGAAAGAAACGAAACAACGCCCGCAACCGTCAGGGATTGCAGGCCGTCACTTTATGCATAAGCACCGCAATGGTGCTCGTTTTATTAGGTTTGGTAGTGTTTTCCGTGCTTACCGCGCGCAATCTCTCGGCTTATGTGAGGCAAAACATTGTCGTGACAATGATGCTGCAGGACGATATGACCGCCGGCGAAGCACATAATTTCTGCGCCAAACTTAAACAACAACCCTACATCTTCCACCTTGAATACATCAGCAAAGAGCAGGCTCTGCGCGAAGGAATAGAAGCCCTCGGCACCGACCCGCGCGAGTTTGCCGACACCAACCCGTTCCTGTCGTCGGTGGAAATAACGCTGAAAGCAGACTATGCCAACAGCGACTCGCTCCGCACAATAACGCGGGAACTGAAGAACTATCCCAAGGTGAGCGAGGTGAAGTATCAGAAAGACCTCATCGACCAGGTGAACTACAACATCGCCAAGATAAGCATCGTGCTCCTTGTCCTTGCTGTCCTGCTCACCATAGTGTCGTTCTCGCTCATCAACAACACCGTGCGACTGGGCATATATGCGCGCCGTTTCTCCATCCACACAATGAAACTGGTGGGCGCTTCGTGGGGGTTCATCCGCCGTCCCTTCGTCGTTCGGAGTGTCGTCATAGGCCTCCTCGCCGCCACACTGGCTTGCGCTGTACTCGGAGGGTGCGTCTATGCGCTCTATATCTATGAGCCCGAGATGATGGAGATGCTCACTTGGGATGTCATCGCCATCACCGCCGCCCTCGTTTTCTTCTTCGGCATCGTCATCACGGCGTTGTGCACGATAGTGTCAGTGAACAAGTTCCTGCGCATGAAAGCCAACGACCTCTATAAAATTTAAAAATCATAACAAATGGATAAACGTAATTTCGCTTTTGGCAAGATGAATTTCATCCTTCTTGCCGTTGGGGTGCTGATAGTCATCCTTGGCTTTGTGCTTATGGGCGGAGCCTCGTCCGATGAGACCACCTTTGCTGCCGACATCTTCAGCGCACGACGCGTGAAGCTCGCACCGGCAGTGTGCTTCTTCGGATTCATCTCCATCATCTTCGCCATTATGTATAAACCCAAAGAAAAGGAATAAAGCAATTTTTAGAACCCACCTTACACAAATCATATTATGGATTGGTTGCAAGCCCTTGTCCTTGGACTTTTGCAAGGACTGACGGAATATCTGCCCGTGAGTAGCAGCGGACACCTTGCCATTGGCTCCTATCTCTTCGGTTTGGAGAGCGACGAAAACCTCGCCTTCACCATCGCAGTGCATGTCGCCACGGTGCTGAGCACGCTCGTTGTGCTGTGGAAAGAAATCGACTGGATACTGAAAGGACTGTTCAAATGGCAGATGAACGACGAGACGAAGTATTTCATCAACATCGTCATTTCAATGATACCTGTGGGCATCGTGGGCGTGTTCTTCAAAGAACAGGTGGAGCAAGTGTTCGGTTCCGGATTGCTCATCGTGGGCTGCATGCTCCTCGTCACGGCTCTTCTGCTCGTCTTCTCCTACTACGCCCGTCCGCGACAGCGCGAGAACATCTCGCCATGGCACGCTTTTCTCATCGGCGTGTCACAAGCCATCGCAGTGCTGCCGGGACTCTCCCGCTCCGGCACGACAATAGCAACGGGTTTGCTCCTCGGCAACAAGAAGTCGGCATTGGCGCAGTTCTCGTTCCTCATGGTCATCCCTCCCATCCTCGGCGAAGCCCTCCTCGACGTGATAAAGGGGCTCAAAGGCGAGGCAGCCTTCGGAGGAATCGACGCCCTCCCACTCATCGTGGGCTTCGTGGCAGCCTTCGTCAGCGGTTGCATTGCCTGCAAATGGATGATTAACATAGTGAAAAAAGGAAAACTGGTATGGTTTGGCGTCTACTGCGCCATAGCCGGAACAGCCACCATAGTGTTCTCTTTCATGTAACCGACTCGCCTTCAGGACGATGAATTTCACACAAGGAGAAGTCATAGCCATCGACAAACCCTACCGCATGTCGAGTTTCGGCGCGCTGGCACGGGTGCGTTATCTCATCTCGCGCAAGCTCGGAGTGAAGCGCGTAAAGATAGGGCATGCAGGCACTCTCGACCCCCTTGCCACCGGCGTTCTGGTGCTTTGCACAGGCAAGATGACCAAACGCATAGAGGAATTTCAAGGTCACAGCAAGGAGTACACAGCCACTCTGCAACTCGGAGCCACCACCGCCAGCTACGATATGGAGCATGAGGTGAACGCCACCTACCCCACTTCGGACATCACCCTGGCTCGGATAGAGAGCGTTCTGACCCAGTTCGTGGGCGACATACAGCAAGTGCCGCCGACATACAGTGCGTGCAAGATAAACGGCGACCGCGCCTATGAGTTGCGGCGGAAGGGCATGGACGTGGAGCTTGCCCCCAAGACAATTCACATAGATGCCATAGACATCCTCGATTTCGATGCCGACAAGATGCTGCTGAGCATAAGAGTGGCTTGCGGAAAAGGCACCTACATCCGTGCCTTGGCACGCGATTTGGGTCGCGCCTTGG
>CAYXGN010000194.1:0-3464 GCA_964464505.1 uncultured Prevotella sp.
AGGCAACTAATTTTTTTCGACCCCTAATAATCCGAATCTAACGAATAGGAGGTCGGGCGTCCCCGCTCGACAACACTGCGCTGAACCCACCACCTCCTAAAAAAAGGTCGGAATTGCTTCAACTGAAACAATTCCGACCTTTCATTGTTGCGGAGGCAGGACTCGAACATGCGACCTCCAGGTTATGAGCCTGGCGAGCTACCAACTGCTCCACTCCGCGATATTAACCTCAATCCAAGAGCACTCTCTCAAATTGCGAGTGCAAAGGTACAACTTTTTGTTGAATCCCACAAATATTGCGCAAGAAATTTTTTATAAACGCAAAATATGTTGTCCCGAATCGTTACCTTCCGTTGGTCGGTGGGTCTTCGACATAAAAGGGCTGTTTATCGAGGGGTGCGCCTCGGCGATGCACACCTACTATGGTTTCTGTGTGAATTCGTTTTATCCGTGGTTTATAACCCATTGAAAATCAATACCCGTTTCATTTTGTCACTTTTTTGGCTCAAAAAGTGACACTTTTTCGGGCATTTTCGCAAAGTTGCAGTTTTGAAATCCAAAAACCGACAAACAGAACAATCATTATAACAGCCGTTAACAAAACCTGTAAGAAATTCACATAAATTAAGTTAAAACCGGCGAATTTGACCGGCTTTTGCAACCATTTGATTTTCAAGGAATTAGAAAGGTAGGAATTTTTTATCGAGAAAGTGGCTTAATTTCGAGGAGAAATTACGCCACTTTCTCGGAGATTCTACGCCACTTTCTCGGAGAAAGTAGGCCACTTTCTATTTGCTTCTTTTTGACCCTAAAAAGTGACAAAATGATAATGACCTCAAAAATCGGAATTTTAGAACAATCTGCGGAATGCAATCCATAGTAGGCGTGCATCTCCGAGGCACGCCCTCCAAACGGCAATTATAAACTACAGATTACGCAAATTACACGAAAGTAGGGTAATCATAGTAGGCGCACATCTCCGAGGCACGCCCCTCAAGCAACGAAGCAAATCGTAGTAGGTGCAGATCGCCGAGATGCACCCTCACAAACAGCAATTTTTATAAACTACAGATTGCGCAAATTATACGAAAGTAGGGTAACCGTAGTAGGCGCGTATCTCCGAGACGCGCCCCTCAAGAAACAAGTTAGATTAATGATAGATTCGCTCGGCGACGAAGGAGACGCTTGCCAGAGCAAGAATGTTTCTAATTTTATTGTCGAGCGGTGACGCTCGACCTCCTAAAGGGTGCGCCTCGTCGATTCGCACTTACCATTCCGCTTCTGCATTTATGTCATATCGTTGCTCCTTTCTCATTGGCTTTTATGTCATTGTGGCATACAACCTACATCGGCGTTTGTCACTTTTTCGCGATGAAAGAGTTTTTGGCACACCATTTGTATGTTATAAGGCGAGTGTCGCCAAGCGGCAACGTAAGGCGAACAACTCAAACGATACACATTATTTATATATAAGAACAAAAAACAAAAAAATAAAACTATGGGAAAGATTATTGGAATCGACTTAGGTACTACAAACTCGTGTGTTGCCGTTTTTGAGGGCAACGAACCGGTAGTGATAGCCAACAGCGAAGGCAAGCGCACCACTCCTTCGGTAATCGGCTTTGTGAAAGACGGTGAGCGTAAGGTGGGCGACCCTGCAAAGCGTCAGGCCATCACCAACCCGAAGAACACCATTTACTCAATCAAGCGTTTCATGGGTGAGACCTATGAGCAGTGCTCCAAAGAGGTGACACGCGTTCCGTTCAATGTTGTCAACGAAGGCGGCTACCCGCGCGTAGACATCGACGGACGCAAATACACCCCGCAGGAAATCTCTGCTATGGTGCTTCAGAAGATGAAGAAGACCGCCGAGGACTACCTCGGACAGGAGGTGACCGACGCTGTCATCACCGTGCCGGCATACTTCTCCGACTCTCAGCGTCAGGCCACCAAGGAGGCAGGACAGATTGCCGGACTCAACGTGCGCCGTATCGTAAACGAGCCTACAGCAGCAGCACTCGCCTACGGTGTGGACAAGGCCAACAAGGACATGAAGATTGCGGTGTTCGACCTCGGTGGCGGTACCTTCGATATCTCTATCCTCGAGTTCGGCGGCGGCGTGTTTGAAGTGCTCTCCACCAATGGTGACACCCACCTCGGTGGCGACGACTTCGACCAAGTCATTATCGACTGGCTCATCCAAGGCTTCAAGGCTGACGAAGGCATCGACCTCTCCAAGGACCCGATGGCTATGCAGCGACTGAAGGAGGCTGCCGAGAAGGCGAAGATAGAACTCTCAAGCACCACATCTACAGAAATCAACCTCCCCTATATCTCTGCCGAAGGCGGTGTGCCAAAGCACTTGGTGAAGACTCTCACCCGCTCGCAGTTCGAGCAGTTGGCCCACAACCTCATCCAGGCTTGCCTCGTGCCTTGCCAGAACGCCATGCGCGACGCCAAGCTTCAGACAAGCGACATCGACGAGGTAATCCTCGTGGGCGGTTCAAGCCGTATCCCTGCCGTGCAGACTCTCGTCAAGAACTACTTCGGCAAGGAGCCTTCAAAGGGCGTGAACCCCGATGAGGTGGTAGCCGTAGGTGCCAGCATCCAGGGCGCTATCCTCAACAAGGAGAGTGGAGTGGGCGACATCGTGTTGCTCGACGTTACTCCTCTTACCCTCGGTATCGAGACAATGGGTGGCGTGATGACAAAACTCATCGATGCCAACACCACCATACCTGCACGCAAGAGCGAGACATTCTCGACAGCCGTCGACAACCAGACAGCAGTGACAATCCACGTGCTTCAGGGCGAACGCCCGATGGCTGCACAGAACAAGTCCATCGGTCAGTTCAACCTCGAAGGCATCGCTCCCGCACGCCGTGGTGTGCCGCAGATTGAGGTGACTTTCGACATCGATGCCAACGGTATCCTCAACGTAAGCGCAAAGGATAAGGCAACGGGTAAGGAACAGGCCATCCGCATCGAGGCTTCTTCAGGCCTCAGCAAGGAGGAAATCGACCGTATGAAGGCTGAGGCAGAGCAGAATGCCGCCTCCGACAAGGCTGAGCGCGAGAAGATTGACAAGATGAACCAGGCTGACTCGATGATTTTCACCACCGAGAACTTCCTCAAAGACAACGGTGACAAGATTCCTGCCGACCAGAAGCCGGGCATAGAGCAGGCTCTCCAGCAACTCAAGGATGCCCATAAGGCAGCCGACACCGCAGCCATCGACAACGCCATCAACAACCTCAACCAGGTGATGCAGGCCGCCAGTGCCCAGATGTATCAGGCAGGTGCACAGCCAGGTGCAGGCGCACAAGCCGGCAGTCAGCAGCAGAACACCAACGACACCAAGACGGATGAAACCATCCAGGATGCCGACTTCGAGGAGGTGAAGTAAGGTAGATAACCAACGATAGATAAAAATAAGAAAATCGGTGTGACTCAATGAGTTGCAC
>CAYXGN010000195.1:0-3414 GCA_964464505.1 uncultured Prevotella sp.
TGACTCTGCACTCGTTTGCACTATCTTTTCTTGCATTCGGTTTGCACTATCTTTGACTCTGCACTCGTTTGCACTATCTTTTCTTGCGTTCGGTTGGCATTTCCTTTTCCAATCTTTCCTTATAATTTCCTTTAAGTAATGAAAGTCATTAACTCGCTGCAAAATTAGCACTTTTATGTTAATAAACGAAAGAAAAAGTGCTATTTATTCCCTGATACAAAAAATAGGAATATCTTTGAGGGCGTAAGTAAGACTCCAAAATGTAATTGCTGCAGACTCTACTTTTTTATCTTAGCCCATAAACACAATGGAATGTAACCGGCAAGTAGTCCAATTATTATGGCAGCAATTATAAAAGTGTCTATATTATGGCAGATGGAATCCCTTTTTGATGAAATTCCATCTGCCTTTGTGTTTTGTTATTTAAATATAAGATGCTTCAGTTCTCGTATACCTGTAACAAGGAAACCCATAATTAAGATTACAATCCAGTCAGCCAAAGGCAGTTGCTGAACATTAAAGAAATCATTTAAAAATGGTACCTGTACAATTGCTATCTGACCAAGTGTAATTACAGTAGCAATAATGAGAAATCCATCACATCCCTTCAAATTCCAGCCAGAGCCGCCTGTCTTGTAGGCGCGAGCGTTGAACATATAACCCATGTGAGTTATTACAAAGATAGTGAAGAGCAATGTCAATTCGTATACGGAAACGGGATTGCGTTTACCCCACGAGAATGAAAGCAAGTCACTCATACTCTTGATTTCTGCATGCTGGAAGATTATCAGAAGCACAAGAAGTATAGCGAAGAAGAACATGCCGACACCAAAGATGTTGCACAGCATTGACTTGTCAAGAATAAATGCATTGGGATCACGCGGCTTGTCGTTCATAACAGACTTCTGTGGAGGCAGTGCTGACAAGGCTATTGCTGCGAAGGTGTCCATGATGAGGTTCACCCATAGCATCTGGGTAACTGTCAGAGGTGATTCTGTTCCAAGGAATGCTCCGAATAGAACAAGGAAACATGCAGCGACATTAACTGTGAGTTGGAAGAGAAGGAATCTCTGTATGTTCTTGTAAAGAGAGCGTCCCCACATCACTGCATTGGCAATGGTGCTGAATGAGTTGTCCTGAATAATCATGTCAGAGGCATCCTTGGCAACAGCTGTACCATTGCCCATGGAAAGTCCTACATCAGCCTTGTTAAGGGCAGGCGCATCGTTGGTTCCATCACCTGTCACAGCAACAACTTGATTAAGACTCTGGAGTGCTTCTACGAGACGCTTTTTGTCCATTGGACGAGCGCGTGCAATAATCTTCAAGTCCATAGCACATTCTTGAAGTTGTTTGTCTGTCAACTTTTCAAGTTCTGCACCTGTAATTATATTCTTCTCGGTATCAGAATCTGTCCATAGCCCGATTTTGCGACCTATCTCCTTCGCTGTTCCAGGAGTGTCACCGGTTACAATCTTTACTGCGATACCTGCTTTCATACAGTCACCAATCGACTCCTTAACCCCTTCGCGGATATCATCTTGAATGGCAAAGATTCCCACGAACTTCAATTTGTCAGTAGCAATCTTACCTTCGTTGAAGACATCCTCATTCTCTGACATTTCCATATAAGCAAGGCCGAGAGTACGCATAGCTTTGCTCTGATAGGTGAGGAGGTCATTCTCAAGTGATTTCTTTGTGTCTGCGTCAATCTCACAGAGCCCAAGAAGTATTTCAGGAGCACCCTTTACATATACCACCTTCTTGCCAAGGACTGTGGAATTTACGACTGTTGCCATATATTTGTTCTCGGTTGAGAACGGCAGTCGGTCTATAATCTCGACATTATCACGTATTTCAACATAGTCGACTTTCTTGTTCTGCAGCCAAAGAAGCAAAGCACCTTCAGTGGGATTACCGATGACCTTAACTTTTTTGATGTCATCGCAGTCAAGGTTGGCAGTAGTGTTAGTTGCTATCATCTCAGCAACAAGATTGTCATCGGAGCAAGCAATTTTGGAGTCAACCACCTCCATTTGGTTCTTTGTCAGTGTGCCCGTCTTGTCAGTGCAGATTACCGATGCTGCTCCCATTGTTTCACAGGCATGCATAGTGCGTGGCAACGTGTTGCTCTTCATGAGTTTGCGCATACTGAATGCAAGGCTCAATGTGACAGACATAGGAAGACCTTCTGGTACGGCAACCACAACAAGTGTCACTGCAATCATGATAGTCTTGAGGAAGAAGCTGACAAACTCAACCCAAGACTCGCCTGACGCAAAGTTGACATCATTAGTTATAAAGTACCATATAACGCGTCCAATGATGATGAACGCTGCAATGGCATAACTTGCTTTGGTAATCCAGTCGGCAAGACCGTTTAGTTTCTTGCTCAGTGGCGTTTCTGTTCCCTTGCGAACTCGCATACGGTCGATAAGTGGTTGCTCCACTTCAACCTTTTCATCCTCGTGCTCTCCCATATATTCCTCAAGAGCATCGTTGGCTTCATCTTCTGTGTTGTATTTGCCGACAACTTCATTGGTTGTGTAGTTCTTCACTATCCATCCAACCTTTACTTCACTGCCTTCGTTGAGCGATTCGTAGACCTTACCACATTCGGTAGCCATACCTACACTTGTGACCTTAGCCGTGCAATAGCCTTCAATTATGTTTGTGCCCTTCTTAATCTCGTTTGTCTTGTAGGTCGCTTCACTATCCGCATCCTTGGGGTCAGTTGACTTTGTTGCTTGCAGTTCACCAGTTAGTGAAGACTCATCAACTATGAGATTAAGCGAATCGAGGAGTTCACAGTCAGCAGGAATTTCGTCACCAGTTTCCAGTTTAACAATATCACCAACAACGATATCCATGCGTGGCACTTGGCATACATGACCATTACGGATTACCTTTACTGGTGCATCATCGTTTGACTGATTCAAACTTTGGAATGTCTTTTCGTTGTTCTTCTCAAGCCAAAAGGCTATACTCGTAGCAAGTATAAGGGCGACGATGATACCGATAGGTTCAAAGAAAGTAGTCCATTCTGCGCCATTCCATTCGTATTCATAGATGGAAATTCCCATCGAAAGGACAAAGGCTGTGATAAGAATCTTAAACAGTGGGTCACCAAAGCCACCAAAGAAGCCAACAATAAGTATAAGCAATGTAGCGATAGCCACAATTGCAGGCATAACGAAAATTCCTGCTCCCATGCTACCGCAAAGTACAGCGGCTGCAATTAATGCAAGCCCCGTTAGGGCAAACATTGCAATGGCAATAGGATGTTTGCATACTTCTTTTACTAGATCCCAAAAGGAATCCTCTTTAGGTGGAGTGAGCACATTCGCTCCATACTTCGCGCGGCTTTCGAGCACCTGGGCATCGGTTAAGCCAATGTAATGTTTTTGTTCCATA
>CAYXGN010000196.1:0-3369 GCA_964464505.1 uncultured Prevotella sp.
GCATTCTGTAGTAGGGACAGATCGCCGAGATGTCCCCAACGCAATTTCTTTTTCCCCGTTGCAAGGGTGCGTCTCGGCGATCCGCACCTACTATGCTTGCATTCTGTAGTAGGGACAGATCGCCGAGATGTCCCCCAACGCAATTTCTTTTTCCTGTCGCAAGGGTGCGTCTCGGCGATCCGCACCTACTACGATTACTTCACCACTACTTTCTTTCCATCCTTTATGTAAACGCCAGCCGGCAGAGCCTTAAGATTGGTGCCGACTGCCATGCCTTGGAGGTTGTAGATGGTGGAGTCGGCGGTAACAGCAGACTCGGTGACGGTGCTTATGCCGGTGGCACTGTCATCAAACACCATGCGGAACGCACTTGCCTGCGCTGCCGAGGCACCGGGGATGTAGCAACGGAATGCCTCGATGGTGTCGTGCTTGTCGCTCTTCCAAGGGTAGAAGCCGCAGTCGGTGGCACCGGAAGTGGGTTGCAGGGTGTAGGGCCATTGTGTGCCGCTGTATGCCGAGCTGGTGTTGATGGCGGGCAGTGTTCCTGTCATACCGTCCCAGAGGTTGTCCAGAGTCTGTGTTTCGTCGATGATGTAGAAGTCGTAAGAAGTGCTGATGTCGCGGGTGAAGAGCACCAACGGCGTGTTGGCAGGCATTACGCCGTGCGGCACTTCCTCCATGGTGATGACATAATCCACTGTTCCGCTGTCATCGGCTTTGCGCTCAACGGGGTAATAGGCGGTGACACCGGCAGGGCTTCGCAGGTCTACGGGACAGAACATCGTGGAGTAGCCGTGTCCCGCACTCTTGAAGGTCAGCGGCAGATGGTCCACCACCTCCACCGTCCACACATCGCTGCCGCCGGAGGTCATCGTCGTGGTGCCGTCGCTGATGGTGTAGCTGTCGCCGTCGCGCGTGAGGGTGAAGGCCTTTCCTGAAGTGCCGGCATCGACAACGGCTGCCAACGAGAGGGCAGCATCGTTGATGTAGCGGCCGCACTGGTAGAACAGCAGCGAGCGATCCTTGCCGTAATAGATGATGTTGGAGGCATCGGCAGTGGCGTTGTCGGTGCTTATCGTGCTGCCGTCGGAACCTACATAGTTGCCCGAAGCGTCCTTGAGGCGGATGAAGTCGCCCGCCTTGGCGGTGCGCACTATCGTTATCTGGAAGGTGCCTTTCGCCGCTTCATATTTCGTCGTGCCGTAGAACGTGGCTGTCACGGTGCTCTTTCCCTCTCCCACTATCGTCACGATGCCGGTACTGGCATCCACGGTCAGCACGTTGGGGTGGCTGCTGGTGAAGGTATAAGACTGTCCGTCCACGCCGTTGTGATTTACTGTTTCGATGAGCGAGACATTGGGCGTGATGCTGACGGTATGGTCGGTGTAGTAGGTGGAGGAGAGGTATTTCAGTGTCAGTTGCGTGGGATAACGCTTCACGTTTACGGGGAAGGTGGCTGTCATGGGGGTGTAGGTGGCGTCGCCTTCCATAGTGATGGTCACATTGGCAGTACCTTCGCCCACGGCGGTCATCACGCCGCTGTCGCTCACTGTGAGCACGGTGGCATCGCTGCTGGAGTAGGTCACGGCACCGCTGCTGCCGCCCTTGTCCACCTGTATCGTGCTCTTCGCATCCACATAGAGGTCGGTGTCCATGGTGACGGAGAAGTTGGGCTCCACTCGCGAGCTCACGGTGAGGGCGTAGCTTGCCGTCGCTGCCTCGTAGTTGTCGTTGCCGCTGAACGTCGCCGTGATAGTGGCGGTGCCGGCAGTGGGCGTAGTGCCGTTGATGGCTACGGCACCGCTGCTGGCATCAACGGTGACGAGGCCGTCGGGGTCACTCGTGCAACTGTAGGTCACAGTGCCCGCCTCCGCTGGCGAGAGGGTAGCCGCAGGAGCGTCGGGGAAGCCCTCGGTGAAGAGCACGGCGTAACTGTCGCTGGGGAAGGAGAGCGTCGTCTTGGCCTTGTTCACCGTGAGGGTGAACTTCGCCTCGCACCCCGAGTAGGTGTCATCGCCGGCAAACGAGGCGGTGACAGTGGTGGTGCCGGCTCCCACAATGGTGAGCGCACCGGTGGCGTTGTCCGCATGGAGATGGGTTGTGGAACAGGAGAAGTAAATCTTTGCATCCTTGACAGCATTGCCGTTTATGCCGTCGCTGACATCACATTGGGAAAGTGTCGGGGTGGCATCGCCATAGTAAATGTTGCTCTCGCTGTAAGAGAACGCAAGGGAGGAGGGACGCTTCTTCACGATGACAGTCACCTTTGCCGATGCCGCTTCGTAGTTGGCGGTCTGCGGAAGGCTTACCGTCACGGTCACTTCCGCCTCATCGGGACTGCCCGTTCCTGTTCCCTTTGCCGTGATGGTGCCGTCAGCCGACACCGTGGCGATGCTCTCATCGGAAACGGTATAGGTGGGCGTGCCGTCGTGAGCAGTGGTGAGACTCACCGTCGCCGTCTCATTGATGTAGATGCTGTTCTTGTCGACATGGGCTGTCACGGAGGCTATCTCGCGCGACAAAAGGGTGGCTTTGGTGGTGCCGCTGACAGTGGCGTCGGCGGTCATGAAACTGCTACTGCTCTGCGGAATAGTCGCCGTGGCAGTGAGGCTGACCTCCGTGTCAGCAGAGAACTTGGTGGCGTAGGTCGCCGTCGCCTTACTGCTGTCACTTGCGTCTGCCGTCACCGTCACATTGCTCGGATAGTCCGAAGTCCACGAATAACTCGTCGCCGCGGTCACTGCAACGACAGTGTCGGCAGCCACATAACTGCCGTCAGTCGACGCATACCATGTGCCCGCGGTCCAGGAATACTTCTTATGCGCTGGCTGATAGTAAAGCGATGCAACGCTATAATCACGCGTGCCGCCAACAGTCGTAAAACCGTTGTCCGCCACCTGCTCTATCTTCAGCCAACTCGTGGCTTCCTTCGAGGTAGTGGTGACGGAGTAGCCGGAAGCGAGATTGGATGAAGTATCGCTGGCTTTCCAACCGCTGCTGTAATAGATGTAACGCGTGCCGCTTTTTGTTCCAGAACAAGTAATCCGATTGTTATTGCCTGCATCGATTGTCCAAGTCGTCGATGTGGTACTTAAACTCAGGCTACTTTTACTATAATATAAATATTTCCCATTGTTACTCAACGTGCCACTTGTGGTTCCCGAGCATGTCCAAAGGCATGTAGAGGGATTAAACGTGGTCGCATCATTGATTGACCCATTGTCGTTCTCCAAGTAATGGGTTGTCCCACCACTCGTATAAGTGATGACATATTCGGCAGCCCGTGCGGCGGAAACCCCGGCAAGGAGTGCCACACAAAGCAACATTCGGAAGATATAACCTCTCATTTCGTCGTTATTTCGTTACGTT
>CAYXGN010000197.1:0-3346 GCA_964464505.1 uncultured Prevotella sp.
TATCTTATGCAAAATAGTTCCGCAATCTGACAAAGCCAATTTTTAGAACCCACCTAATAAGTGCAGGGAGAGCCTTTTCGCTTCCCTTTCCAACGATATGAGAATAGACATTATAACCGTTTTGCCCGAAATGCTTGAGGGCTTCGTCAATGAGTCGATACTTGCCCGCGCCCAGAAGAAAGGGTTGGCGGAGATACATCTGCACAACCTGCGCGACTATTCCACCGACAAATGGCGCCGTGTGGACGACTATCCCTACGGAGGCTTTGCGGGGATGGTGATGCAGTGCGAACCCATCGACCGCTGCATCTCGGCGTTGAAGGCGGAGCGCGACTACGACGAAGTAATCTATACCTCGCCCGACGGGGAGAAGTTCGACCAGCATATCGCCAACGACCTGTCGCTGAAGGGCAACATAATAATACTCTGCGGCCATTATAAAGGCATCGACCAGCGAGTGCGCGACCACCTCATCACGCGCGAGATAAGCATCGGCGACTATGTGCTCACGGGAGGGGAACTCGCCGCCGCAGTGATGGCTGATGCCATCGTGCGCATCGTCCCCGGCGTAATCGGCGACGAACAGAGTGCGCTGAGCGACTGCTTCCAGGACGACATGTTGTCCGCTCCCATCTACACGCGGCCTGCAGAGTATAAGGGTTGGCGCGTGCCCGACATACTGTTGAGCGGCAATGAGGCGAAGATTAAGTCGTGGGAAATGGAACAGGCAATGGAGCGCACGCAGCGTCTGCGCCCCGATTTGTTGGACAAATAAACAATCACAGATTATGAAGAAGAACATTTTTGCTGCCGTCATCATGCTCCTTGCTGTGGCAACGATAGCCCAGGCACAGGAAGGACTGCTCAAGAAGTACGCCCGCCAACTCACTACGCCGCGCCATTATGTGTGCTATCGCACTTCTGAAAAGATGAAAATCGACGGCAAACTCAATGAGAAGGCGTGGGCAAAAGCCGCTCCCACTGAGTCGTTTGTGGACATCAGCGGCGAGGACTTCCCCAAGCCTGCCTACGACACCAAGGCGCGCCTGCTTTGGGATGACGACTATCTGTATGTGGCAGCAGTGCTCGAAGAGCCTAACATCGTGGCGCGACTCACGCAGCGCGACACCATCATCTATCACGACAACGACTTCGAGGTGTTCCTCGACCCTACGGGTGACGGGCAGAACTACTTTGAGATAGAGAACAATGCGCGCGGCGTTGTCTTCGACCTTATGCTCGACCGCGCCTACCGTTCTGGCGGTAACTTCTTTATACAATGGGATTGCCCCGGACTGAAACTCGCCGTCTCGCACGACGGAACCCTCAACAAGCAGACAGACACCGACCGCTCCTGGAGCGTGGAGATGGCTATTCCGCATAAGGCAATAACCCGAAACTTCAACAATCCGTTGCAGGCTGGCAACACCTGGCGACTCAATTTCTCGCGTGTGCAATGGATGAAGAAGGACGGTCCCGAGGACAACTGGGTGTGGACTCCCACAGGGCGCATCGACATGCACATGCCTAACCAATGGGGATTTTTGCAGTTCTCCGCCAAGACGGTGGGCGAGGGGACAGACGCTTTCGTTTGTCCGTACAATATGGAGGCCTATAAACTGCTCTGGGCAATGTTCTACGAGCAGATGGAAAATATGCAAACGCTTGGCAGATATACCGGCGACGACGGATTGCATGTCACCGCTGCCGACCTCGACACGCTTCCCGCAGGAAGCAATGTGGAGATTGAAGCACAGCCCCATCAGTTCCGCGTGGCAGTGAATGTGGGTGCGACGGGAGAAAAATATGCCGTCGACCAGAACGGAAAGTTCGTCGTGGAGAAACAATGAAAGCACAATCTTAGTAGGTGCGAATCGGCGATTCGCACCCTCGCAAAAAGTTCCCACAGAGCACGTAATTTACAAACTACAGATTGCACGAGATTTGTCGAAGACCCACTGACCAACGGGAAGTAATTTCACGAACAAGTAGAGCAAACCGTAGTAGGTGCGAATCGCCGAGGCGCACCCTCGCAAAAAGTTGCCACAGAGTACGTATTTTACAAACTACAGATTGCACGAGATTTGTCGAAGACCCACTGACCAACGGGAAGTAATTTCACGAACAAGTAGAGCAAACCGTAGTAGGCGCAGATCGCCGAGATGCGCCCCACAAGAAAACCTCTCCGCTCACAAGGGTGCGTCTCGGCGATCCGCACCTACTAAGAATTTCTGGAACCTGTGGGAGTATAATTTTCGTGTAATTTGTAGTTAAAACTAAATGCCGTGTTCTCAGTGGGTGCCTTTTAATGAAATTTGTGTAATTCGTGAAATCTGTAGTTTGTAAATTTACTTTTTGTGGGTGCCTTTTTCTAAATCAGAAGTGCTGCTCGCAGAACCTGCTGCCCAGCATGAACCCTTCTTCATAGAGGCGTTCCAGTTTCTCCGTGTCCTTCTCCATACGCGTCACTTCCATGGGTTTTTCGGGGCGTATGCACACTATCTGTCCTGATGCTTCGAGTTGGTCGATGAGGTCGAGTTGCTTGTTGTACGCCTCAAGACGATGACTCAGCACCACCCGCAAGCGGGGATAGTTTTTGTAGACGAAGTGCGGAATCTTATGGTCGTTTCCCGATGTGCGGTAACCCTTGTTGCGCGTGAGCACGACCACATTCTTGCTGTGCCCCGTTTCCATTGCTCGTATGACAGGGATGCTGTCCACTATTCCGCCGTCGAGCATCGGGATGCCGTCCACGGTCACTATCTTACTGACATAGGGCAGACTGCTCGACGCCCGCACCACGTCGAGGGCGCGCTGCCGGTCGTGCTTCTCCGTGAGGTACATCGGGCGACCCGTCAGGCAGTTGGTGGTCACCATCTCAAACGTTGCGGGACTGTTGAAGAAAGTGTCGAAATCGAAAGGGATATAACTGTTGGGAAACTTGTCGTAAAGGAGTTTGGCATCGAAGATGCAACCCTGTGTCACCAGGTGCCGCAACCCGATGTAGTCGTAGCGCGCCAGGTAGTCGATGTTAGACACGCGGGCGCGCCGTGGCTGCCGGCTTATGTACGACATGCCGTTGCATGCCCCTGCCGACACTGCCACGACATAATTGAAATAGAGGTCGTGCTTCATGAAAGCATCGAGCACACCACTCGTGAACACGCCGCGCATGCCCCCGCCTTCGAGTACAAGTCCTGTAGTGCTGTCCAAATTCCCTATGTGTTTGTTTTAGAATTACAAAGGTAATGATTTTATTTCGCCGAAAGGGCTTCGCCTTTCGGATTTTATCACTATCTTTGCATAAAATAGGCTGCACTCGGCAATGCGAAAGTAAACTTTCATT
>CAYXGN010000198.1:0-3337 GCA_964464505.1 uncultured Prevotella sp.
AAAAGATAGTGCAAACAGTAGTAGGCGCAGATCGCCGAGATGCGCCCTTTGAATAGGGATTCCTCGCTTATGAGGGTGCGTCTCGGCGATCCGCACCTACTAAATTTGCCTATCTTATGAAATTAGAGGCCGAGCAACCGCTCGACCTCTTTTTTTGCATCTAAAGCCTACTACGGATTACATAAGATAGGCTGCACCTCAGCAATTAAAGCAAGCTTTGCATAAGATAGGCTGCACTCGGCATAGTTCAAGCAAGCTTGACTCTGCACTCGTTTGCACTATCTTTTCTTGCGTTCGGTTTGCACTATCTTTGTAAACCATTCAGCTTCCGAAAAACTCAGTGACTTCTGTGTATTCTGTGGGAGACATTCAAGGGTCAGAAGCGTGGTGGAGGACCGCCGAAGCCGCCGCGCGGAGGTCTGCCGCCCATGGGCATGCCGCCGGGAGGAGGACCCGGCTCGCCATCGAAGCCGCCGCGCCTGCCCTTGCGGGCAGCCTTGTTGCCAAAGAGGTTGAACCTGTAGACGAGGTGGAGCATGGCGAAGCTGTTGATGCTGTTATACTCCGTGTCGCTGCGGCTCATTGCCGACACTGCGCGGCTGAAATTGCTTTGGTTTGCGAGGATGTCATAGAACTGCAGCGAGACGGTGAGGGCTTTGCCCTTGAGGAAGCCTTGCGCCACCTGTGCGTTCCACACGAGTTCGTTGGTGTTCATGGAGTTGTCGCTGTAGCCGCGCCTGCTGTTCTGGTGAAGGTCGGTGGAGAGGGTGGTGCCCCAGGGACAAGAGATGTTCACTGTGCCGCCGTAGGCAAACTGCCATGTGTCGAGGTTTGTGGCCTGCTGAAGGTTGTTGCGCGTGTTCATGTATTGCAGCGAGCCGTCGAGTTCCACCTCGAGCCAACTGTTGCGGAAGGCTGCTCCGAGCCGCTCTCCCACATTGAGGGTCTTGGTGATGTTCTTCCCGGCATCGGCATTGCGCTGCAGGCTCAGATATCCCACACGGTTGTTGTAGTCGAGATTTGTCATCGTGTTGATGTTCCAGCAGCCTGCCGAGTCGACGGCAGTGTTGTAGATTAGCATCGCCGAAGCGTTCCAGTTGCCGTTGATGTTCTCCGGCCGTGTGGTGCGCCCTCCTGTCTTGTCGTCGTAGGTCACCTTATAGCCTATGCTGTTGCGCGTGGTGCTGAAATTTACGCTCGCCATGATGGCCTGTTGGTGTTTCTCGAGGTAGTTGTTGTATTCCGCCCTTAGGTTATTGGTGAACGCCGGTTTCAGTCCGGGATTACCCTTTGTGATGTTGAGAGGGTCGCTGTCGTCGGTGATGTCGAGGAGGTCGCTCATGCTCGGCTGTGATGTCGTGGCGCGGTAGTTAATGCGCAGACTGCTCACACGGCTGAACTTATAGCGGAAATCTAAGGTAGGGGTGATGTTCATCACCGTGCGTGTGGTGTCGGTGTGAATGCCTTGGTAGTTTTGGATGAAGTGGGAAGTCTGCGGCTGCAGCATGATGCCGGCATTGAGCTGGTAGTTCTGCCTTATCATGCGGAACATGAGTTCAAGGTTGTGCGTGTAGTTCTTATACTCCGAATAGCGGCTCAACGCCTCGTCAAGATAGGTGTCGTAGGGGTTGTCGAGTCTTGCGAGATAGGTGTCCCAGGAACGGTAAGCCGGTGTCAGCCCGGAGAAAAGGCTCTCGCCGAGGTTGCTGAAATCGTAGGTGGAGCGGTCGCTGCGGGTGTAGGAATAGTTGAACTTGTAACTGAATTGCAGAAAGGTGGCGCGCCAGAGGGGTTCGCTGTAGGTTGCCTGCACGCTGTAGTTCCATTTCCTGCTCGGCGTGATGCTGTAGCGGTTGGTCTGATAAGTGGAGTCGTTGCCAGTCCTGTCCGTCACCTGATAGAGATGCACATTGCTCACGGAGAGATTTTTGTTCTGCGTGTCGTTATAGCTCACATCGGCACGCAGGGTGACATTGCGCCCCAGGCTGTTGAGCCTTCTGTTGAGTTGGAGCATTCCTCCGAACGACTTCGTGTTGCCATAGCTTATGCTGCTGCTCCTGTTGGTGTTCACCATCACTGAGCGCCCTGCCAGTTGCGAGAGGGAAGCGTCGGACAGAGGGTCGGAGACATAGGTATAGGGGTCGTCATTAAACTGCGACAAAGTGTTCACTGCCCTGCCATCGGTAGTGGAAAGGCTCATGGTGGGGCGGAACATTATGTTGGTGAGGGTGTCGGGCTTCCATTCCATGCGCATCTGGACATTCCAATTGTCTGTGCGCGAGTAACTTTGGTTGATGCTGTTGGAGAATGACTTCGAGGTGCTCACAAAGTTTTCCGACGAGTTTTTCGTCTTCACATCGCTGCCAGCGTGATTCCACCTCACGCTGCCGTCAAACTGGAAATTGGAGTTGTTGTCGTAATTGAAGTTCACTCCCACCATCTCCGAGGTGTTGAGTCCGTTGCGCCCCCTACCGAAACTGCCACGGCCTCCGCCACCGGGGAAGCCCATATCGTTGGTGTTGTTGGCATTGCCGAAGAGCATCGTGCGCACCTTACTGCTGAACATGGCTCCCATGAGGCGTTCCGAGAACCGGTCTTTCGTGCCGTAGGAAGCATCGGCATTGCCGAAGAGTCCTTTGTTCATTCCGGGTTTCACTCCGAAGTCGAGCACAGTCTGCTCGTTGCCGTCGTCAATTCCCGTGACGCGCGACAGGTCGCTCTTCTCGTCGTAGGCCTTGATTTTGTTTACAATGGAGGTAGGCAGGTTCTTCAGTGCCGTCTTGGTGTCGCCGGTCATAAACTCCTTGCCGTCCACCTTTATCTTTTTCACCTCCTTGCCGTTGATTGTGATTTTGCCTTCATCGTCAACCTGCGCTCCCGGCAGGCGTTTCACAAGTTCTTCAACGGTGGAGCCCTCCGGAGTGCGGTAGGCAGAGGCGTTATATATAAAGGTGTCCTTGTCGAGCACCACTTTCGAGGCTTGCGCCGTTACCGTGGTTTGCTTCAAGGTGACGGCATCGGCATGGAAAGAAATCTTCCCCAAATCCACGTTCTTGTTCTGCGCCACTTCCACATTGCGGCAAAGGGTCCTGTAGCCCACACTCGACATTTTCAGGATGAACCTGCCGTTCCTTGGCGCAGCAATGCTGAACGCGCCCTGCGCATCGGTCACTGCTCCGCTGACATAAGTGCTGTCACTATTCAACAGCTGCACCGTTGCCAAAGCAACATTCTCATGGGTGTCGCTGTCAACAAGCCGTCCCGACAACGCCCTCTCCTGTGCCGTCACAGCAAGGCACAAAGCTGTCAGCAGCAACAATATTGAAAATCTTCTCAT
>CAYXGN010000199.1:0-3296 GCA_964464505.1 uncultured Prevotella sp.
ATCTGTGGGAGCCTTTCCTTTTATCCATCTTTCTCCGCTGACGGGGCTTTTCCGTAGAAGGCCTTGTAGCACTTCGTGAAATAGGAGGGTGACGAGAAGCCCACTCTGTAGGCTATCTCCGACACGCTGATGGAAGAGTCCTCCACAAGAATCTTTGCCCGCTTCAACCGCTGTTCGCGGATTATCTCGACCGGTGTCTTGCCCGTCATGGCTTTCACCTTTCTGTATAACTGTACGCGCGAGAGACACAACGCCTGGCCGATGTCCTCCACGGAGAGGTCGGAGTCGGAGAGTCGCTCGTCGATGCATTTGTTGAACCGCTCGAGGAATTCGTTGTGGGGCATCGACATCTCCTTGTCGCTTTCCTCCGACTGCGGCAGTGTCGTGGCATCGAGGAGTTTGTCGCGCTGCTCTTCGAGTTCATCGCGCTGCTGCTCGGCAATTCCTTTCTCGCGGTTGAGTTCTTCGTTCTTCAGCCGGAGAGCCTCGTTCAACTTCCGCTTTGTGTTGAGGGTGCGGATGGTGACGGCAAGCGACGAGGCGATGATGAGGGTGAAGACAATGATGCACCAAAGCAGGGTGCGCTCCGTGCCCAATTCTGTCAGCATGCTGTCGACGCGCTTGCCCATTTGCTTGATATACTCGTCCTGCTTCACCACCTCTTTATATTGCATCAGCAGCACGTTGGCATTGTCGGAGGTGACTAGCGATGTCTCCATGGCGTTGAGTTTGTCGTAGTTGTTGCCGCGCAGGATGTTGATGGCAAGGGCTATCAGATCGCCGCCGTTAGTGGGGTAGATGGCAGAGGCAGTGAGTTTGCCTTCCTTCACCTTCTCTATGCCGCCGCCCGGCGTGGGCAGGGCATCAACGCCCACGAAGATGACTTTCCCCGGCACTACTTGCCAATCCTTGTGCAACTGTTTGTAACGCTCTATGGCATTGCGCGCGCCGAGAGTTATGCGGTCGTTGGCCCCGAAGACGCAGTCGATGCCGCCATTATATTCGCCGAGAATCTTCTCCATGCACTTCTCGCCGGAGATTTGCTTCCAGTCGCCCTCGCCATAACCCACAATCTTCAGCCCCGGCCATTTCGCTATGCCGTCGCAAAAACCTCTGTGGCGTTCTTCTGCCGGCGACGAACCGTGCTCGCCGGCAATCTCAACGATGTTGCCTTGCCCGCCGAGTTGCCCTGCCACATATTCTGCAAGCATCTTGCCGATGGCGTAGTTGTCGGCTCCCATAAACGCCGTGTAGTTGTCGATGTCGCTCTTTCTGTCGAAGAGAATCACGGGGATGCGCTTGTCCGTAGCCTTCTTTATCGACTCCGACAGACTTTCTGCCTTTTGTGGAGAGACGATGAGCAGGTCGACATTGCGGTCGACGAGTTCTTCTATCTGTTGCCGCTGCTGCTCAATGTCGTCATCGGCAGTGCGTATCTCCAGACTGATGTCGTCGTGGAAATAAGTGGACTGCTTCAACTCCGACACGAGTTTCTTGCGCCAGGAGTCTTCCGAACACTGCGACACGCCGATGACATAGGTCTTTCTGCTGTCGCTGCAACCTGCCAACAGACTTGCTGTCAAGAGAATAACGGCACAACAAAGGAAGCCGCCCTTATGTGGTTTCATAATTTGTTTTTCATTTTTACGGCAGCAAATGTAGTAATTTTTCTCCATATTCCGAATGGATTTCTTCCTTTCTTGTATGGGCGGAAGTTAAAAATCTTCGGAACAGTGTGTGGGAATCGGATTTTATTGTTACTTTTGCAGCAATCTAGATTAAACCCATTTAATATTAAGTATGAAGAAATTAACTTGTGCCTTGCTGGCAACATTGTCTGCCCTTTTCTTGGTGGTGTCGCTCACCGCCTGCTCTTCTGATGACGAAGCCGAAGAAGTTGACGAAATTGAAAATCAAACCAACAGAGCCGCCATCGTAGGAGTGTGGGAACTGAAGCATTTCTCCGGTTGGGCTTATGATGCCGAAGGTAATGCCGTTGCCTTGGATGTGGATATGGAAAATCTGAGCAAAACCTCCAGTGAGTATCTTGGCATCGTGGCGGAAAACTCTTATGAATATATCTTCGACGGAACGTATTTCGCCGCACGGGCTGACTGGTATACAAGTGTTTACAACGACGACCTCAAGACGTTCTCCTATAAGGTCTACGACACTGCTGTCGCCTTCTGCAAGAACGGCAAGGAGATAAAACGCCTCACCCTGGTCTCCGTGAAGAGCAATGAACTGGTGCTGCAGACAGGGCAGACCGTAGCAGGCGAAACGAAAAAGACAACCTGCACCTACACAAGGAGGCAGTAATCATAGTAGGCGCGGATCGCCGAGACGCGCCCCTCAAAGATAGTGCAGCCTATCTTATCCAAGGAGCCAATTTTTAGAACCTTCCTAAGCGTTGCCCGAAGTATGCAAATATTTCGGGCAACGTTGTTTTTCCGCGCTTATTGTGTGCTATGTGAAAAGAAAATGCTAATTTTGCGGACATATTGATTATTAAAACTAATTTGTTATGGTTAAAATCACATTTCCTGATGGTTCTGTCCGCGAATACGAACAGGGCGTAACGGGGTTACAAATCGCCGAGAGCATTTCGCCGGCTCTCGCTCGCAACGTTGTATCTTGCGGTGTCAATGGCGAAACAGTAGAACTCAACCGTCCCATCAACGAGGATGCCACGATAGCCCTCTACAAGTTTGAGGACGAGGAAGGCAAGCACACTTTCTGGCACACTTCGGCACACTTGCTCGCCGAAGCCCTCAAAGAACTCTATCCCGGCATACAGTTTGGCTTCGGCCCGGCTGTGGAGAACGGCTTCTTCTACGACGTGATGCCCAAGGAGGGCGATGTCATCAGCGAGAACGACTTCCCGAAGATTGAGGCCAAGATGAAGGAACTCGCCAAGAAGGACGAGCCTGTTGTGCGCAAGGAGATTTCCAAGGCCGACGCGCTCGCAGCGTTCAGAGCCGACGGACAGCACTACAAGTGCGAGCACATTGAGGAAGACCTCGAAGACGGCACAATCTCGACATACACCCAAGGCAGCTTTACCGACCTCTGCCGCGGCCCTCACCTCGTAAGCACCGGCAGCATCAAAGCCATCAAGATTACGAGCGTTGCCGGAGCCTTCTGGCGCGGCGATGCCAAGCGCGACCAGATGACGCGCATCTATGGCATCTCGTTCCCCAAGAAGAGCATGCTCGACGAGTATCTGCTTATGCTTGAGGAAGCCAAGAAGCGCGACCACCGCAAGATTGGCAAGGAGATGGAACTCTTCATGTTCT
>CAYXGN010000200.1:0-3274 GCA_964464505.1 uncultured Prevotella sp.
AATATAAGGACGGCAACGGCGGGGCTTACTGCACCTTTATGGGCAGCGACACCCGCATCACGCGAGTCGTGACCTCCACAAAAAACCATCGCCGCGTGCTCATCCTCAAAGACAGTTTCGGCAACGCCATCCCCGGTTACCTTTTCTACAGTTTTGAGGAAGTGCATGTTGTGGACTACCGCTATTTCAAGAAGAACATGAAGGACTATGTGCGCGTCAATAAAATCACCGACATCCTCTTTGCCAACAACATCTTCAACTGCTATTCGTCGAAGATAAGCAGCAAATACACCAAGTTCCTCTCGCAGACAGGCGGAGGCTTCGCCCCCAAGACCCCAGCTGCACCAAAGAAGGAGGGAAGCCCCCAAGACGACGCTCCCGCAGCAACACACGACAAAACAACAAAAAGCGCAGTCACCGACAGCATTTCATAGGTGCGTATCTCCGAGACGCACCCCAACGGAAGGGAGTGGGTGGCATCTATGCCTTTTGTTAAAAGTAATGAAACCTTGGGGTTAAAGGCTTTGCGTCACGCTCTGCACGCAACAACCTTTATATCAGCGTGCAATCGGAAAAGAAAGAGACGAAAGGCATTGTTTGGCATTACTCAAAAGATGTAAAAAGGGATAGTATCTGCGCTTTTTTTACTAACTTTGCAAAACATGATTTTAAAAACTATAAAGACCGCCCTTATCGCCTTGTGCACCGTTGCACTTCCGTCGTGTGTGGAAGCGCAGACCACGGAGCCACAAGACCATGAGGAGGAAATATGCAATTACGATTTCCTTTACACCAACGATGGCTATGCCTCCGACTATGATGTCGTTTCGATGGAAACGCTTATGGACAATGCCTTCTCGCTGATAGGCACGCGCTATAGAGCCGGCTCGTCGAGTCCGTCGGGCTTCGATTGCTCGGGCTTTACGAGTTACCTTTACCGCCAGATTGGCATTGAGTTAAACCGTTCGTCGCGCGGACAGTACACGCAAGGCGAGGCAGTGAAGCGCGATGACCTGCGCACAGGCGACCTTGTGTTCTTCACCGGCTCGCGGTCGCGCAAGAGCATTGGCCATGTGGGCATTGTCGTAGACTACGACCCGATGTTCGGCAATTTCAGTTTTATCCATGCCAGCACTAATGGAGTGAAGGTGAGCAATTCCGACGAAGCCTACTATTCACGGCGTTACGTTGGAGCACGCCGCATTTCACAATAGACGCAAGCCACATTTTTCCAACACACAGAAACAACGCAATGAAAGCAACCTTCTTGTTAACAATGCTAGTGGGCACTTCGCTCGCCTGCACTCGGGCTAACACGGAGCGGAACAGTTCCGTGCACACTCCTGTCGCTGTCGCTCCGGCGCAAGTCAATGCGGACAGCATATTGACCCTTGCCTTTGTGGGCGACATTATGCCCGGCACCACTTATCCTACTGTGCGGTTGCCGGAAGGCGATGGTGCCAGTCTCTTCAAGGATGCCGACACGCTGCTCCGGAATGCCGATATAGCAGCGGGCAATATGGAAGGTGCACTGGTAGACAGCGGAGAGACAACGAAGCAGAAGGGCGCGATGAGTTATTCTTTCCGCATCCCCACCCGCTACGGCAAACTCCTTTCCGATGCAGGGCTTGACTTTATGAGTATGGCAAACAACCACGCCTTCGACTTCGGACTGCCTGGCGTAGAGAGCACCGAAGCCACGCTGACGACTTGCGGAATAGCCTTTGCAGGGTTAAAAGGCAGGCAGGAGACTGCCATCGTGCAGCGCGGAGGTGTGATATACGGCTTCTGCGCATTCGGCCACAACTCCTACACCGTAAAGCATCAGGAGCAGGACGAGGCAGCCCGCATAATCCGCCAACTGAAAGAGAAGGTCGACATAGTCATCGTGTCGTTCCATGGTGGAGCCGAGGGTGTAAAACACCGGCATCTGCCAAAGGGCAAGGAGATGTTTTTGGAAGAGGACAGAGGCTCTCTCAGAGACTTCGCCCATCTTTGCATTGACAATGGTGCCGATGTGGTTTACGGTCACGGGCCGCACGTTGCCCGGGCGATGGAGTTGTATAAGGGGCATCTTATAGCCTACAGTCTTGGCAACTTCTGCACGCCCTACGGCATGAACATTAGTGGGATATCGGGCTATGCACCGTTGCTGGAAATGCAGATAAACAAAAAGGACGGCACTTTCCGCAGCGGCAAGATTCATTCCTTTGTGCAACAGTCTGGCAAAGGGCCGCGCACCGATGCGCAAAACAAAGTGGCGCAAGAAATTCGTGCACTTACCCTCGAAGACATCGACAACCCCGGAATAAGCATATCCCCAGACGGAGAAATCGTAGTAGCCCAATAGAAGGTAGAGCGTCCCCGCTCGACAACACGGAAACCGTAGTAGGTGCAGATCGCCGAGATGCACCTACTACGATTACCTTTTTACTTTTCGATACTGTCGTATTCCTCATCCGTGACGGGGGCGAGCCATTCGTTGGAGGTGTTTTCGCCCTCTACCTCAAAAGCGAGATGGGCAAACCAACTGTCGGCGGCAGCGCCATGCCAGTGCTCCACGTTGGCAGGGATGTGGATGACAGTGCCGGGAAGAATCTCTTGAGCCGGTTTTCCTTTCTCCTGATACCATCCTCTGCCGGCAACGCCGACGAGCATCTGGCCTCCACCCTTTGTGGCGTGGTGTATGTGCCAGTTGTTGCGGCAACGCGGTTCGAAAGTGACGTTGGCAATGGGCACTTGCTCTGTGGAGATGCGAGCCAGATAACTGTTACCCGTGAAATATTTTGCATAAGCCGTGTTCGGGTCGCCTATCGGGAATATCATTTCCTGCTGGAAACGCTCCTTCTCCGTGACGGCATCATCGTCAGCCCACACTTCCTGAGCCATGCGGAAGCCAGCCCACGCATTAGGCCAACCGGCATAGAACGCCGCCTGAGTGAGCAGGGCGGCAATCTCCTTGCGCGTTATGCCGTGTTTCTTTCCCATTTCGAGGTGCGAACGGAACGACGAGTCGACCATTCCCTTACCAAGAAGTACGGAGATTGTTATCACGCTGTGGTCGTGCAGACTGAACGTGGAGTCGTTCCACACGGCATCGCCGAACAATACGTCATCGTTGAGTTCGGCAAATTTCGGGGCGAAGTCACCAAGAACCTTCCGTCCCGCTGTTTGTTTGATTTTCTCTTGTGCCATAACAGACGTTAATGTTGAAGCCATCAATAGAATGGCGATAAATATTTTCTTCATTAGTAGTTCTTTCTTATATTATGCT
>CAYXGN010000201.1:0-3235 GCA_964464505.1 uncultured Prevotella sp.
ATTTGGGACATCCTCGAGAATGTGATGAAGGGTCATCCCGTTCTCCTCAACCGTGCCCCGACACTTCACCGTCTCGGTATCCAGGCATTCCAGCCGAAACTCATTGAGGGCAAGGCCATCCAACTCCACCCACTCGCTTGTACGGCGTTCAACGCCGACTTCGACGGCGACCAGATGGCTGTCCACCTTCCTCTGAGCAACGAGGCAATCCTCGAGGCGCAGGTGCTGATGCTCCAAAGCCACAACATCCTCAACCCTGCCAACGGCGCTCCTATCACCGTGCCGTCACAGGACATGGTGCTCGGTCTTTACTACATCACCAAGATGCGCCCGGGTGCTAAGGGCGAAGGCCTCACCTTCTATGGCGACGAGGAAGCCATCATTGCCCACAACGAAGGCAAGTGCGACCTCCACGCTCAGGTGAAGGTGGTGGTCAACGACCTCGTGGACGGCAAAATCCAGAAACGGATGGTCGAGACATCAGTAGGACGTGTCATCGTCAATCAGATAATCCCGGAGGAAGTGGGCTTCTTCAACGACATCATCTCGAAGAAGACACTGCGCGGACTCATCGCAGGCGTAATCAAAGCCGTCGGTATGGCTCGTGCGTGCGAGTTCCTTGACGGTATCAAGAACCTCGGTTATCGCATGTCCTACGTTGCAGGTCTGTCCTTCAACCTTGACGATATCATCATCCCGCCAGAAAAGCAGGAAATCGTGGAGCGCGGACACAACGAAATCCGTGCCATCCAGGACAACTACAATATGGGCTTCATCACTGAGAACGAGCGCTACAACCAGGTCATCGACACATGGACCCATGTGAACAACGACCTCGCCAACGTGCTTATGAAGGAGATGACCGAAGCCGACCAGGGCTTCAACGCTGTGTTCATGATGCTCGACTCCGGAGCCCGTGGTTCCAAGGACCAGATTAAGCAGCTCTCGGGTATGCGTGGTCTTATGGCAAAGCCTATGAAGGCGGGAGCCGAGGGTCATCAGATTATCGAGAACCCGATTATCTCCAACTTCAAGGAAGGTATGTCGGTGCTTGAGTACTTCATCGCTTCGCACGGTGCCCGTAAGGGTCTTGCCGACACCGCCATGAAGACTGCCGACGCCGGTTACCTCACACGTCGTCTCGTCGATGTGTCGCACGATGTCATCATCTCCGAAGAGGACTGCGGCACGCTCCGCGGACTCGTTTGCACCGCCCTGAAGAACGGCGACGAGGTGATTTCAAGTCTCGAGGAACGCATACTCGGCCGTGTCTCCGTTCACGATGTCATCCATCCCACTACCGGCGAACTCATCGTCGCTGCGGGAGATGAAATCACCGAGTCGAAGGCGAAAGCCATTGAGGAGTCGCCCATTGAGAGCGTCGAGATTCGTTCGGTGCTCACCTGCGAGAGCAAGAAGGGTGTCTGCATGAAGTGTTACGGCCGTAACCTCGCCACACAACGCATGGTTCAACTTGGCGAGGCTGTCGGAGTAATCGCCGCACAAGCCATCGGTGAGCCAGGTACACAGCTTACCCTCCGTACGTTCCACGCCGGTGGTGTGGCAGGTAACGCTGCCGCCAATGCCTCCATCAAGGCGAAGAGCAACTGCCGTCTCCACTTCGATGAACTCCGTGTTGTGCCGTTCGTGGAGAACAACGGTGAGAAGGATGTCAACTGCCAGATGGTGGTGAGCCGCCTTTCCGAGGTTCAGTTCATCGACCCGAATACGGAAATCATCCTCGCCACGGTCAATGTGCCTTACGGTGCATCGCTCTACCACAAAGAGGGCGACCTCGTGAAGGAAGGCGAACTCATCGCCAAGTGGGACCCGTTCAATGCTGTTATCGTGACGGAATATGCTGGTACGCTCCGCTTCAACGATGTAATAGAAGGCACCACCTATCGTGCCGAGACCGACGAAACCACCGGTCTTACCGAGATGATTATCACCGACTCGAAGGATAAGTCGAAAGTCCCCACCTGCGATGTCATCGACTCAAAGGGTAAAATCGTGGGAACCTACAACTTCCCTGTGGGTGGTCACGTCTCCTGTGAAGACGGACAGACCGTCAAGACAGGTACGACACTCGTCAAGATTCCGCGTGTTTCAAGCAACGCCGGCGACATCACCGGTGGTCTGCCGCGTGTCACCGAGCTCTTCGAGGCACGCAACCCGTCCAACCCTGCTGTCGTTTCCGAAATCGACGGCGAGGTGACAATGGGTAAGGTGAAGCGTGGTAACCGTGAAATCATCGTCACCAGCAAGACTGGCGACCAAAAGAAGTATCTTGTAAGCCTCTCCAAGCAGATTCTTGTTCAGGAGCACGATGCCGTCCGTGCAGGCACTCCGCTGTCGGCAGGAAGCATCACCCCGAGCGACATCCTCGCCATCAAGGGTCCCACGGCTGTGCAGGAGTACATCGTCAATGAGGTGCAGGATGTCTATCGCTTGCAGGGCGTAAAAATCAACGACAAGCACTTCGAAATCATTGTGCGTCAGATGATGCGCAAGGTGCAGATTGACGAACCGGGTGACACCACATTCCTCGACCAGGAACTTGTTGACAAACTCGACTTCGCAGAGGAGAACGACCGCATCTGGGGTAAGAAGTATGTCACCGATGCCGGCGACAGCGAGAACCTCAAGGTGGGACAGATTGTTTCCGCACGCAAGTTGCGCGACGAGAACTCAAGTCTCAAACGCCGTGACCTCCGCCTCGTCCAGGTGCGCGACACCATCCCTGCCACCTCCACGCAGATACTCCAAGGCATCACCCGCGCCGCTTTGCAGACGAAGAGCTTCATCTCCGCCGCTTCCTTCCAGGAGACGACGAAGGTGCTCAACGAGGCTGCCATCCGCGGAAAGGTGGACTACCTCGAGGGTATGAAGGAGAATGTCATCACCGGTCACCTCATCCCTGCCGGAACGGGCTTGCGCCAGTGGGACAAGCTCATCGTAGGCTCGAAGGAGGAGTACGACCGCATCCTCGCCAACCGCAAGAATGTGCTCGACTTTGCACATCAGGAGGAGAACGAAGGCGAATAAACTCCGCCCCGACACTATCGTAAAACCACCGGCAGCGGCATCATCTGCCCCTGTCGGTGCAACATAAACCAAAGGAGAACCGGCTGTGCGTGCTTCGCGCCCACAGCCGGTTCTCCTTTTTGCATAGTAGGTGCGTATCTCCGAGACTCGCCCTCCTACACTTTACTTCCGAAAAACAAAATTTTTC
>CAYXGN010000202.1:0-3204 GCA_964464505.1 uncultured Prevotella sp.
TGCAAAGACGCACTATTTTGCTCCATTTTACTTAATAATTGTGAAATTGAGACTCGTTTGGTTAAATTGTTTAACATTTAGTGTTCTAAATGTCGTATTTTAGGCTTCAAAACAGGCTCTCTCAGAAAGTGACCGAAAAATTGTTACGTTTTTGACCGAAAATGTAACAAATTAACACAGCAATGATTTCCAAAGGGTTACAAAAATACGGATACCACTAAACATGGATTTTATGGTTTGTACGATTACTTCAACTTGTGGCTTGTTGTCGAGCGTTAACGCTCGACCTCTTAGGAATCTTCTTCGCACAAAACGAGTTGGTAATCAACGACATCAAGAGAGCGACCGAACTTAAAGCCTACTTGATGGAAATGGGAGACTTGCCCGAAGCCCAACCGCTCATGGAAGCGGATGCTTGACACATTGCCATAGGTGATGCAGGCTATGAGCACTCGCGCTCCACGCTCCCTGCAATCAGAAATCAGCGTTTCCATAAGTTGCTGCCCTATTCCGCGATGAATGCAGTCGGGAGAAAGATAGATTGTCGTCTCAAGGGTTTTGTCATAAGCCGCCCTTTCCTTCCATTTATGGGCATAGCAGAAACCCACGACACGCCCTTCGTGCTCATAGACATAATAGGGAAATGCCGCTGCCACGGTAGAGATGCGTTGTCGCATCTCCTCCACCGACAGAGACTCCACCTCGAAGGAAACCGTTGTCGTAGTGACATAATGGTTGTAGATGGCAGCGATGGTCTCGGCATCAGAGAGCAGTACTTTTCTTATCATCCTATTATGGTGATTTTAGCGAACTTCAGCAGCAACTGCTTCATCCCCACGTTCTGGAAATCCACTGTCACCTTGGCGTTCTCCCCTGTGCCTTCCGCCTTTACTACGCGCCCTACGCCGAAGCGCGGATGCTCTATGATGACCCCTTCGTGCAACGCACTGGAGGAGCCAGCCTTTGACTTTGGAGTAATCTTCGGAGTAACGCGTTGCGGCGCGGGTCTCCTCTCTTGGATTGAAGAGGTTTCACGATGAGGGTAAATGGGTCGGATTGGTGCCTTTCCTCCTGTAGGACGGGGTTGCGACGGCAGTTCCGTCCGTTGCTGCGACAAGGGAGTATTGCCCTCGTAGGCGACATAGGTCACGGCAAACTCCCTCAGGAAGCGACTTGGAGGGTTGAACGACATGTTGCCATACTGATAACGGCTGCGTGCGTAGGTAAGGAAGCAATGCTTCTTGGCACGGGTGATGGCGACATAGAGAAGTCGGCGCTCCTCTTCGAGTTCGCGCCTGCTGCTGCACGAGCGCGCGGAGGGGAAGATGCCCTCCTCCACTCCTACGATAAAGACAACAGGAAACTCCAAGCCCTTGGAGGCGTGGATTGTCATGAACGACACCTTGCCTTCATCGTCCTCCGAGGCGGCGGTGTCAGCCTCATCGCTGTCGGTGACAAGAACCACCTCCTGCATAAAGAAGGTTATGGAGGTCTCGTCGGCGTTGCCCTCTTCGAGTTTTGAGTCAACAAACTCCTTCAATCCGGAAACGAACTCAGCGACATTTTCGAAGCGGGCAACACCTTCCGGGGTGGTGTCGGCAGAAAGGGCGGCAGAGATGCCGCTCTCCTTGATTATCATATCCCCCAACTCGTAAGCGTCTTTCTCGTTGCTGAGTAGGATGAAGCCATTCACCAGATTGTAAAAAGCCTCAAGTTTGGTCTGTGTGCCGCGATTTATCTGCACGCCATAGGAAGAAGGCGACTCCAACGCTGTCCACACGCTCACGTTATTGGCGTGGGCAGCCTCGAAGAGTTTGTTCAATGTCGTGGCACCGATGCCCCGCGTGGGATAGTTGATGATTCGCTTCAACGCTTCGTCATCATCGGGATTGGCAACAAGGCGGAAGTAAGCCAGGATGTCCTTTATCTCCTTGCGCTGATAGAAACTCAAGCCGCCATATATATAATAAGGTGTACTGCTACGGCGGAATTCCTCTTCCAGCACCCTACTCTGTGCGTTTGTGCGATAGAGCACTGCTATGTCGGAATAGTTCAACCCTTCGCTGCGCACAAGGCGTTGCAACTCCTTGGCCACGAAAGCCGCCTCCTCCTTGTCGGAATAGACCTGGCGGATGCGCACTTTCTCCCCCTTCTCGTTCTTGCTGAAACTCTCCTTATGGATTTGCCGTTGGTTATGACTTATCAGGCAGTTCGCCGCATTGACGATGTTCTGCGTGCTGCGATAGTTGCGCTCGAGCTTGAAGAGCCGTGAGTCGGGATAGATGCGCTGGAAGTCAAGCATATTGTCGATGTTGGCTCCCCGGAAGGCATAGATGCTCTGGGCATCATCGCCCACCACGCACACATGACGGTTGTGGCGGGTAAGGAGCGAGATGATGCTCTGCTGGGCATAGTTGGTGTCTTGATACTCGTCGACAAGGATGTAGGAATAGCGTGAGGAATACTTCTCACAAATCTCTTCGTTTTGGGAGAACAGTTGCCAAGTGAACAGCAGCATGTCATCGAAATCAAGAGCATTGGCAGCGCGGCAGCGGAGGGCGTAGAGCCGATATATGTTGGCGATTTCCGGCATCTTGTCGTTATTGTCGCGCTCGGTAAAATATCTGTCGTCAGCATAGTTTTCCGGGGTTTTCAAGGCATTCTTTGCCTTCCCTATTCTCGACAAAACCGTTGAAGCCTTGTAGGTTTTGTCGCTAAGTCCCAGTTCTTTAACGATGGCTGTTACGAGTGAGCGCGAGTCGGCATCATCATAGATGGTGAAGTTCGGCTTGAAGCCTATTGCCGCCGCCTCCTGACGCAAGATGCGGAGGAAGACGGAATGGAAAGTACCCATCTGTAGCATGCGCGCCTTGTCAAGTCCCATCAACGCGCCCACACGCTCCTTCATCTCGATTGCTGCCTTATTGGTAAAGGTCAGCGCCAGTACACTCCACGGGGCAAGCCCCTGCTGGATGAGGTAAGCGAGTTTATAGGTAAGCACACGCGTCTTGCCGGAGCCTGCTCCTGCTATCACGAGTTGGGGTCCGTCATTATATTGCACTATCTCCTTTTGCTGCGGATTAAGGTCATTCAAGAGATTTTCAACGTTCATACAAGGTTTTTCTAAAATTGGGTTACACGACGAAAGCCATCATTTACGGCGATGGTAAATGCCTCCTTTTGTCGTCTCCGGGTCAATGTCCT
>CAYXGN010000203.1:0-3160 GCA_964464505.1 uncultured Prevotella sp.
AGCATTGACATCGTGCAGCGACAAGGAAACTTCTCAAGAACCAACCGTTGCCGCCGAAGATTTGATAAAGCTCGAAGAGATGCCTACCGCCGACGACTGCTCCACAAAGTACAATCAGAAAGCCGTTGTGCTTGGCAACGGCACCTCAGAGTTTAACGCCTCGATTCTCAACCGACTGACATTGTCCACAAAGGCAATCTCCGACGATGCCAAAGCCTTCGTGTTTACCCAAGGCTACAATATGGATTTCACCGCCGACGAGATGAAACTGATGATGAAAGCCTACCTCAACAATGCTTGCTTCGTGCTTGTTGAGCCTAACATCGGCAACGTGGAGCAGATGGAGACAAAGGCAACGGAAGCCATAAAGAGCCTTATCGACGACGGCGAGGACGTGAGCCAGGCTTACAGTTTCCTTGACAAACTGGAGTCGTTGAAGCAACTCAACATACAGGATGTGTACGATGACACCGAGGTTCTCGCCTTCCGCAAGCACGACATGTATGTTGTGCGCGACCTCGACGATATGGCAGAAATCTCCGACAAGAGCGCATTGGCGACGGCAGAGGTTGACGGCAAGGACGTGGAGGGGGCATGTGCCACGACCGACTATGAGCCCACCGACTACGACCGCGGCGAAGCCACCGATATGCTCGTGACTTGGATGAACGAGGAAGGGGAAGCCGATGTAGAGCCAGTAAGCCGTTTTACACGCGCATCCGGCGATGCAAAAACCGGCATTGAGAATTATATGCAAGGCAACCGCGTGGTGATGCTGCAACAAGTGGGGCCCAGTCGCGCCCTCGGAAAGACCCTCCGCTATGAGTTGGTCTACACCATTTACAGTGCCTACGACTTCGAAACGGATATGGACTATTACTTCATCCGTCTGCGTCCCGACTTCCATTGTTCCGCATTCAACTGTACGACAGACCCAAAGAAATGGGTCGCTGCCGGCAAGGATGTGCCCCTTGACGACATTGTCGGGGCCGGCCGTTGGTGGAGAGACGTGGAAGACAGGTGGTACGGCACATACATGAGTGCCTTCAATTTCACCGGCGAGATAGTCGACGAGAGCAAAAACGAGGCAGTGAGGGATGCCCAACTGATTGCCGCTTCACCAAAGACGGACATCACCGACGGCTCCAACTACACCACAGGCTTTGACTTCTCGCTCGCTGGCAGCCTCGGCTTCAATATGTCGGGGCCCAATGGCGGTAGCAACGCAGGCGTAAGCTTCTCCGAAAGCAACAGCCATTCGCATCCCTCCTTGCAGATGACACACACGGAAGAAGGTGCTGTGACAAAGTGGAACATATCGGGCATCGTGCCAAAAGCGCACAACGCAATGGTTAAAGAGTATGGAGTGACATACCTTGACTGCATCAGTTGGATTAGGGTCGTGCACGATTTGGTGGCCGATTTCCAGATAAACGACTGGCAGACGGAGTTCACATGGATTGTGTCTGTGCCCTATCCTGCGCAGCAGAATCTTCCATTCTACCTCAAAGCCACCGATTTTACAGAGATAACCGACTTGAATTTCAGCACTTATGATTATGAGTTGAGGGTGCATCCCACGCAGACCCATTACATCATGCTCAACGAACCCAACCGTGACCGCGAAGGTTTCTTCATCACTTGCTCCGACGAAAGCCTTCAGAACGTGCTCGAAGAGCAGTACAGCGAAACGTGGAACACCCATTTTACGTTCTACGGACGCGATGCCGACGAAGTGGAGAACGGTGCCAAGACGGTGTTCTACGGAATGGAGAAAATTCTCAAAGGCATCAGTAAAGAACTCGTGGCAAAGGGATTCACCGGCAAATATCTGTTCTATCTGAAAGACATTCAAGGCGAGGAACTGGGATGGTTCACGATGAACAACGGCAAGGTGGTGTAAGGAAAGGCCTCCCGACGAACATTTTTCGCATTTTCTTCGTCTGACATTAAAAATATGTTTACCTTTGCAGCCGATAACTGTTTTTTTAATAAAGATAGTGCAAACGAGGGCAGAGTCAAGCTCGCTTGAACTATGCCGAGTGCAGCCTATCTTATATAAAAAGGTCAATAAAGATTTTTAACAACAACATTCCCCATTAAGGTAGTAGCCGATTGAGTCTCGGGTTTTATGTGTCGCAAGAGACAGCCTAACAGCCCAACCAGCTCGCAAACAATCAAAACAAATGAAGATGAAAAAGATTAACATGCTGAAGGAAGTGGTATACTTCGCTTCAGTGGTCGTTTGCATTATGTTGTCTTCCACAACATTGACATCGTGCAGCGACAAGGAAACCGCTCAAGAATCAAAAATTGACGATTCCAATGTGATTACGCTCACAGGCGCGCCCACCGTGGATGACTGCTCCACCAAATTCAATGAGAAAGCCGTCGTGCTGGGCAACGGTACCTCAGAGTTTAACGCCACGGTGCTCAACCGACTGACAACATCCTCCAACACCATCTCCTCCGACGCCAAGGCCTTCGTGTTTACCAACGGCTACAATATGGACTTCACCGCAGATGAGATGAAAGTGATGATGAAAGCCTACTTGGACGATGCCTGCTTCGTGCTCGTGGAGCCTAACTTGGGCAACATAGAGCAGATGGAAACAAAGGCAAAGACAGCCATAAAGAGCCTCATCGAGGACGGTGAGGACGTGAGCCAGGCCTACAGTTTCATCGACAAACTGGAGTCGCTGAAGCAAATCAACATCCAGGATGTGTACGACGGCACGGAGGTTCTCGCCTTCCGCAAGCACGACATGTATGTTGTGCGCGACCTCGACGAGATGGTGGAGCTCTCCGACAAGAGCGCTTCGGCAACAGCAAAGGTTGACGGAAAGGACGTAGAGGAGAACTGGACAGTGGTGGACTATGAACCCACTGACTACGACCGCGGTGAATCCACCGACATGCTCGTGACTTGGATGAACGAGGAAGGAGAAGCCGACGTGGAGCCGGTAAGCCGCTTCACACGCGCCTCCAATGATGCCCAAGCCACCATCGACAAGTATATGCAGGGCAACCGCGTGGTGATTCAGGAACAGGTGGGACCGAGCCGCGCCCTCGGCAAGATTCTCCGCTATGAGCTGGTCTACACCGTTTACAGTGCCTACGACTTCGACAAGGATGAAGACTACTACTTCATCCGTCTGCG
>CAYXGN010000204.1:0-3074 GCA_964464505.1 uncultured Prevotella sp.
TACATAACAACGACATTTTTCAAAACAAAACAGTTTTAACTTTTATACAATTATGGAAATAAGTGCATTGCAGAAAGAAAGACGTGCTTACCAACCCAAGTTGCCCAAGGCTCTCCAAGGCGCCGTAAAGGTAAAGGAAGGAGCACCCACACAGAGTGTTGACAACCAGGAAGAGATAAAGGCTCTCTTCCCCAACACCTACGGAATGCCCCTCGTGGAGTTCGTTCCTGCCGAGGAGGCAACCCACAAAGCCCTCAACGTGGGAGTCATCCTGAGCGGCGGCCAGGCTCCCGGCGGACACAATGTGATATCGGGATTGTTTGACGAAGTGAAGCGCCTCAACCCCAACAACCGTCTCTACGGATTCCTGATGGGTCCCGGCGGCTTGGTAGACCACAATTATATTGAAATCACCGAAGAGTTAATCGCCGAATATCGCAACACCGGCGGCTTCGACCTCATAGGTTCCGGGCGCACCAAACTCGAAGAAGTGAGCCAGTTTGAGAAGGGAATAGAAATCCTTCGCGAACTCGACATCAAGGCCCTTGTCATCATCGGCGGCGACGATTCCAACACCAACGCCTGCGTCCTCGCCGAATACTACGCTGCCAAGAACTACGGAGTGCAGGTAATCGGTTGCCCGAAGACCATCGACGGCGACCTCAAGAACGACCAGATTGAGACTTCCTTCGGTTTCGACACAGCCTGCAAGACCTACAGCGAAGTTATCGGCAACATAGAGCGCGACTGCAACTCTGCCCGCAAATACTGGCATTTCATCAAACTCATGGGTCGCTCGGCATCTCACATCGCCCTTGAATGCGCCCTGCAGACACAGCCGAACATCTGCCTTATCTCCGAGGAGATAGAGGCAAAGGACCTCACCCTCAACGACATCGTGGAGCAAATCGCTTCCACTGTGGCTTACCGTGCAAGCCAGGGCAATAACTTCGGCGTGGTGCTCATCCCCGAAGGACTCATCGAGTTCGTTCCCGCCATCGGCAGACTCATCCAGGAACTCAACGACCTTCTTGCTGCCCACGGTGCCGATTATAAGGACCTTGGCAAAGAAGAACAGCGCGAATACATCCTCTCCCACCTTAGCGAGACCAACAGAGCAACCTTCGAGACTCTCCCCGAAGGCGTTGCACGCCAACTCTCCCTCGACCGCGACCCGCACGGAAACGTTCAGGTGTCGCTCATAGAGACAGAGAAACTCATCTCCGAGATGGTGGCAGACAAACTCGCACAATGGAAGAAAGAGGGCAAATACAACGGCAAGTTCGCCGCACAGCACCACTTCTTCGGCTACGAAGGACGCTGCGCCGCTCCCTCCAACTTCGATGCTGACTACTGCTACGCCCTTGGAACGAGTGCCGCCCAACTCATTGCCAACGGCAAGACAGGCTATATGGCAATCGTGAAGAACACCACTGCCGGCACCGACGAGTGGAAGGCAGGAGGCGTGCCAATCACGATGATGATGAACATGGAGCGCCGCAACGGTGTGATGAAGCCCGTTATCCGCAAAGCTCTCGTCGAGCTCGACGGCAAACCCTTCAAGACTTTCGCCGCCAACCGCGACAGATGGGCTAAGGAGACATGCTACGTCTATCCCGGTCCGATACAATATTGGGGACCCAGCGATGTCTGCGACCAGCCCACCAAGACCTTGGCGCTGGAACAGGAATAACGCAGTAGCCCCCTAAGAGAGCGTTGCAAAGATAGTGCAAGCGAGAGCAATGAAAACTTGTTTTCAGATTGCCGAGTGCAGCCTATCTTATGCAAACCGTAGTAGGCGCGGATCGCCGAGACGCGCCCCCTAAACAGCTTGGTTGCTTGCGAAGGGCGCGTCTCGGAGATACGCGCCTACTACATATTACTAATTATGACACAACGTAGAAAAGCCTCGTCACGGACAGCGAAACACCGGCGGAAGCCCGCCAGAAGCAGCGGCACGCTGCTGCGTTTCCTGCGCAAGAACCCACGCACGGCATGGTGGTTGGGTGGCGTTGCCATGATAGGTCTCTACATCTGGTTGTTCTACGCCTTCTTCGTCAGCCCGACAGGATTCCGCTGGCGCGCCCTCTATGGCGACGCGAAGTATCCCGAAGGCTATGAGATTCACGGCATCGACATCTCCCGTTATCAGGGCGACATCGACTGGGACGCTCTCAGCAACGCCATGATAGAGGGTTGTCCGCTACGCTTCATAATGATAAAGTCCACCGAAGGGTCATCGATTGTCGACCCCAACTTCAAAGAGAACTTCCGCCAGGCACGCGAATACGGTTACATCCGCGGTGCCTATCACTTCTGGAGCAACAAGTCGTCGGCACGCAACCAAGCCTATTATTTCCTCAACAACGTGCGACTCGAGGAGGGCGACCTGCCCCCGGTGCTCGACGTAGAGCACAAGCCCAAAGACCGCTCCGTAGAGGATTTCCAGCGCGACGTGCTCACGTGGCTCCACATCGTCGAGGACAGATATCACGTAAAACCCATCATCTACACATCCTACAAGTTCAAGGAGCGTTACCTCAGTGCCCCCGTCTTCGACGACTATCCCTACTGGATAGCCCATTACTACGTCGACAAGGTGGAGTATAAAGGACCCTGGAAGTTCTGGCAACACACCGATGCGGGCAGACTTCCCGGCATAACGGGGCGCGTGGACTTCAACATCTACAACGGCTCTTATTACGACATGAAGAAACTCACCATTGGGAACCAGTGACACGGATTTATTCATCAACTACAGATTACGCAGAGAATTTATTTTAACTACAAATTACACGAATTTCACGAAAAAACGTTGCAAAGATAGTGCAGCCTATCTTATGCAAACCGTAGTAGGCACGGATCGCCGAGACGCGCCCCCCTAAGAGAACATTGCAAACCGTAGTAGGTGCCGATCTCCGAGACGCGCCCCCCTAAGAGAACATGCAAACCGTAGTAGGCGCGGATCGCCGAGACGCGCCCCCCAAAAGACAGTGCAAACCGTAGTAGGTGCCGATCTCCGAGCGGCACCCATAAAATAAAATAGATTCTCGCTTGCGAAGGGTGCGTCTCGG
>CAYXGN010000205.1:0-3048 GCA_964464505.1 uncultured Prevotella sp.
GGCACTGCTTTTGTGGCTTCCGCCATCTACGGAGCATGGTGGTTCACTCTCCTTTGGGCTGTGCTGGCAGCCGTGGGCATCTGTTATTTCTGGCAACACCGTCCGAAAGCCGTCACTGCCGTCATGCTTCACTCCTCGTTTGTCGTCATCCTCCTTGGGGCGTTCATCACCCATGTGAGTGCCGAGCGGGGTGAGATACACCTGCGCCAAGGCTCACCCACTACCACCTACACCGTGTTCTCCGGCGACAACAAACCCGAGAGCCGACAGTTGCCGTTCACCATCACCCTCCGCCGCTTCGATGTGAAATACCATTCCGGCACCGATTCCGCCTCCGACTACGTTTCCTCGTTCACCGTCACCGATGCCGACGGCACTACAAAGGGCGAGGTCTCGATGAACAGGATATTCCGCATCGGCACGATGCGACTCTATCAGTCGTCCTACGATGACGACATGCGGGGCGCGACACTCTCCACCAATGCCGACCCTGTGGGCATCCCCGTCACCTATGCGGGCTATTTTCTCCTCTTCCTCTCACTCATCCTGATGCTCTTCGACCCTCGCGGAGCCTACCGCCGTGTGCTCCGCAGCGACTGTCTTCGCAAGGGTGTGCTGATGGTCATCGTCCTTCTGTCCTTCACAAACGGCATCGCCGCTGCGCCGTCTGCTCATGAAAACACCACGAAGGTGAAAGCCCACACCGTGCCGCGCGATGTGGCTGAGCAGTTCGGCTCTCTCTTCATGCTCTATAACGGACGCATCTGCCCCGTGCAGACCTTCGCCATCGACTTCACGAAGAAGATTTACGGTGCCGCTTCCTACAAAGGCCTGACAGCCGAGCAAGTGCTCATGGGTTGGATGTTTTGGTTTGAAGAGTGGATGAAGGAGCCAATGCTGAAAATCAAAGGAGGCGAGTTGAAGGAGACATTGATGTTGCCCGACTACGTCCCTGCCGACCATTTCTTCAACGAGGCCATGGGCGGCTACACCCTCGGTCCGTTACTTCAGGAATATTATGCCGGCAACCACGACAAGTTCTACGCCCAAGCGGTGGACATCGACGACAAGATTATGCTCATCATGGACGTGACACGCTGCGTGCCCCTGAAGATTTTCCCCATCACAGAAGGCGGCATCACGAAGTGGTACTCCCGCACCGACGAACTGCCGAAGACGATGAAGGCGGAATATGTCTTCGCCATTCGAAATTCTCTCGCGTGCCTTGCCGAGGCGGTCACACAGAGGACTCCCGCCGATGCCCTGCAACTCATCAACTACAACAAAGGCTTTCAGGAACTTTCGGGAGGCGACTCGCTGCCCACTCCGCGCCAAGCCGCTGCCGAGCACCTCTACAACAGCATCCCCTTCGCCACCATCCTGTTTATGGTGTGCCTCACCATGGGTTTCCTCACCTACCTCCTCACCCTTGTGCGCCTGTGCCGGCAGAAGGGCAGGAGCGGCATCGTCGACGGCGTAGCCTATGGCGTTATGGTGGTAGCCTTCCTCGCCCTCACCTTCTGCGAGGGCTTGCGCTGGGTCATAAGCGGCACGCTGCCGATGAGCAACGGCTACGAGACGATGCTCTTTGTGGCGTGGCTTGTGATGCTGCTGTCGCTCCTTCTGGCCCCACGCTTCCGCATAATGCTCACCTGCGGCTTCCTCATGGCAGGCTTCTTCCTGCTCGTCAGCCACATCAGCCAGATGGACCCGCAAATCAGTCATGTCATGCCCGTGCTCCGCTCGCCCCTGCTCAGCGTCCATGTCTCCATCATCATGCTCGCCTTTGCCCTGCTCTCCCTCACCTTCATAAGCAGCGTCACAGCCCTCATAGTGCGGAGGCTGCGCCGCGAGGCATCCGCAGACGCTCTGCAGGCATTGCGCCACCTCGCCCTACTCTTCCTCTATCCTGCCATGGCAGCCCTTGGCATCGGCATCTTCGTGGGAGCCATCTGGGCTAATGTCTCATGGGGGCAGTATTGGAGTTGGGACCCGAAGGAGGTGTGGGCTCTCGTCACCTTCATGGTCTACGCCATCGCCCTGCACCCCAAGACTCTTCCCGCGCTGGCGCGCCCCGTGCCGTTCCACGTCTTCACGACCCTCGCTTTCCTCACCATCCTGATGACCTGCTTCGGAGTGAACTACATCCTCGGCGGCATGCACAGTTACGCGTAAAAAAAAACGATTTATGAGCCAAAGAACAATATTTTCGGAAGACATAGAGGCGGCAATGGAAAGGGCACTGACGGAGTGCGCCTGCGACAAGGTGTTCATCCTCACCGACACCACCACGCACGCGCTGTGCCTGCCCAAAGTCGCGGCGATGCCGTGTCTGAAGGAAGCCAAGGTCATCACGATAGAGCCCACGGACACACATAAAGACCTGCAATCGCTTGCCGACGTGTGGACGGCACTGAGCAGCGGCGGAGCCACACGCCGCTCGCTGCTGATAAACCTCGGAGGAGGGATGGTGACCGACCTCGGCGGATTCGCCGCCTCGACATTCAAGCGCGGCATCCGTTTCATCAACATCCCCACCACCCTTCTTGCCATGGTCGACGCATCAGTGGGCGGCAAGACGGGCATCAACTTCCGCGGACTGAAGAACGAAATCGGCACGTTCTGCGACAGCGAGCGCGTCATCATCTCCACCCTGTGGCTTGCCACTCTCCCCACGCCGGGCATCCTCTCGGGCTTCGCCGAGATGCTCAAGCACGCGCTGATAAGCGATGAGGCGATGTGGGCAGAGGCATTGCGCTTCAATCCCAACGCGCCCGACCTCAAAAAGCTGCAACGCATGGTGGAGGACTCCGTGGCGGTGAAGGAGCGCATCGTCGCTGCCGACCCCCTGGAGCACGGAATCCGCCGCGCCCTCAACTTCGGGCACACCGTGGGGCACGCCCTGGAAGCGTGGGCGATGCAGCGCGCAGACCCCATCCTCCATGGTTACGCCGTGGCGTTCGGTATGACGGCGGAACTCTATCTAAGTGTCGTCAAGACGGGCTTCCCCACCGACAGGCTGCGCCAGACGGTGGCGTTCATCCGCCA
>CAYXGN010000206.1:0-3044 GCA_964464505.1 uncultured Prevotella sp.
CCTTAGAAGTTCTTGTCGTCAAGCATCTCAAAGCCGCAGTAAGGCACGAGCACCTTAGGCACGCGGATGCCATCGGGAGTCTGGTTGTTCTCCATAATGGCGGCGACGATGCGGGGAAGGGCGAGAGCCGAACCGTTAAGTGTGTGGCACAGCTCTATCTTCTTTGTCTCTGCGTTGCGATATCGGCAATGCAGGCGGTTGGCTTGATAACTTTCGAAGTTGCTTACGGAAGAGACCTCAAGCCAACGCTTTTGTGCTGCACTCCAAACTTCGAAGTCGTAGCAGATTGCAGAGGTGAAACTCATGTCGCCACCGCACAGACGGAGGATGTGATAGGGCAACTCCAGCTTCTGACAAAGGCCTTCCACGTGCGCAAGCATCTCTTTGAGCGACTCGTAGGAGTGCTCCGGAGTGTCGATGCGCACAATCTCCACCTTGTCGAACTGATGCAGACGGTTGAGTCCGCGCACGTCCTTTCCGTAAGAACCTGCCTCGCGGCGGAAGCAAGCCGAGTAAGCGCAACGCTTTATAGGGAGGTCTTTCTCGTTGAGAATTTCATCGCGGAAGATATTGGTCACAGGCACTTCGGCAGTGGGAATGAGGTAGAGGTTGTCCAATTGGCACTGATACATCTGTGCCTCCTTGTCGGGAAGCTGTCCTGTGCCGTAGCCCGATGCTTCATTGACAACGTAGGGAGGTTGCACTTCGAGGTAACCGCTCTTGCGTGCTTCTTCGAGGAAGAAAGCCTCGAGGGCGCGCTGCAGGCGAGCCATCTTACCAATGTAGATGGGGAAACCCGCACCGGTGATTTTTACACCAAGGTCGAAGTCTATCAGATTGAACTTCTTGCAGAGGTCCCAATGACACAGAGCGTCTTCGGGAAGATTGGGCATCACGCCGCCTTCCTTTACCACGACGTTGTCGCTGGCATCTTTGCCTTCAGGCACATCGTCATTGGGAATGTTAGGGATGGCGCAGAGTTTTGTGACTATGTCTTTCTCTGCCTGTGCCTTAACCTCTTCGAGACTCTTGTTGGTCTCCTTCAAGGCGGCAACCTTTTCCTTTATCTTTTCAGCCTCATCCTTGTTTCCCTGCTTCATGAGAGAACCAATCTGAGCCGACATCTTCTTCGTTTCTGCGAGGTTGGCATCCAGTTGTTGTTGTGTTTCACGACGACGCTTGTCCACGGCAAGCACTTCCTTTACGGCTTCCTCAGCACCTGCGAAGTGCTTCTTCTGTAAGCCTTTGATTACACGTTCAGTTTCCTCACTGATGAGTTTTAATGTAAGCATACTTTATGTCGTTAATGTTTTATATTACGTTTGATTTTATGCAAAAGTACATAAAATATTTCTTCTTTGGCAAGAATCGGTTGTATTGATTTACCGTTACTTTATGTTTGGCTCCTCAAGACCCAGACCTTTCTTCTTATCCACCACTTTCAGCACAAGTCCGATGGCGAGGGCTGCAACGCCAAGGCAGGCAAGCATCACGAGAGGTGCGGTGTAGTTGAGTTGAGTCGCGTCGGTCACTCCCGGATTGGTGGCGGTGAGCACCTTGCCGATGAGCAATGGGAAGAGCCACAGACCGATGTTCTGAATCCAGAAGATGAGGGCGTAAGCCGAACCTATCACTTTTGCGTCAACGAGTTTAGGTACACTTGGCCAGAGTGATGCAGGCACGAGTGAGAACGAAGCACCAAGGATGAGGATGGTGAGATAAGCCACGACGACACCTCCAACCTGATTGCCCTTGAACTCCGGCAGGATGAAAGCAAAGGTGAGGTGGCAGGCTATGAGGAGCAAAGCACCGAGGACAAGCATACTCGCTGCCTTGCCCTTATGGTCCACATAACTTCCAAGAACAGGCGTGATGCCCACTGCCAGCAAGGGGAACACGGCGAAGATTGACTCTGCCGACTGGCGCATGTAACCCATATAGCAATAGGAAATGAGTGCAATGATAGAGATTGCGAGTACGGTGTACTTGGGAGTGCGACGCTTCATGAAGTTGAACATGAATGCCGTTGCCGCAACGACGAGCATGATGCCATACTGCACGAAGGTGACAGACGACGATGCCCAGAACGAGTCGGCAGGAACTTCGGTGAATGTAAGGTTGCACTGCAACATGTTCACAGCGTATTTCTGGAAGGGGAATATGGCGGAATAGTAAAGCACGCAAAGCAACGAGACGAGCCAGAAACCCATAGATGTGAGTATCTGACCGATGTCGGAAATCTTGAACGGGTCGTCTTTCTCTTCCGCTTCACCTGTCTGTGCATCGAGCTTCTTGTCCATAAAGAAGTAAACGATGAGCATGATGAGGGCGATGCAAAGCAGCACAACACCGAAGGCAACCGAGCGTGACACGCTCACCACGCCACCGAGTTTGGCGAAGAAGGGCGAGAAAATCATGCAAGTGGCAACGCCAAGGCGCGCCAAAGCCATCTCCGAACCCATGGCAAGAGCCATCTCGCGACCCTTAAACCATTTCACCACACCGCGCGAAACGGTGATACCACCCATCTCTGCACCGCAACCGAATATCATAAAACCGCAGGCAGCGAGTTTCGCAGAAGCCGGCATACCCTCATAGAACGGCGACACTCCGAGTTGCTCAAACACCGGGATGTGGTTGAGATTGTTTGTGAACCAAGTTTCCAAGCCGCTGCCGATGAAAGCATCGCTGATGGCATACCACTTGATGCAGGCTCCCACGAGCATCACAGCACCAGAGAGTAGGGCTGTGAAGCGCACTCCCATCTTGTCGAGGATGATACCGGCAAAGATGAGGAAGAAGACGAACACGTTGAGGAAAGTCTCTGCACCTTGCATTGTTCCGAAGGCATCGGAGTCCCAACCGCGTTGCGCTTGCAGCAAATCTTTAATGGGGGAGAGGATGTCCATAAAGATATAGGCGCAGAACATGGCAAGTGCCAAGAGTAGCAAGGCAGTCCAACGAAGTGCTGCCGAGTCACGAAGTGTTTTTTGTTCCATATTGTTTTATTTCAAGTTTATTGTTTCTAAATCATTACTTTTGGG
>CAYXGN010000207.1:0-3042 GCA_964464505.1 uncultured Prevotella sp.
ACGAATCTTTTTTGACTGTAAATATTTGTGATTCGAACACTGAACTCGCAGAAGATACGGAACTCAAATATTCGGATAATTCGTTAGATTCGTGGTTCTTTTATAACATTAATCATCATTAATCGACCATTAATCTCTCATTAATTTCTGTGCTTTCAGTGCTTTCAGTGTTCAAAAAAAATTCGTGTAATTTTGTAATCTGTAGTTTGTGAAAATGCAATCCGTGGGGCTATTTGAAGGGTGCGTCTCGGCGATCCGCACCTACTACGGTTTGTGTAATCTGTAGTTTGTAAAGGCGTGCTTGAGGGGCGCACCTCGGAGATACGCGCCTACTCGGTGTTACTAGAAAAACGACATTTTGTTTTGAGTTTATCGCCATTTGTCGTAACTTTGCACACTGGAGTGGGTGTTTGTTTCCCACATTATTATATATATGTGGGTTATGCAAAACTCCCACCGTAACGAATAAAGAAGAAAATGCCCAAAATATCCGTCAGAGGTATCGAGATGCCGGAGTCGCCAATCAGGAAGTTGGCACCCTTGGCAGTAGCAGCAAAGAAACGCGGTATAAACGTTTACCACCTCAATATCGGTCAGCCCGATGTACCCACGCCGCAGGTGGGTCTCGATGCCTTGAAGCACATCGACACCAAGGTGCTGGCTTACTCCCCCTCACAAGGAATACAGTCGTACAGAGAGAAACTCGTTGGTTATTACCAGCGTTACAGCATCAACGTGTCTGCCGACGACATCATCATCACCAACGGCGGTTCGGAGGCAGTGCTGTTCGCCTTTATGTCGTGCCTGAACCCCGGCGATGAGATTATCATCCCAGAGCCCGCCTACGCCAACTACATGGCTTTCGCCATCTCCGCCGGAGCGAAGATTCGCACCATTGCCACCACCATAGAGGAAGGTTTCTCTCTGCCCAAGGTGGAGAAGTTTGAAGAACTCATCAACGAGCACACCCGTGCCATCCTCATCTGCAACCCCAACAACCCCACAGGCTATCTCTACACGCGCAGGGAGATGAACCAGATACGCGACCTTGTGAAGAAATACGACCTCTATCTTTTCTCCGACGAAGTGTATCGCGAGTACATCTACACCGGCTCGCCCTACATCAGTGCCTGCCACTTGAAAGGCATTGAGCAGAACGTGGTGCTGATAGACTCCGTGTCGAAGCGTTACAGCGAGTGCGGAATACGCGTTGGAGCACTGATAACGAAGAACGAAGAGGTGCGCGCCGCCGTGATGAAGTTCTGCCAGGCGCGCCTTTCTCCCCCATTGCTCGGACAGATAGTGGCAGAGGCATCGCTCGATGCCCCCGAGGAATACTACCGCGACGTGTATGAAGAATATGTGGAGCGCCGCAAATGCCTCATCGACGGCCTCAACAGCATCCCGGGAGTCTACTCCCCTATCCCTATGGGAGCGTTCTACACTGTGGCAAAACTGCCCGTGGACGACTCGGAGAAGTTCTGCCGCTGGTGTCTGGAAGAGTTCAACTACGAGGGTGAGACGGTGATGATGGCTCCTGCCGCAGGCTTCTACACCACCCCCGGTGCCGGCAGAAACCAGGTGCGAATAGCCTATGTCTTGAAGAAAGAAGCCCTGGAGCGCGCTTTGCTCGTGTTGAGAAAAGCCTTGGAAGAGTATCCCGGAAGAACTGACGACTGATGAACTTCCCCCTGTTTATTGCCAAACGCCTCTACTCCGACAATACGAACAAGCGCAAGGTGTCGCGCCCTGCCATCCGTATTGCCACTCTCGGCGTGGCAATAGGCCTGGCGGTGATGATAATAAGCGTAAGCGTTGTCGTGGGCTTCAAGCACTCCATCAGGGACAAGGTGGTGGGCTTCGGGAGCCACATACAAGTGGCGGAGTTCACAACACTGCAAGGCAGCGGCACACAACCCATAGCCATCACCGACTCGGTGATGCACATCCTCAGGAAAGCCCCCAATGTGAAGCATGTGCAGAGGTACGCCACACGACAGGGAATACTAAAGACCGACAGCGACTTCCTCGGCGTGGTGTTCAAAGGCATCAGCGAGGAATATGACACCACCTTCCTCCATCGCAACATGACAGAAGGAAGCATCCCCACTTTCTCCGACAAGAAAAGCGGCAACAAACTGCTCATCTCCAAGATAATGGCAGACAAGTTGCAGACGAAGACCGGCGACCGCCTCTTTGCTTATTTCATCGACAACAACGGAGTGAGGATACGCCGCTTCACCATTGCCGGCATCTACCAGACCAATCTGACACAATACGACAGAGCCATCTGCTTCACCGACCTCTACACCGCAAAGAAACTCAACGGTTGGGCAAGCAACCAGGTGTCGGGAGCGGAGATTACCGTCGATGACTATTCCAAACTTTCGCTGACAGAAGACTTCTTCATCAAGAACATAAACCGCACCCTTGATGCCTATGGCAACACGTTCTCCTCAAAGACGATACGCGAGATAAGTCCACAGATATTTTCCTGGCTCGACCTCCTCGACCTGAACGTATGGATTATCCTTGCCATAATGACTGTCGTCGCCGTTGCCACGATGATTTCCGGCTTGCTAATAATTATCCTTGAACGCACTACGATGATAGGCCTCCTCAAGGCTCTCGGGGCGCGCAACAGGACAGTGCGCCACACGTTCCTGCTCTTTGCAACATTCATCGTGGCGAAAGGTCTAATCCTTGGCGACATTATAGGCATAGGCATCGTGGCATTGCAAAGATTCACGGGACTTGTGAAACTCGACCCCACCACATATTACATCAGTACGGTGCCGGTGGAACTGAACCTCGTCTATGTAGTTCTGCTGAACCTTGCAACGCTGCTAATTAGCGTCATCGTGCTGGTGGGTCCAAGTTTCCTGATTTCGCACATTCACCCTGCGAAATCAATGCGATACGAATGAAAACTCGTTTTAAGTGGTATTTATTGCACAAAACATTTGTATTTGCGCAAATTATTGTTACCTTTGCATAAGATAGGCTGCACCTCAGCAATTAAAGCAAGCTTTATTGCGTTCG
>CAYXGN010000208.1:0-3035 GCA_964464505.1 uncultured Prevotella sp.
TTAATTAAAAGAAAATGTATCCAACAGACAAGTTTAAAGAATTAACCACCCCTTTCTATTTTTACGACATCCCACTTCTGCAAGCCACCCTTGACGCCATCAATGCGGAGACGGCAAAGCACGACAATTACCATGTGCACTATGCCGTCAAGGCCAATGCCAACGCCAAGGTGCTCAGGCACATACAGAAGAACGGACTTGGTGCCGACTGCGTTAGCGGCGGCGAGATAGAAGCGGCGTTGGCTGCCGGCTTCCGTCCCGAGGGCATCGTGTTTGCCGGTGTGGGCAAGAGCGACTGGGAGATAAGGCTGGCTTTGGAGAAAGGCATCGCGTGCTTCAATGTGGAGAGCGTTCCCGAACTCGAGGTAATCAACGCCATTGCCTCCGAGATGAAGAGGACGGCGAAGGTGGCTTTCAGAATCAACCCCAATGTGGGGGCACACACCCATGCCAACATCACTACGGGACTGGCAGAGAACAAGTTCGGCATCGCGATGAAAGACATTGACAGTGTGTTTGAGTTGGCAAAAAGGCTTAAGAACATCGAAGTGACAGGACTGCACTTCCACATTGGTTCCCAGATACTTGACATGAACGATTTCAAGCCTTTGTGCAACCGCATCAACGAGATACAGGAGCACCTCTCCGGCAAAGGGATAACGGTGGAGAACATCAATGTGGGCGGCGGACTCGGTGTGGACTATGACAATCCTGACTTGAACAGAATTCCTGACTTCAAGGCTTACTTTGAGACCTACAGCGACAACCTCATCCTGCGTGAGGGTCAGCACCTCCATTTCGAATTGGGACGCTCTGTCGTAGCACAATGCGGAACACTGGTGACGCGTGTGCTGTATGTGAAGCAGGGAGAATACAAGCAGTTTGCCATTGTCGATGCCGGAATGACCGACCTTATACGCCCGGCTCTATATCAGGCTCACCACGCCATAGAGAACATCACTAGCGAAGAGCCCGAAGAGAACTATGACGTGGTGGGACCCATCTGCGAGTCGAGCGATGTCTTTGCCGCGATGACACCACTGAAAAAATGCCGCCGCGGCGATTTCCTCGTCATGAAGTCGGCAGGAGCCTATGGCGAGATTATGGCAAGCCGGTACAACTGCCGTCCGCTGCCTGTAGGTTATACGAGTGAAGAGTTATGATTATCGATACCGTCACATTGGTTTGCTGCGCGGTGCTCCTTGTGCTGTGCGTTGTCTCTGTCCTTATGAATCCCTTTGTAAGGGGTTTCCGCAAGCGGCAGGGGGAGGATGCGCCGGAAACGGGCGACAAGCCTATTTCTGTGCTGGTGATGGCGAACGACAATGCCGAAGCGTTGGAGGCTCACCTGCCCGTTCTTTTGAGTCAGAGTTATGAGGCTGACTATGAGGTGATTGTGGTGATGAAGCACGGAGATGTGGCAACGGAGTGTGTCATTAAGAATCTCCCGCAGCGGCAAAACCTTAAGACGACATTCATTCCCGGGGGTTCTCTGTTTATGAGCGACAGGAAACTCGCTGTCACCTTGGGGGTGAAGGCAGCACAATACGAGTGGGTTGTACTCCTCGATGCAGAGAGCACTCCCCTATCCCACCGCTGGCTTTCCGCCATTGCCAAGAGGTGTAATCCTGAAAACGACATCGTTCTCGGTTACAGCAATTTTTCCCCTACGGCGAAAGCCTCCTATCGCTTTGAGAGAATCCGCACCTTCCATTATCTTGCGCGCCAGGCAGTCAAGGGCTGTGCCTATCGCTGTGGCGGCACCAACCTCGCCTTCAGGAAAAGGATGTTTATCGACGGCGACGGCTATAAGGGCAATCTGCAGTACAACAACGGCGAGTATGACTTCATCGTGAACAAATATTCACGACCCCTCAGAACAGCCCTCGCCACATCAAAGGACGCTATAATAAGAGAGGACGAGCCGAGCAAGCGCACTTGGACAAACAAACATCTTGCTTACCTCTTTCTGCGCAAGGCGATGAAGCACGGCAAGGGGCTGCGCCTGCTCCAGGGCGTTGACACGCTGCTGCTCTGGATGAACTATATCGTTATCGTTTCAGCAATAGCCTTTTCCGTGTGTTCACAAAACTGGACAGTCCTCTCTGTCGCCGCGCTCTCTTTGATTGCCACCCTCTGGCTGAGGATTTTCTTTGCAGGCAAAGCCCTGCGGGCGTTTGAAGAGCAAATGGCAAAATGGAAGATTCCTTTCCTCGAACTCCTCCTGCTGCTGCGAAACGCATCGTATCTCTTGCGGCTTTCAAGAGCTGACAAGCGTGATTTCTCAACCCACAAGTTATGAATCTACTGATTATCGCCACAAGTGATTTCCGACAAGACCTCCTCAACGCCCGACTTTGTGAGAGTCTGCCGCAGGAGCTGATGAGTAGCGGCTCCGTGAATGTAGTGGACAGGCATCCCGACCTCGTCCACCTGTTTGGGTCGTGGAACAAGGAAAGCATAAAGGCAATCCACGGGTTCAAGGTGAGAAGAATCCCCATTGTCTTTACTTCTCTCGACGGACTGCCAGCCCTTAATCCTACGGGGAAAGGCGTTCCCGGGCAAAGTGCCTTGAACACTTGTGTGAAGAAAATCTCGCTGCTTGTTGAGGTCGTCCATGTCTGCGGCAGCGTAGAAGAGACAGCAATCCGCGACCTCTGCAAAGAAGCCAAGACTGTCTGCATAAAGAACTGCTATTACACCCGACTGACCTCGAAACCCTCCATGCTGCAAGCCCTGGAGAAACTCTATGTTTCTGTAGTGGAAAAGCACGACGAAGAAGTTCGCCAGACCATAACAGACCGTATAAAGGAAGCCAACATCACCGACAAGGCAATGGCAACCATTGCTTCAAGACTGCTGATGCTTCACACATTATATATAAAAGGAAGCATTCCCCACAACTTTCTTGACGATTTGTCCGCGCTGCTGGTAAAGACAGATTACGACGAGAAGCATCTCTGCAGCGTGCTTCGCCGGCTCAAACTCTACAAGTTTGCGTCAAGGGCAATGCAAATTCTCGCCGACTGCTCCAC
>CAYXGN010000209.1:0-3033 GCA_964464505.1 uncultured Prevotella sp.
TAGGGCTTACTCGGGACTTCCACCCGTTAGACAATGCTCATGCCGAGCATACAAACAAAATCGCCTCGCAAACCATTGCGTTTGCGAGGCGATTAGCGGAAAGAGGGGGATTCGAACCCCCGATACGCTTTTGACGTATACACGCTTTCCAGGCGTGCCTCTTCAGCCACTCGAGCACCTTTCCATTAGAATTCGGGTGCAAAAGTACTATTTTTTCAGCATTTATTAGTACCCGTTACGATATTTAAAATCCTTTAACAGTGTCAGAGACCAAACACCCTGGCGACATTTGCTGTGGTGACATCAGCCACTTCCTGCTCACTCACGCCGTAACTTTCGGCGAGTTTGGCAAGCACATACTTCACAAACGCACTCTCGTTGCGCTGCCCACGCATCGGGACGGGAGCCATATAGGGGCTGTCGGTCTCAAGAACGATGCGCTCAAGAGGCACCGTGGCAGGCAGAACCTCGGGCAACGGACTCTTCTTGAACGTGAGGACACCGCCTATGCCGAGCACGAAACGGGGGAATTGCAGCAGCTGTTCGGCTTCATTGGCGTTGCCGGTGAAGCAGTGGAACACCCCTCCGGGGAGGTCATCGGCATAATGCCGGAGCAGATTTACCATCTCGTTCTGCCCCTTTCGGCAGTGAATCATGAGTGGCAGTCGCTTCTCCACCGACCATTCCACTTGCCTTTCAAAGGCCTGCAGTTGCTCTTTCTCATAGTCGCGCGACCAGTAATAATCCAAGCCCACCTCTCCGATGGCGATGAACGGATGCCCCGGCACGAGGCGTTTCTCCATTTCCGAGAGCACCGTCTGCCAGTCGTCGCGCACCTCCTCGGGGTGGAGTCCTATCATGGGATAGGCGAAATCGGGGTAGCGGCGGCACACCTCGAGCACCGTCTCCACCGATTTCAGGTCGATGGCAGGCAGGAACACGCGGCTCACCCCCGCTTCCTTGGCGCGCAGGATTACATCATCGCGGTCGGCATCAAACTCCGTTCCGTCGAGATGTGTGTGGGTATCAATGAATTGCAGAGCCATTGTCAATACTGTCGTTTCATCATTTTGGCGGTGTAGCGCGCCAGTTCCTCCTTGCGTTCCGGGGCTACACTCACTGCATCGAGATGCTTCTTGCTCTCGTCGAAATAGAAGTTTATCTTCTCAATCGCCAAGCGGTCGATGCCAATCTCGTTGTAAATGCGCGTCACGGCAGCAATCTTTTCCTGGGCATCAAACTCCTTCGCCTCTATCCATCGTGTCAGTTCTGCGCGCTGCGCAGCATTGGCGCGGTTGTAGGCATTGATGAGCATGTAGGTCTTTTTGTTGGAGACGATGTCGCCACCGATAGCCTTGCCAAACACTTTCGTGTCGCCATAGACATCGAGGAAGTCGTCCTGCAACTGGAACGCCAGTCCCATCTGCTCGCCGAAGTGATAGAGCCGGTCGGCATCCTCGGCAGAAGCACCGGCGAGGATAGCCCCAATCTTGGTGGCGCAAGCCAGAAGAACGCTCGTTTTAAGGCGTATCATTTCGATATATTCCTCTTCCCTGACATCGTTGCGATGCTCAAACTCCATGTCGTATTGCTGCCCCTCGCCTATCTCGAGAGCCGTTTCGGTGAACAGCGAGAGCACTTCCGGCATCTTGTCGGCACGGCATTGCGCCATACGCTGGTATGCCAGCACGAGCATTGTGTCGCCGGAGAGCACCGCAGTGTTGGCATCCCAGCGGCGGTGTACGGTGGGATGGCCGCGCCGGAGGTCGGCGTTGTCCATGAGGTCATCATGCAAGAGGGTGTAGTTATGGTAAGTCTCGAGGGCGCAGGCAGGCATAAGGATGCTCTGGGGGTCGTCCTTGAAGAGGTTGTAGGCAAGGAGCATGAGCACAGGACGGATGCGTTTGCCGCCCATCGACAGCACATAACGGATGGGTTCATAGAGCGACTGCGGCGCGCGGTCGTAAGGAATGTTGTCGAGGAAGGTGTTCACTTCGGTCAGGAGGTCTTCGGCTTTCAGCATAATTAAGATATTGTTAGATTTTGAATTCTATTGGAATGGCGAAGAGAGTGCGGCAGGGTTTGTTGTTGTTCATGCCCGGTTTCCACTTCAGCATGAGATTTGCCACGCGCAATGCTTCGCGGTTGAGCAGGGTGTGGGCCGACTTTACGAGTCGGATGTCGCTTACGCTGCCGTCCGTATTTATTATGAACGACACCACCACACGGCCTTGTATGTTGCGCTTTCTGGCTTCGGGAGGATAGACAATGGTCTTGGTGAGCCACTGGACGAGTGCCGCCATACCGCCGGGATATTCAGGCAACTGCTCCACGATGCGGAAGTTGAGGGGATTGTCGTCCTTGTCAACAGCCACAGGGGGTATCGTCGGGGGCGCATCAGGGTCGGTCTTCTTTCCGCTTGCGGCTTCGTTGTCGAGATTCTCCTCTTCGTCGCTACCCAGAGTGCGCTTCTGCGTTATGGCGTTGAGCTTCTTCAACTGCTCAGCCGTCTCATCCACGATGTCAAGTTTCTCCGTCTTTGGCTTGGCAGGGAGCGGCTGTGCCGCCATAAGCATGTCGTTCTTCTTGGGTTTTGGAAGCAAGTCGAGGTCGGGGTCAATGTCGTCCATCTCGTCGGCATTGACCCTATTGCCGCCCGGATTGTCGGTGTATTCCAACGCGGCAAAGGCCAAGGAGAGCACGAACACCACTCCCATGAGAAACCATGTGAGTCGTTTGTTCTCCAAGTCAGCCCTTTTTGTCTTTCTCTCTTCCACTTCCTTTGAGTTTGTTTCCCTTTACCTTGCGTTGCCGTCAATGCGTGGCAACACCGTGCAAAGTTACATCTTTTCGAATGAATAAGCCTTCTTTTCCTTACACATTATTTATTATAGGGCGTTAGAAATCCCACGGATGTTAAGTCGCAAACAGTAGGAGGTCGAGCGTTTATAAATGGCGCGTCTCGGCGATCCGCGCCTACTATTCAGCACAAAAACGCCCAGTACTTGGCGCAAAGGACTCCAGTACTTGGCG
>CAYXGN010000210.1:0-3005 GCA_964464505.1 uncultured Prevotella sp.
TATCTTATGCAAAATAGTTCCGCAATCTGACAAAGCCAATTTTTAGAACCCACCTGCATCGAAATAACAAAACAACAATTTCTAAAAGAGTAAAAAGCATGTATATAGAAAAGATAAAGTCGCCAGCCGACTTGAAGAAACTGGATATCGAAGCCCTCAAAACCGTTGCCGATGAGACTCGGGAGGCAGTGTTGAACCGTGTGAGTAAGCATGGCGGACACGTGGGTCCCAATCTCGGCTTCGTGGAAGCCACCGTTGCTCTGCATTATGTCTTCGATGCCCCGACGGACAAACTCGTCTTCGACGTGAGCCATCAGTGCTATCCCCATAAAGTGCTGACAGGTCGTGCGTCAGGCTTCCTTGGCGACCTCGATGACATGAATGCCATCTCGGGCTATTCCTCTCCGGCGGAAAGTCCCGTTTACGACAACTTCGAGGTGGGTCATACCTCCACTTCCATTAGTCTGGCAACGGGTCTTCAGAAGGCGCGCGACATAAAGGGTACGCACGAAAACATCATCGCCATCATCGGCGACGGCTCCCTTTCCGGTGGCGAGGCTTTCGAAGGACTCGATGAGGCCTCGGAACTCGGCACTGGCCTCATCATCGTCGTGAACGACAACGAGATGTCGATAGCCGAAAACCATGGCGGCATCTACAAGAACCTCCGCGCCCTTCGTGAGAGCAATGGCACCTGCGAGCACAACTGGTTTAAGGCTTGGGGCTTCGAATACACCTATCTCGAGGAAGGCAACGACGTGGAAAAACTCGTCAATGTGTTCCGCAGCGTGAAGGACACCGACAAGCCCACCGTCGTACACATACACACAGAGAAAGGGCATGGCTTCGCCCCTGCCGTCGAGAACAAGGAGGGTTGGCACTGGGGCGCGCCTTTCAACCGCGAGGACGGGAGTCGCCCGGCGACTGCTCCGTGCGAAACCTACGAGCAACTCTATTCCGACTGGATGCTCCGCGAGATGAAGAACGACAGGACTCTCATCGCCGTGACAGCAGGAACGCCTGCTGCCGCAGGTTTCGTTAAGGCGAAACGCGAGGAGGCAGGAGCGCAACACATAGACATGGGCATCGCCGAAGAGCAGGCAGCAGCCATGATTTCGGGTATGGCAAAGGGAGGTCTGCGACCCGTCTGGACTGTCTACAGCACCTTCGTTCAGCGCACCTACGACCAGATTGCGCAGGACATCTGCATCAACTCCAACCCTGCCGTCATCAACGTGGCGTGGGGCGGCACTGGAACCTTGAACGACATCACCCACATCTGTCTGTTCGACATCCCCATGCTCTGCAGCATCCCGGGACTCATCTATCTTGCCCCCACCACCTGCGAGGAGTATTTCGCCATGCTCCGCTGGGCTATCCTTCAGGACAAGAAGCCCATTGCCATCCGCATTCCAAGCAACGGCGTGATCCACACCTCGGAGCCTGTCGACACGGAATACAGTTACGAGTCGAAGTATAAAGTGATGCACCGCGGCTCTCGCGTGGCAGTCATCGCTGCGGGTTCGTTCTATCAGAAGGGCGAAAGGGTAGTGGGTCTGCTTGTAGAAAAGGGCATCGATGCCACACTCATCAACCCGCGCTATCTCAATGAAGTGGACTCCGCGACGCTCGACTCCCTAAAAACCGACCATCAACTTGTCGTCACACTTGAGGACGGCAGCAAGGACGGTGGCTTCGGCGAGCGCATCGCCTCCTACTATGGCGCTTCTGACATGAAGGTTCTTGTTTGCGGCGTGAAGAAAGGACTCTACGACAGGTTCGTGCTTCAGCAACTGCTGGCAGACAACCGCCTGCTCGACGAACAGATAGTGGAGGACGTAATGAAAACCATCGGATGATGAACGACGTATATTTCAACACCGTACAGGACTTCAACGACCATTACGGACTGGAGACCTTGCACCCCTTGGTGAGCGTCCTGCGCTCCGAAAAGGAGGGGAGTGTGATAGAGGCGACCTATCATTATGGCATCTACGCCCTTTTCCTGAAGGAGAACAAAGGCTGCAAGATGACCTATGGCCGCACACCGTACGACTACGACGAGATGACGGTGACGAGTTTTGCTCCCGGACAGGTGGTGCACGTGGAGCCCAACCCCGAGGTCACCGTGCCGAAATGGACAGCCATAGTGTTTCATCCCGACCTGCTCGCGCGCACCTCTTTGGGCAGAAACATAAGCCGGTATGAGTTCTTCGACTACACCTCCAACGAGGCTCTGCACCTCTCCGTCGGCGAGATAGACATCTTCCGCGATGTCCTCTCAATGATAAAGCAGGAACTGTGCCGCAGCATCGACAAGCACACCCGCGAACTGATTGTCAGCAACATCGAACTCCTCCTTAACTATTGCCTCCGCTTCTACGACCGCCAGTTCATCACGCGCGAGGAAATCAACCACTCTGTGGTGAGGAAGTTCGCCTCGCTTCTCGACCAGTATATCAACGAGAAGGCACTGCACGAGGGACTTCCCACAGTGGCTTACTTCGCCGACAAATGCTGCTATTCGCCGAAATACTTCGGCGAACTGGTAAAGACGGAGACGGGGCGCACGGCAAAGGACTTCATCAACGCCCGTCTGCTCCGCTCCGCCAAGCAACTGCTCGACGATGACACACTTAGCATCTCGATGGTGAGTCAGCGCCTCGGCTTTGAATATCCCCAACACTTCGTCCGCTTCTTCAAAGCCCAAACAGGCGGAACACCCTCCGCCTACCGCAAGATTTCCTAGGCTTTTGATTGTGGATTCCGCTTTTTTCTCCCACGGATTGCAGATTTCATAGTAGGCGTGCATCTCCGAGGCACGCCCTTATTAGTCAGCCCACAGATTGCCTCGGAGTTCCTGCTCTGAACCACAAATAGCACGAATCAAACGAATAAGAAGAGTAACCATAGTAGGTGCGGATCGCCGAGACGCACCCTTTAACCCACACCTGACTTCATCACTTTTTTGCGCCATCACATAGCGCATACTGAAAATCAGCGAG
>CAYXGN010000211.1:0-2947 GCA_964464505.1 uncultured Prevotella sp.
CACACGTCATCAGCGTGTAAGTGGCTGTTAGCGTGGAGATTTCGTCATGGAGTTGCTCGAGGTTGAAAGCTTTCAACTGCTTCTCTATCTCGCGGTTGCGCTCCGCCAGTTGCTTTTGTTGCTCCTTCTTTTCCTCCTTTTCCTTCAGCTTGTCTTTGAGAGAGGTCTGGATGCGGATGCCGTTAAGCAAGTCGTTGCTTTTCTTCGCCGCAGAAGTTACAGCCTCCTGCAAGAGGGCGATGTCCTTGCCTTCAAGTTTTTTGCTTTCCGTTTCATAACTCTCGCGGGCTTCCTTCGCCTTCTCCTGCAACTGTTTCGTTTCGTTTTCGATTGTCGTTGCGAGCGACTCCAAGTCTTTCACGGCCTTGTTGAGGGCTTCCTCCGCCTTATTTATGGCTTCGGCATTGTTCTTGACAGACTCATTTGCGCGCTCCAAGGCTTTGTCGGCAGCGTCCTTAGCATCGGTCTTTGCCTTTGCATCCTTCTCGATTTCCTGCAACTGCGTCTTTATCTCGCGCGCCTTGTTGATGTGTGGCTTTTGCTTTTCCAGTTCGTTGGCGGCATTCTTAGCCGACTCTTGCAACGCCACGAGATTATGTTCTTCCTCCTTTATGGCTTCTGCGCTTGTGGCTTCATCGCCTTCCAACTTCTTCAATGCCACAGACTGAGTGTTGATGTTGTTCTCACACACCTTTATTTCCCTGAACAGATTGACTGCCTCGAGGGTGGAGTCGTGCAGCCGGAGTCGGTCTGTCTCCGCTTTCATCTCTTCCATTTGCTGCTTGGCGGCATTAAAGGCATTCTCATATTTCGCGATGTTCTCCTTCAGTTTATCTTCGTCGTCATACCATGCCAGAGCCTCTTTCGTCTTATCCAACTCCTCCTTGGCTTTCTTTGCCTCAGCCTCGAGTTGGCTTATCCTCTCGCCCAAGGCGGCGAGTTCCTCATCCGAAAGGATGTTTTTCTCGTATGCCGCCACATCGGCAGCGATGAGTTTGTAAGCGTCCACCACTGCGTCCTTGCGCTCTTTTATCTTTTCGGCGATGTTATTATAGAGTTCTTCGCAACCCACGAGTTTTTCGAGAAGTTGGTATCGCTCCTCCTCCTTCGCATTGAGGAAGCTGGCGAACGACCCTTGCGCTATGAGCACGGTGCGCAGGAATTGGTCGTAGTCCAGACCTATAATCTGTGGCAGTTCGTCCCAGTCCACCTCTTGCTCAACTGTTTTTCCGCCGTCCTTAATGAGTTTGAAGAGGCATGTCATAGGTTTTTCATATTTCTTCACTTTCTTTGCGATGTGCCATTCTGCCCTATATATGTTGCCGTTGTTGGCGAGGAAGGTGAGTTTGCTGTAGCCTTGTTTCTTGCCTCGGGTAAGTATGTTTCTGGCATCGGTAGGAGCAGGACGCTCATCGGAGTTTTCCTTTTCCGGACCATAGATTTCGATGGAGCTTTTTTCATTCTTTCGTCTGGGGTAGCGTGGAGCACGGTTGTAGAGGGCAAGACAGATGGCATCGAGGATAGTAGACTTGCCGCTGCCCGTAGGTCCCACAATGCTAAAGATGGTGCTTTCGCCCAATGCGCCTTTCGTGAAGTTGATTGTCTCGCCTCCATCACGGTCGAGTGAGGCGAGGTTGAGTATTTCTAATTGTATGATATTCATGGTTTACTCCTTATGTTCGGTTTTTAGAACCTGCCTTTATTGAATTCAAAAGTTCTCTTAGCATCTGTTCCTGATGCTCGCTCATCTCCTTTTGGTTTTGTATGAGGAATGCCTCTTTGAGGGTGTCAAGCGGGTCGCGGTTGAGAATGTCGTCCATGCTCTTTATCTTGCCCTCGCCCGCGATGGTGGTTACTTCGAGTTGTGGAAGAATGAGTTGGGTGCGGCAGCGCACCGCGTTCTTCGCCTCGACAAGGCTTTCCAACTCTTTCCTTTGGTCGTTGTTCACCTTCTCCTGCACTATTTTGAGGGTGACATAGACGAAGTTGTCATCGAGTTCGCCGTTGATGCGGTCGGGGAGTTCCTCTTCGATGCGCTTCTTCAACTTGCTGGGTGTCAACACCTCATCGCCCTCCGGCAGTGTGACGAGTTTGTGCTGAGGCGTGTATTCCAAGAACTCCGTGCTTATGTTGTCGTCCACAGTGATGAGGTCTACGCCGTGGTGATAGTCCGTTTCGGCAAACGACATGGGCAGGACGCTGCCCGTATAGCGCGCCCAAGAGGTGTTCCAGATGTGCTGCCGCTTGTGGATATGGCCGCAGGTGAGGTAGTCGGGGTGGTCGGCCCATCCCTCCATGTTCACCTCTTCCTGTCCTCCGATGACGATTTTCTCGCTTGCTTCCTTCGCTGCGATGTCGGCACCCTTGGCATACATGTGCGCCATCATGATGAGTCGGCAACCCGGATGGAGTTCTCTCGCTTTGGATGTCAGCGTGCGAAGGAATGTGTTCACCCCCTCGGAGTAGTTGGCGTTCTGCACGACATCGCTTCGCAGATAAGGCACTGCCAGCACGATGACCTCCCTGCCGTCCTGCCCTTTGAGAGGAATCATAAGGTCATCGTAGTTCGTCCGCCATCCGCTCTCGTCGCCGTCCGTCACCCATTCGCGGTGGACGCTGCCCCTTACCTCCACTTTCTGGCGCGCAAGGAGAGTGCGCGGTGCTTCGAGTCGGTTGGCGGAGTCGTGGTTGCCGGCGGTGATAACGATTTGCATGTGGCGGCATATCTGCGTCGCGTCGACGAGGAAATTATAATACACCTCCTGCGCCGCTGCCGAGGGGTTGCCGTTGTCGAATATGTCGCCAGCCACGAGAAGGGCATCGGGTTGCTGCTCCTCTATCTGTTTGAGGAGCCAAGAGAGGAAGTGTCGGTGCTCCGGCAGACGGTCGTTGCCATGAAAGAGGTTGCCCAAATGCCAGTCGCTTGTTGCAAGTATCTTCATTGTTT
>CAYXGN010000212.1:0-2899 GCA_964464505.1 uncultured Prevotella sp.
TTCCCTGCTTCAACCTTATCAGCTACTGATTTTTGATTTTTTGTCAGTTTACTCATTTTTCTAATTGAAGTTATTTAATTATTTACCAGGGAAGTCTCCCTTTACAGTGATACCCATACTTCTTGCAGTACCTGCGATAAGTCTCATAGCCGACTCAACTGTAAAGCAGTTCAAATCCTTCATCTTGTCCTCGGCAATAACCTTCACCTGCTCCCAAGTCACGCTGGCGACTTTCTGGCGGTTGGGCTGTGCCGATCCGCTCTTCACTTTGGCTGCCTCTTTGAGCTGCACAGCAGCAGGAGGAGTCTTGAGCTCGAAGCTGAACGATTTGTCGGTGTAGTAAGTGATAACGACTGGAATTACCTTACCAGCCTTATCCTGGGTTCTGGCGTTGAACTCTTTGCAGAATCCCATAATGTTGATTCCCTTAGAACCGAGAGCCGGTCCTACTGGAGGAGAAGGATTCGCAGCGCCACCTTTAATCTGTAATTTGATTAATCCAGCAACTTCTTTAGCCATTTTGTCTGTTAATATTTAATGATTTATTATAAAAAGACTGCTCACGCGCCCGTAACAATGCGTCAGCCTTCTTTTTCAACTTGCATAAAACTGAGTTCCAACGGAGTTTTGCGTCCGAAGATCTTGACCATCACTTTCAGTTTGCGCTTCTCCGAGTTCACCTCTTCGATAACGCCGCTGAAGCCTGAGAACGGGCCGTCGGTGACTTTCACGGTTTCGTCCACCATGAAGGGGATTTCCACCTCTTCGGCGAGAGCCGTCTCCTCGGCATTGCCGAGCATACGGTTTATCTCCGACTGAGACACTGGCGTCGGGTTGTCCAAGCCGCCAAGGAAACCGAGGACATTAGGCATGAAACGCAGCGTGTGGGCCACGTCTCCCACGAGGGAAGCCTCAACAAAGACATAGCCGGGAAGAGCAATCTTCTCCTTGACTACACGTTTGCCGTTACGCAAAGCGGCATGTTTCTCCATGGGCAGAAGCACCTGGGAGACATGCTCTTGCAACAATGTGTTGTGCTTGATTTCAGCTTCAATATACTCTTTTACCTTAGCTTCTTTTCCGCTTACTGCTCTAAGCACATACCATTTCATTTCTGTCCGAGCCATTTCCTTCGACTGTTAACCTGGATATACCATTCCCATGAACGCCCTGAACAGGGAGTCCATTATGAACACCACTACTGCAATGAGAAGGGAAGCAGATAATACAATCACTGCGCTGTGGTTGAGTTCAGCATACTTCGGCCAAGTAGTTTTATGCGCAAGTTCTTCGTAACAAGTCTTGCAATAATTTACTATCTTCTTAAACATATTATCTTCTATTTAGCACGGAATGAGAGGCTCGAACTCCCGACACCTGGTTTTGGAGACCAGTGCTCTACCAACTGAGCTAATTCCGTAAATTAGGATTTCCACGCCCTTGCGGATGTGGAAATCCTTTTTTGTTTATAAGGTGCGCCCTGCTTGGCAGGGATGCTTATTAGTCCTCGTAAACCTCAGTGATCTGACCTGAACCTACTGTACGGCCACCTTCGCGGATAGCGAAGCGGAGACCCTTGTTCAGAGCAACAGCGTAGATGAGTTCTACAGAAATCTCAACGTTGTCGCCAGGCATCACCATTTCTACGCCTTCCGGCAGAGTGATTTCACCTGTGCAGTCCATTGTGCGGAGATAGAACTGAGGACGATACTTGTTTCCGAATGGAGTGTGACGTCCACCTTCCTCTTTCTTCAACACGTAGATAGAAGCCTTGAACTTCTTGAAAGGCTTGATCTGTCCCGGGTGGCAGAGCACCATACCGCGCTTGATTTCGTTCTTGTCGATACCGCGGAGCAACAGACCTACGTTGTCGCCAGCTTCACCCTCGTCAAGAATCTTGCGGAACATCTCAACGCCAGTTACAACTGACTTCTTGTCCTCACCAAGACCGAGGAGCTCAACTTCGTCGCCAACCTTTACGCGGCCAGTCTCGATACGACCGGTAGCAACAGTACCACGGCCAGTGATTGAGAACACGTCCTCGATAGGCATCAAGAAGGGTTTGTCAAGGTCGCGTGGAGGCTCCTGAATCCATGTATCAACAGTGTCCATGAGTTCCATAACCTTCTCTACCCACTTGTCAACGCCGTTGAGGGCACCGAGGGCAGAACCGCGGATGATAGGAGTGTCCTCCTCATATTCGTATTGGTCGAGGATTTCGCGAACTTCCATTTCCACGAGTTCGAGCATTTCCTCATCCTCTACCATATCGCACTTGTTCAGGAACACCACCATGCGGGGAACGTTCACCTGGCGTGCGAGAAGCACGTGCTCGCGTGTCTGAGGCATAGGACCGTCAGTAGCGGCAACTACGAGGATAGCACCGTCCATCTGGGCAGCACCAGTAACCATGTTCTTCACATAGTCGGCGTGTCCCGGGCAGTCTACGTGTGCGTAGTGGCGAGCAGATGTTTCATACTCGATGTGAGCAGAGTTGATGGTGATACCACGCTCCTTCTCTTCGGGAGCATTGTCAATCTGGTCGAAAGACTTTACTTCGTTGCTGCCGAAGCCCTTGTCGTGAAGAACCTTGGAGATGGCAGCAGTAAGGGTAGTCTTACCATGGTCAACGTGACCAATTGTACCAATGTTTACGTGCGGTTTGGTGCGCACAAATGTTTCTTTAGCCATAGCTTTCTTATTTTATTATAAATTGAATAAACGTTTTTCTTCTGATTTCGGTAAACGAATAGAAGTAGAGCTGTAACTGAGAGTTGAACTCAGGACCTCTTCCTTACCAAGGAAGTGCTCTACCACTGAGCTATTACAGCAAGTCAATAAATTAGAGCGGAAAACGGGGCTCAAACCCGCGACCCCCAGCTTGGAAGGCTAGTGCTCT
>CAYXGN010000213.1:0-2857 GCA_964464505.1 uncultured Prevotella sp.
TTTAAGAGTGTTGCAGGAGACTGTCCGCTATTCCTCTACGGCAGCCTGCGCGGCAGCCAGTCGTGCTATAGGCACGCGGAATGGTGAGCAGCTGGCGTAGTTCATGCCTATCTTGGCGCAGAACTTCACGCTGCTTGGCTCGCCTCCGTGCTCGCCGCAGATGCCGCAGCGGAGCTGTGGACGGACGGAGCGGCCTTTTTCCACTGCCATCTCTATGAGCTGTCCCACACCGTTCTGGTCGAGCACCTGGAACGGGTCGACGCTAAGAATCTTCTTGTCGAGATAAACGGGGAGGAAGCTTGCTATGTCGTCGCGGCTGTAGCCGAAGGTCATCTGTGTGAGGTCGTTGGTGCCGAAGGAGAAGTAGTCGGCTTCCGTGGCAATCTTGTCTGCGGTGAGGGCAGCGCGGGGCACTTCTATCATGGTGCCAATCTCGAAGTTGATGGTAACTCCGTACTCGGCGAACACCTCTTTGGCAGTGTTGAGGATGATTTCCTTCTGCTGCTTAAGCTCATAGAGGATGCCGATGAGGGGCACCATTATCTCGGGTCTCGGGTCTTTGCCTTCCTGCTTCAGCTCGCAGGCGGCAGAGAGGATGGCCCGTGTCTGCATGGCTGTAATCTCGGGGAAGGTGATGCCGAGGCGGCAGCCACGGTGTCCGAGCATAGGATTGTTCTCTGCCAGTGCGTCCACACGGCGCTGTATTGTTGCCACGTCCACTCCCATCTGTTCTGCCATGACCTTCTGTCCTTCAAGGTCGTGGGGCACGAACTCGTGGAGTGGGGGGTCGATGAGTCGGATGTTCACGGGGCAGCCGTCCATTGCTTCGAGGATTCCCTTGAAGTCTGCCTTCTGATAGGGGAAGAGTTTGGCGAGGGCTTTCTCGCGTCCTTCCTTTGTCTCTGCGAGAATCATCTCGCGGATGGCCACAATCTTCTTGTCCTCGAAGAACATGTGCTCCGAGCGTGTGAGGCCGATGCCCTTGGCTCCGAAAGCGCGTGCCACGCGTGCATCGTGGGGAGTGTCGGCATTGGTGCGCACCTGGAGTTTCGTGTATTTGTCGCAGAGGTCCATGAGTTCCTTGAAGTCGCCGCTGAGTTCGGCAGCCTTTGTGGGCACTTCGCCGGCATAGACCTGACCTGTGGAGCCGTTGAGCGAGAGGTAGTCGCCTTCTTTATAGACAACGCCGTCAATTTCCACTGTCTTTGCCTTGTAGTCCACATTGATGGCTCCGGCACCGGAGACGCAGCACTTGCCCATACCGCGGGCAACGACGGCAGCGTGGGAAGTCATGCCGCCACGGGCTGTGAGGATGCCTTCTGCGGCAGACATGCCTGCGAGGTCCTCAGGGCTTGTCTCTATGCGCACCATCACCACTTTGTGACCGTCGGCATGCCATGCCTGTGCATCGTCGGCATGGAACACTATCTGTCCGCAGGCTGCTCCCGGAGAGGCGGGAAGTCCCTGGGTGATGACCTTGGCGGAGAGCAGAGCCTTCTTGTCGAAGACGGGGTGAAGCAGTTCGTCGAGTTTCTGAGGCTCGCAACGCATGATGGCTGTCTTCTCGTCAATCATACCCTCGTGGAGCAGGTCCATGGCAATCTTCACCATGGCAGTGCCTGTGCGCTTGCCGTTGCGGGTCTGGAGGAACCAGAGTTTGCCTTCCTGTACTGTGAACTCCATGTCCTGCATGTCGTGATAGTGGTGTTCGAGCTTGTCCTGGAGTTCATCGAGCTGCTTGTAGATTTCGGGCATTGCCTCTTCCATGGAGGGATATTTTGCCACGCGCTCTTCCTCGCTGACACCGGCGCGCTCAGCCCAACGCTGTGAGCCAAGCTTTGTAATCTGCTGCGGTGTGCGGATGCCTGCAACGACATCTTCGCCCTGTGCATTGACGAGATACTCTCCGTTGAAGATGTTCTCTCCGTTGCCTGCATCACGGCTGAAGCAAACGCCGGTGGCACTGGTGTCGCCCATATTGCCGAAAACCATCGCCATCACGCTGACGGCAGTGCCCCATTCATCGGGAATGCCTTCCATCTTGCGGTAGAGGATGGCGCGCTCGTTCATCCAACTGCGGAACACAGCGCAGATGGCTCCCCAGAGCTGCTCTATGGGGTCGGTGGGGAAGTCGTTGCCGGTGCGCTCCTTGATGGCAGCCTTGAAGAGGACTACGAGGCGCTTGAGTTCATCGACAGAGAGGTCCTTGTCGAGTTTCACTCCGCGCTCTGCCTTCACCTTCTCGATAATCTCCTCGAAGGGGTCGATGTCTTCCTTGTTGGCTGGCTTCATGTCGAGCACCACGTCACCGTACATCTGTACGAAGCGGCGGTAGGAGTCGTAGACGAAATGGGGGTTGCCGGTCTTGGCAACGAGTCCTTCTGCCACCTCATCGTTGAGTCCGAGGTTGAGGATGGTGTCCATCATTCCCGGCATGGAAGCGCGCGCGCCGGAGCGTACGCTGACGAGCAAAGGATTCTTCACGTCGCCGAACTTGGAATTCATCAGCGACTCGGTGTGGGCCACTGCTGCCATTACATCGTCCTGGAGGATTTCCTTGATTTTTTCCTGTCCTACTTTGTAGTATTCATTACAACAGTTTGTTGTGATGGTAAAACCCGGAGGTACAGGCACTCCGATAAGGTTCATTTCCGCAAGGTTAGCACCCTTGCCACCAAGTTGTTCACGCATCTTGGCGTTTCCCTCAGCTTTGCCATTGCCGAAAGTATAAACTCTTTTTTCGTTCATAATTAATTGTGGTATTATAATTTTTCTCTTTTTCCTATAAGAATAAATAGTTGTCAGGGGTTATTCAGGCAATAGACGAGACACAAATAAATGTTTCTCTTGTGCTTAT
>CAYXGN010000214.1:0-2829 GCA_964464505.1 uncultured Prevotella sp.
GTCAGATTGCAGAAGAGGTAAATGTAGTAGGTGCGGATCGCCGAGACGCACCCTTGAATAAGATAGGCTGCACCTCAGCAATTAAAGCAAGCTATATTGCGTTCGGTTTGCACTTTCTTTGTGAGCGGAGAGGTTTTCTTGAGGGGCGCATCTAAGCCTCTCCCGACCTCCCCTGTAGGGGAGGAGAAAGCATCTGCGCCTACTACGGTTTGCATTATCTTATTCAAGTGTCGAAGACCCACTGACCAACGGGAGGTAATTTTTAGAACCTACCTTGTGCCGTTGAGGAGTTCGTTCTCCGCCTTCCGCAAGAGGCTTGTTGCTTTCTTTATTTCCTTTTGCTTCTGCTCGAGGTCTTGCTCGTCGAGGGCGATGGCTCTGCCGAGAGAGTCTTTGTCGGCGGCGCTGTGGTAGCGTGCGCGGTTCGCCTCGATGTCTTTCTTCAACTTGTTCACCTCGTTCTGCTTCATCCTGATGTCGGCATAGGCGGTCTTTGTCGCTGCCGAGCGGAAGTCGCTGAGATGGGTGTAGGTGACATCATCGTTCACAATGAAGCTGATTTCATTCGCAGCCTCCTTCTGTTCCTCCGTCTTTGCCTTCAGCCTCTCCACCTTTTGCAGTGCCGCCTGGCGCAGTTCCGGCGTAGGCCAGGTGGCGCGTATGCGCATGAGTTCGGCATAGTTCTTCAATTCCTGGCTGGTGAGTTCCTCGGCATCGTAGTTTTGCCGGGCTGAGGATGTGGCGAAGGTGTAGACACACGCCTTCCCTTCCGGTTGGCGGCGTGTGGAAGCGAACCATGCTATGCTGTCGGCATCGGCTTCAACATAGAGGAAGTCGTCCTTTGTGGAGTTGAACGGGAAACCGATGTTCTCGGGTTTAAGAAACTGCCCTTCTTCGGCATCATACTTCGTCATATAGATGTCGCGCGCTCCAAGGCCGTCCTCTTCCGACTTGCCTGCGAAATAGAGGGTGCGCCCGTCGGAAGCCATATAGGGGAAAGAGGCATCGGTGACGAGGTCGTTAATTTCAGAGAGCGGCCGGGGCTCGTCCCAGGAGTCGCCTTGGCGGGAACGCATATAGAGTCGGGAGATGCTGTCGTTGCCCACTTCGTTGTAATAGCAACGGTTGCCAAAGCCGTTCACATAGACGACAGAATGTTCGTTCAGGGAAGAGTTGGTGGCGAAGAAGTCGTTGTAAGCCACATACTTGCCGTAAGCCTTCGGCAGCGTGACGACATTCATGACGCTGTCGATGTCGACCACGGTGCTGTCGATGACAAACACAATCTGCGTGTTGGGGAGCATGTTGTCGTAGAGAGCCTGCACCCTTGGCGGCAGGGTGTTCTGTACGGCGGGTTTCTTCTTCGCTGCTGCTTTTCTCTTTTGTGCGAATGCCGTTGTCGTTGCCAACGCCATTGCTATCAAGAAGGTGAGTCTTATGTTCATGCGTGATTGGGGAGCGTTAGTCTTCCTCCGAGAGAAGATGCTCGAGGAAGGTGTTGAGGTCGTTGTCAAGGTCTTCCATAAGGTCTTTGCCGATGATGACGGTGTCGTCGTCGGCGATATAGAGTTCGGCAACGCTCTCTTTGTCTTCGTTCTCAAGGACAAAGCTGTAGGGCTTGAGTATTCCCAGATTGTCGAGCACTTCCGACAGACCTTTGAAGGCGGCGGTGAGGGCGTCGTTCACTCCCTCGTAGAAGTTCTCGTCGGTGTTGCCTATCCATTCCTCCACCACGCATCGTGTGATTTCGTTCTCGTCATCGTCGAAAGCCAGCATCTCGCCGCTGTCCTGCACCACTCGGATGTGGATGTCGGTGAAGAGGGCGGACTCGTCCTGCGAGGGGAATTTCTGAGCGATTTTCTTTACGAACCTCTCTATCTGTTGTGCTGTTTGTTCAGAAGGCTTTGTCATAATAGTATTGTTTATGTTTTGCAAATATACGCATATTTATTTGATAGGACAATGCGAAAGGATGAAAAATGTATTGTTTTTCTTTGCCATTAGCAGTTATAATGTTAATTTTGCAGTGTTTCGAAGACAAGAAAACCAAAAGACACATTACTTATAATATTATGAAACAAACAATTTTAGTGACAGGTGGAACCGGCTTCATCGGTTCGCACACAACGGTGGAACTGCAACAAGCCGGCTACAATGTGGTGATTGTCGACAACCTCTCCAACTCGAAGATAGAGGTGCTTGATGGCATTGAGAAGATAACAGGCATCCGCCCCGCCTTTGAGAACGTGGACCTCCGCGACCTCGAAGCCACGGAGAAGGTGTTTGCCAAATATCCCGACATCGAGGGAATCATCCACTTTGCAGCATCGAAGGCTGTCGGCGAGAGCGTGCAGAAGCCTTTGCTCTACTATCGCAACAACATCGTTTCGCTTGTCAACCTCCTCGAACTCATGCCCAAATACAATGTCAAGGGCATCATCTTCTCGTCGAGTTGCACCGTCTACGGACAGCCGACACCGGAGAACCTGCCTGTGACAGAGAACGCCCCAATACAACCGGCACTCTCTCCTTACGGCAACACGAAGCAGGTGAACGAAGAGATAATACGCGACTACATCCATAGCGGAGCCAACATCAAGTCAATAGTACTCCGCTACTTCAACCCCATCGGAGCACACCCGTCAGCACTCATCGGTGAGTTGCCCAACGGCGTGCCGATGAACCTTATTCCTTTTGTGACACAGACAGCCATCGGAGTGCGCAAGGAACTGAAAATCTTCGGCAACGACTACAACACCCCCGACGGTACCTGCATTCGCGACTATATCTATGTTGTTGACTTTGCCAAGGCTCATGTGGCAGCCATGG
>CAYXGN010000215.1:0-2738 GCA_964464505.1 uncultured Prevotella sp.
TGTTTCTTACAGTTACACTTTTGGTTCGGAAATTGGTGTCACTGAACCCACAGAGCCCACAGAAACACCAGTGACTTACACTGGTAACGCTATTGAGCAATACAACAACTTAAAATATGATTTTGTGAGTCAGAAAGTGGACATCACCAAGACCGGTGACAACACTTATAAAGTGGTTTACAAGGATTTGTACTTGAACACCAATGAAATTGGCGACTTCACCGCAGAAGGCGTTAAAGGAGTAGAGGATGCTGACGGCAATATCAACTACACATTCTCCGGCACAGCTACCGTCTCAAACATTGGCTCAGTTGCAGGCGCATTCGGAGTAACTGAAGGCGGAGAAGTTCCCTTTACTATGGAAGGCACGAGTAACGGCGATGTACTCAAAGCCCAGTTTAACATCACCCTTACGAACTCATCCAATACATACAGTTTTGTAATCCTTTACAACGGATATACAGAAACAATGTCGCCAACGATTGTAGCAGGAGAAGAGCCAGCAGGGACATCAACAACCGTAGTAGAAGGTAAAGACACGGGAGGCAGTTCTTATAGTATCTCAAATATTGCTATCGACTGGGAAACACAGAAGTTAGTTGCTTCTATTGACGTAACGGGAAAGACAAATTCATGGAAATTCGCTCTCGTTGTAGGAGAAAACCTCTCAACCTCTGGGCCAAACTTCCGCATCCAACTAAATGGAAGCAGTATGTATGTGTATTCTCAAGGAATGAGTCGCAACACTTCTAAAACAGGAGTAGGCGTAAGCAACAATACGATTAGAGTTGAGATTTCAAAAGCAAAAGGTATAGTCGTAAATGGAACAAACTGCACTGTTTACAGCAACAGTGTAATGTCAGAATCTGATATAGCGACTTACCTCTCAAATATTTGGAATGCTAAAACGATTATGATAGGCAATACCTATGGAAATAATGCGGCTGGCGATGTAAAATACAACTACATCCGTATTTTGGATAAAGACAGTGAGAGCGATAGCGGAGCCGCAGTGGAAACTAATACTGTCACCCTTGCCGAAAGCACTTCTGGCACGGAGATGGCGACGACTTTAAGTGGATACAACAACACCTGTATGGCTTCTTTGACTCTTACTCGCACGCTCGTTGCTAACGCTTGGAACACGCTCTGCTTGCCGTTCGACGTGCCTGCAACAGGACTGAGCGGTCTTGGCGACGTTGTGATAAAGAAGTACAAGAGCGTGACTGGCACAACGATGTACCTTGAGGACGCAACGGAGATAGAAGCAGGACAGCCCTACCTCATCAAGCCGGCAGCAAACATCAAGAACCCGACATTCCAGTATGCCACAATATCTTCTACAGAACCTGCAACGGCAGGCACTGGCGACTATCAGTTCGTGGGCGTGTACGGCACAAAGACTTTCAGCGACACCGATGCCCAAACTTCCTACATCCTTGTAAGTGGTGGAAGCTTGGTTAACCCCACAGCAAACACGACGATGAAGGGAATGCGTGCTTACTTCACCTACACAGGCAAATCGGAAGTTGCCCCACGCCTCGTCATTGATGGTGTGGAGACAGCCCTCACAGAGGTGGTAGGCAAAGAGGAAGTCAGCGATGGCCGCATCTACAACCTGCGCGGAATGTATGTCGGCAACGATGCCAGCCGTCTCGCCAAAGGTATCTATATCATGAACGGAAAGAAAGTAGTGTTAAAATGAATCAGAATATGAAGACAGAAAAGAAATACATCAAACCAGCAATTGCCGAGGTGGAGATAGGCAATGCCACCCTCGCCTCGGTATCCTCAACCGGCTCCTCCGTTGACTTCGGTGGAGAGACAGGCACGGCAACAGATGCCGGCGAAGCCATGGTAAGCAAGTGGACAACGCCGTGGGACGACACAACAACAGAGACTAAATAGAGACTTCTAAGTACTTCTATTTGGTTAAAGGTGGGTTCTAAAAATTCCCACCGTAAAGAATAGATAAAAATGAAAGATTACGTTTTGCCACCCTGCGGTCTCTTTTCGGTTCAATTTGTTTGTTCGTTCAGTCGTATAGCCCGCTATACTCCTTCACTCTCAAACAATTTGAAACTCGAAAATAGTTCCGCAATCTGACAAAGCCAATTTTTAGAACCCACTTAAATTGACTAATAATTAGCAATTCTTTCCTTGCCGCTTTTCTGAGTAGAGCGTGCAAGGAAAGTTTTTTTTTGGAGAAGCCTCTCCCAACCCTCCCCTAAAGGGAAGGGCCTTTATGATTAGCACGGGCAAACCATAGTAGGCGCGTATCTCCGAAACGCGCCCTTTGCTGAGAGAAACTCAAAAGTTGTCAGTACTAGCCATAGATTACTCCAGTACTTTCCTAGGATTACTCCAGTACTTTCCTAGGATTACTCCAGTACTTTCCTTAGAGGACTGGCAACAATTAGTAGGCGCGTATCTCCGAGACGCGCCCTCACAAACAACCCCACCACTAATTTTATGAACTACAGATTTATTCACGCATTGTCTACATTTAGCGGAGTTCATCAAGCTTTGCAAGTCACAAATTACACGAACACGCGATGCAAACCTTAGTAGGCGCGAATCGCCGAGGCGCGCCCTTTACCAGAAAATTCTTATGATCACGAAATCTCGAATATTCGAACATTCGTGACAAAACAAAACATCGGGTGCGTCTCGGCGATCCGCACCTACTACGGTTACCACAACTCGTAGATTGTCGTCGAGCGAGGACGCTCGACCTC
>CAYXGN010000216.1:0-2699 GCA_964464505.1 uncultured Prevotella sp.
GCTGAATAATCAGGTAAACCGATTCATCTTTATAATTAACCCGTTGGCACTGCCAGCGGGTTTTTTGTTATAGTGGTTTCTAAAAATTGGCTTTGTTAGATTGCGAGCCTATTTTCGAGTGCAATTTGTTTGAGAGTGAAGGAGTATAGCGGGCTATACGACTAAAAGAACAAACGAATTGAACCGAAAAGAGACCGCAAGATGACAAAACGTAAATCATTTTCTTCTATTTGTCTGTTACGGTGGAAATCTTTAGAAACCACCTTGTGACACAGCCAAGCGGCGGTTTACGCCAAAAATAATTGCAAAAGGCTTATGCCAAGCCCGATATTTTGAGTAATTTTGCAAAGCAAGCATAACAATAACAGTTACAATCATATAAGCAATATGAATTTACTTGAATACATCGTTGCTCGCGCCAAGAGCAACAAACAGCGCATTGTGCTCCCCGAAGCAACGGAGGAGCGCACGCTCCGTGCTGCCGACCGCGTGCTGGCAAACGGCATTGCCGACCTTATCCTTATCGGCAATCCCGATGAAATCAGTGCTCTAGCCGCAAAGTGGAACCTCCCCAACATCGGCAAAGCCACTATCATCGACCCGGAAAACAATCCCAAGAGTGAGGAATATGCCGCTCTCCTTGCCGAACTCCGCAAGAAGAAAGGCATGACAATAGAGCAGGCGCGCGAGTTGGTGAAGAACCCTCTCTACCTCGGTTGCATGATTATCAAGACCGAAGGTGCCGACGGACAGGTGTCGGGAGCACTCAGTACCACCGGCGACACGTTGCGTCCCGCTCTTCAAATCATCAAGTGCGCGCCCGGCGTGACCTGCGTCAGCGGCGCAATGCTGCTCCTCACCCATGAGCATCAGTATGGCGACGACGGCATCATCGTCATGGGCGACGTGGCAGTGACACCCGTTCCCACTGCCGAACAACTCGCTCAGATAGCCGTAAGCACAGCGCAGACGGCGCGTTCTGTGGCTGGCATCAAGGATCCGCGCGTGGCAATGCTCAGCTTCTCCACCAAGGGCTCTGCCAAACACGAGGTTGTCGACAAGGTGGTGGAGGCAACACGACTCGCCCACGAACTTGCTCCCGAACTCAAACTCGACGGCGAACTCCAAGCCGATGCGGCTCTTGTGCCTGCCGTCGGTGAGAAGAAAGCACCGGGAAGTCCCATCGCCGGACATGCCAACGTGCTCGTTGTGCCTTGCCTCGAAGTGGGCAACATCAGCTATAAACTCGTTCAACGCCTCGGCGATGCCCTCGCCATAGGTCCTATCCTGCAAGGCATAGCACGCCCGGTGAACGACCTTTCGCGCGGCTGCTCCATTGATGATGTCTACTATATGGTTGCCATCACCGCCTGCCAGGCTATGGATGCCAAGGCATAAAAGCCTGTCCTCAATTAAAATTCCAAAAAACAAAATCCGAATATGAAGATCTTAGTTCTTAATTGCGGAAGCTCTTCCATCAAGTACAAGCTCTACGACATGACCGACCAGTCGGTTCTCGCTGCCGGAGGCGTTGAGCGTATCGGCTTGGATGAGGCTTTCATCAAAATGACTCTGCCCAATGGCGAGAAGAAGAAAATCATGCACGATATGCCCGACCATAAGGAAGGTGTCAATTTCGTGTTCCAATGCCTGCTCGACAAAGAGATAGGCGCAATAAAAAGTCTTAACGAAATCGACGCTGTGGGACACCGCATCGTGCAGGGTGGCGACCTCTTCGAGAAGAGTGTCATTGTCGACAAGAGCGTGGAGGACGGCATCGAGAGTCTGTGCGACCTCGCTCCTGTCCACAACGCCGGCCATTTGAAGGGTTTGCGTGCCGTCGACCACCTCATGCCCAACACTCCTCAGGTGTGCGTTTTCGACAACGCCTTCCACAGCACCATGCCCGATTACGCCTACCTCTACGCCGTTCCTTATGAACTCTATGAGAAGTATCATGTGCGCCGCTACGGTTTCCACGGCACCAGCCACCGTTATGTGTCGCAGCGTGTGTGCGAATATCTGGGTCGTGACATCTCCACCCAGCGCATCATCACCTGTCACATCGGCAACGGAGCCAGCGTGACCGCCGTGCAATATGGCAAGTGTATCGACACATCAATGGGCCTGACACCGCTCGCAGGAGTGATGATGGGCAGCCGTTCTGGTGACATCGACCCCTCCGCAGTGACTTTCCTCATGGACAAACTGGGCAAGAAACCGCAGGAAATGGCTGACTTCCTCAACAAGGAGAGTGGCGTTCTCGGCATCACAGGCATCTCCTCCGACATGCGCGAGGTGGAGAGTGCCGCCGCAGAAGGCAACGAGCGCGCACAACTCGCACTCAAGATGTACAACTACCGCATAAAGAAATACATCGGCGCTTACGCTGCTGCCATGGGCGGTGTCGACATCATCGTCTGGACAGCAGGTGTGGGTGAGAACCAGATAGGCACTCGTCTCGAGGCTTGCTCGGGTTTGGAGTTCCTCGGTGTTAAGATGGATGCTGAGGCCAACAAGGTGCGTGGCGAGGAGGCTATCATCTCCGCTCCCGACTCAAAGGTCACTGTCTGCGTCATTCCCACCGATGAGGAACTCATGATTGCTAAGGACACTATGGCACTGTTGCAGAAGTAACGGAACGCCAAAACAAAATAATAAAGGGGACACACCGCTTGGTGCGTCCCCTTTATTTATTG
>CAYXGN010000217.1:0-2693 GCA_964464505.1 uncultured Prevotella sp.
AATCTGACAAAGCCAATTTTTAGAACCCACCTTCAATAAATAGAGCATGGAATTTGAAAAGAAAATATTGAGTCGCGAGATTCAGCAGCATCTGTATGAATCACGGGTCACTGTCGGCACTGCCGAGAGTTGCACAGGCGGACGCATTGCCGAAGCCCTCATCGCCGTTCCCGGAGCTTCGGCTTATTTCAAGGGAGGCATAGTGTCCTACACGGACGAAGTGAAAGAACGTCTGCTTGGTGTGAGTCATGAACTCCTGAAAGAGAAGACTGCCGTCTGCGAGGAGGTGGCAGTGGCAATGGTGCGTGGAGCCATCGCTGCCCTCAATGTCAATTATGCCATAGCGAGCACAGGCATAGCAGGTCCCGGCGGCGCGACACCGGGCAATCCCGTCGGGACGATATGGCTCGCTTGCGGCAATGCCGACAACATCGTGACCATGAAACTCGAAGAGGACTATGGCCGCGACATCAACCTCGCCATAGCGACGAGCAAAGCCCTGCAACTGTTCCTCAACTATCTGGCGGAGAACGGTCCGAAGAAAACAGGAAAATAATATAATCGGGAGGGGCATCGCGCCCTGCAAGGGCAAAAGCATCTACGATTGTACGTTACGCCCCCGCAAAATCAAAAAAAAATGCTTAAATGCAAGTTATTTTACAAGAAAGTTTTGCGGTAAAGAAAAAAATATGTAATTTTGCACTCTGTTTGGAATAGGTATCTAAAAACGAATACAAAAAAGGAAGATAGCAATGTCGAAAATTTGTCAGATTACGGGAAAGAAAGCCCAGATAGGCAACAATGTTTCGCACTCGAAGCACCGCACAAAGCGCAGTTTCGATGTGAACTTGTTCAACAAGAAGTTCTACTATGTTGAGGAGGACTGTTGGATTAACCTCAAGATTAGTGCAGCAGGCCTGCGTCTCATTAACAAAATCGGTTTGGATGCTGCCATCCGTCAGGCAGTAGCCAAAGGTTATATTGACAGCATTAAAGTTATAGGAGAATAAGTAAATGGCATCAAAGAAAGCAAAGGGCAACAGAGTACAAGTGATTCTCGAGTGCACCGAAATGAAGAACAGCGGTCTGCCAGGCACAAGTCGTTACGTTACAACAAAGAACCGTAAGAACACTCCTGACCGTATGGAACTGATGAAGTATAACCCAATCTTGAAGAAGATGACTCTTCACAAAGAGATTAAGTAATAATTTTTTAGACTATGGCAAAGAAAGCGGTCGCTACCCTCCACGAAGGTTCAACGGATGGTCGCGCATATACAAAAGTGATAAAGATGGTTAGAAGTCCGAAGACCGGCGCATACGTTTTTGACGAGCGTATGGTTCCCAACGAAGCCGTAAAGGATTTCTTCAAGAAATAATCTTCCGTCAAGGATATAAACACATAGTGGGGGTCGAAACATTGTTTCGACCCCCATTTTTTTGTTAGTCCCCACCAAAAAGGAGGTCGAGCGGGGACGCTCGACCTCCTGCAATAGCGAGGGTGCGCCTCGGAGATGCGCACCTACTAAGTTACCCCACGCCAATGTTAGAAGCGAGTCATTACTTCTATCACTATTTTATCCTTCTCCGATGTGTGTGCCACGCCATCATTGCGATAGAAGTATTTCTCATAGTTCAGACGGATGTCGCTGACGAAAGGCTTTTTCAGACTTATTGTCACTCCACCGGTAAGGCGCGAACGCTGATGGTCGGTGACGGTGAGACGGCCGTCGCTGTTGAGAGTGCCGTCGCTATGGTCGCTCATATAATCGTAGCGGACAAGGGGCGTGACGCATTTCACTAGTCCGCGGCCTGTTCTTATGTCGTAACTCGCGAACGAGTCGAAGGCATGCACATCCTGAAAGGCGTTGCCGGCATAATGCTTAAAGAGATATTCGGCTTCGATGTGCCATCCTTTCGAATGCCAATAAGCACCCGCGTCGTACATCATCACCCCCACGCTGGGCTTTATCTTCTGCGCACTCAGCGTGATGTCGAAGCCGTGGGGCAAGAGCAGTTGTGCCTTTGCCGAGAAGTTGATGCTCTTTGTCCAGAAGTCCTTCTGATTGGTAAGTCCCGAGCCATTGAAGATGCCTGCCTCGAGTTTTATGGGGAAACCGGCATTGAGGGTGTAGCCCACTGAAGCACCCACATCGCGCACGTTGCCCACCTGCTTGGCTATGAACGAGCGGTTGGCGAAATACTGCTGATGGGGAGAGCGGTGGGCATCGATGGTGAAAGGCACGCGAAACTGTCCTACGGTAAACTGTAAGCCCCTCACCGGTTTGAGACGGGTGAAGGCATCGAGCATCTTTATCTTGCCTTCGTCGCAGAGGTCTATCTCCGCTTTGTAGGAGATGACGCGCGACAGACTCCCCTCGACGCTGATGCGCGCGTTGCGCACCTCGAAGCGTCCTTCGTCCTCCTGCGTCTGATATTCGTACTTGCTTCTGATGGTTCCGTGGATGTTCACTGGCGAAGCCTTCTCCTCATTGTCCTGCGCCCCGGCAGTAACGGCAGTGCCGAGCATTACCGTTAAGGCGACCAATGCCTTTGTCTTATTCATGAATCGTATCATATTGTTTGATTGCTGTTTGTTTGCGGCTGCAAAGTTCCGCATTTGATGCTTAACAAGTGATACGAAAGCGTGAATAGGCAGTTACATAGGTGTTACAATGGTGTTACGGCAAAAA
>CAYXGN010000218.1:0-2684 GCA_964464505.1 uncultured Prevotella sp.
GATGCATGGCGCGACTATATCACCTACGGCGGATTGCCACACCTGTTTGCCTTTGACACCATTCAAAAGAAAACGGGTTACCTTCGCAACATCTATACGACGCTCTATCTGCGCGACATCATCGAGCGCAACGGCATAAAGAAATCGGAGGAGTTGGACAATCTCGTGCACATCATGGCATCGACGATTGGGTCGCCATGCAATCCCAACAAACTCAGCAACACATTCAAGACCGTAGCAAAGACGGATGTCGCCGCGCTGACCATAAGCCATTGGCTGGACTGCCTTCAGGATGCTTTCATCATCGAAAAGGCACTGCGTTACGACATAAAAGGAAGGAAATATGTTGGCACACTGTCAAAATACTATTTCTCGGACAGCGGGGTGAGGAACGCAATCCTCGATTTCCGGCAGACCGAAGAGACGCATCTGATGGAGAACGCCATCTACAACGAGCTCCGTATGCGCGGCTTTCTCGTTGATGTGGGTATGGTGGAAGTGCGGCAGAGAGACAACGGTGGCAACGCCGTACGGCAGCAGTTGGAGGTGGACTTCGTGGCAAACCAAGGTTCTAAACGCTATTACATACAGTCGGCGTTGACTCTTCCCTCTCGCGAAAAGGCAGAACAGGAGTCGGCATCATTGATGCATGTCGCCGACAACTTCAAGAAAGTGATTGTAGTGAAGGACAACATCGTGCCGCACCATAACGACAACGGCATCCTCCTTCTCTCCCTTTACGACTTTCTCCTCAATCCCGACGCGCTGGAAATGTAAGGTCCTTCAAAAAGCGGAAGGCGCGGCGGGCACTCTCGATGGGGTCACGCTGCGATGTTGCGGGGTACGGGTTGTGGCGGAGAGTCCATTGCTCGTCCATGGAGTAGAAGTCGAGGAGGGTCATGGGCGTTGCCGCCATAAGGCTCCATGCCGCCGCGAACAGTACACCGATAAGGAGGCAACGCCGTGGGTTAATCATCGTTTTCAGATTTATGCGTCTTCCTTAACAATCCAATCAACGATGGTGCGTTGCGCGCTGTCGTAGTTCACTCCTATCTTAAACAGGCGTTTGCCGTCGGCGGAATAAGGGATGAGATAGCCCTTTTCGTCTATCTGCTGCAATGCTTCCTCGGCGGTGCCGTCATATTTCAGTTCGAAGACATAGACTGCATCGGGCATGTGGACCACGGCATCGGCGCGCCCAATGGCACTGTCCTCCTCCACACGGATGTTGGCTCCCATGAGATTGAAGATGAGATAGAACACCGTTTGGAAGTCGCGTTCGTTCTTGTTGGACAAGCGGTCGGAGATGCCCGAGAGGTAAGCGCGCAACTGAGTCATTGCCCCTTCCACGTCGCCGTTATAGAGGCAGCGCGTTAAACGTATCACCAAACCGTTGTTTTCGGTGGATGTTGGCGAGAGATAGTTGGGCGCAAGGACATTGAGCATGCCTTTTCTCACCTCCGTGTTGGGGTAGCCAAGGTTGTAACTGTGGGTGATTGGGTCATAGCTTTTGATGGTGAGATAACCGCTTTGATAGAGCAATGGCAGGGCAGTGGTCATCTGTTCGGGCGACACATCGAAGTCATCCACATCCACGCTCTCCTTTTCTATGTCCATCACATTGACATGATATTTCTGCAAAAGTTTGATGATGTAGGAGGGAGTTCCCGACCCGAACCAATAAGGAGAAATCTTTTGGGCGTTCAATGCGCGCATAAGGCTGAACGGATTGAACACATCTTCCGAACGCTCGCTGAAATGATAGCCGTCGTAGTAATCCCGCAACTGCTCCAGGCATTCGTCGTACGACACGCCCAAAGCCTTTCCGAGGTTCTCTATGTCTGGGCGCATAACGGTGGTAAGTTCCGTCATGCTGATGCCGCAGATGGCTGAGTACTGGTCGAACAGACTGATGTTCTCGAGGTTGTTGAGTTCGCTGAAGATGCTGAGTTGCGAGAATTTGGTGATGCCGGTAAGGAAAGTGAACTCCAAATAAGGGTCGAGCATCTTCAGAGGGCTGTAAAAATTCTGCATGATGATGCGCAGCTCGTGCAGGTTTTCCTTTTCGTGTACCACGTCGAGCAGGGGTGCGTCATACTCGTCGATGATGACAACGGCTTTCTGTCCTGTCTGTTCGTAGGCGCGCTTTACTATTCCTGCCAGCCTCGTATTGGGTTCTTCCTCCCCTTCCCCTTTTCCATAGAGTTTCTCGTATGGCAGCAAAAGGTAGTTCAGATAGCCCTTCAATGACTCCGCATTGAAATGCTTTGCCCCGCTCATGTCGAAGTGCAGCACAGGGCGTTTCGTCCATTCCGTCTCGTAATCGGCGATGGCAAGCCCCTCGAAGAGTTCCTTGCGCCCCTCGAAATAAGCCTGGAGGGTGGAGGCAAAGAGCGACTTCCCGAACCGGCGGGGGCGGCTCAGGAATACATACTTCATCTTCTTATTGCGGAAATCGACGATATATTTCGTCTTGTCCACATAGAGATAACCTTTACTGCGAATTTCCTCGAAGGTCTGTATACCCACGGGATAGCATCTTATGACTTCGTTCATGGTTGCATTGCTGTTATGTTCTGCGCCGCTAAGTTACGCATTTATTGCGAGACGGCGCTTCTTTCGCCCGGAAAAAGCGGGGACTGTGCTCTTATGGGTCAGCCACTGGACGGATGGAAGCCCCTATC
>CAYXGN010000219.1:0-2679 GCA_964464505.1 uncultured Prevotella sp.
TACGTGCTGGGGCTGGGGGAAGGCTGCGCCCTGCGTCGTTGTCTGTGAGGCAACTGCAGCTTGCTGCTGCATCGCGTGGAGCCCTCCGAGGATTGGGATTGCCTTGCGCTGCTCTTCGGTCAGAGCCTTGTACGTCTCCGTTGGGACGTTCACCTTGACGAGGTGCGTGTCCTCGTACTTCGGTTCCTTGAGTTCCACCGCCGTGAGGTTGAGGTAGATGCCCTTCTGACCTACGTAGAGGCCGCTGCCGTCCAACGGGATGCAGATGCAGCGCTTCGTCGCCGTCTTTCCCTGAATGTCTGATACGAATGCCCCCTGAAGCTTCAGGAGGTCGGTTTTGATTGAGTAATTTGCCATAATTGTTTGATATTTTGATGGTTGTTCTTGCCTAATTTGTTCGCTATTCCCAGCAGTAGTAAGCCTCCTCGCGGTATGCGTGGAAGACGTGCTTCTTCACTTCGTCCCACTCCATGTCAATGTATTCGAGCTTGAGGGAGGCTAGCCAGCCGCGGCGCTTGTCTCGGCGGCGGTCCATGAAGTCGGCCCTGCGGAGGCCGAAGTTGGTGAGGAAGGCGTACCACGACTCCGCGGAGTCTTCGTCTAGCACGTGTTGTCTGTATAGGCGCTCCATGGAGCTCGTGTGTGTCTTCTTCTTGCGGAGGTCGCGGATGATGGAGAGGGTGTCAAAAATGCCCTTCGTTCTTACTTGTTCCGATGTCATAGTGGTGGTTTTTAGAGGTTAACGTTATCTTGGCCGCACTCCTGATGGCCGTATTTCTTTTCGATTTCTGCCCATATTACGTCGGGTTTGATGTTAGGGTCTTTGAGTTCGACGTAGATGCCGTTCTCGTTTTGTCCGACGACGTACCATTCGGGGTTGGCCTCGGCCATTTCGAGGACGATTTCTGCGGGGAACTCCGTAGCCTCGACTAGCTGGTCGATGGTCATTCGTGATGTTCCGTGCACTGCCTTGTGTAGGAAGGCTTGGGCGTAGATGCCGTAGACGTTGATGTCTACCTTGGTCGTGTTGTTGTCAATGTGTTTCATTGTCGGTAATGTTTTGTTGGTGTTGTTAATAGGTTTCGGTGTAGGATAGGCGTACGTTCGTGATGTCGCCTGAGTCGTCGTTTCGTGTGACGTGTACGGTGTGGAGCTGGAGTCCTCGTTCGTCGCATTGCTTGAGCAGTGTGGCGAGGAAGTGGCGCACTTGTTCGGGGGTGCAGCGCTCTGTTTTTTTGTTTGTGGTTGTTTCCATTTTGGAAATAGTCGTTTATTTTCGTTTTGCGGGCGTTTTGCGGAGCGAGGTAAGGGATTTATCACCTTTCGGCCGAAAGTCGCTTAAATCGCTCCTAAATGCCCTTATTTTTGATTTCTAGCTTTAGAAGGGTATATCGGAGTCGGGCAGCATCGTGAAGAGCGTGTTCTTCTCCTCGTCTTCTTTGAGCTTCGTGGTGAGGTGGTTTGAGTTGTCCCATTCGGGCGGGTCGTTCGGGGAGAAGGGCACGTAGCGGCCGTTGTTGATGTTGTACTTGAAGAGGGCGGTGCCGCAGGAGCCGAGGTGGCGGAACTTGACCTTCTGCACGTGGACTTGTACCACGTCCTGCACTCTGTCGCGATGAACGACGATGCCGAAGTCTGCCTTGTTGTAGAAGTGGGCGGAGCCACTGATGTCGTAGAGCGTCGGGGCTTCAATGATGCCGTCCTTGTTCTTCGGCTGCTTCGTCGGGTGCGCCATGAGGATGATGAGGATGTCGTTGCGCTGGGCGAAGTTGGTGAGCTTGTCGAGGAGTTCGGAGATGTACTGCGTCTCGCTGCGTGTCCCCTGCTCGTTCTCCAATCGGTTGTACGGGTCAATCACGAGGGCCTTGATGCCTTTGCGGCGGACGAGGAACTTGGCCTTTTCGAGAATGTTCTCCACCTTGTAGTTGTCCGTTGGGGCGATGAAGAAGAAGTTCTTTTCGAGGTGCTCCTTCACTTGCTTGTACTCGCTCGGCAGCATCGTGGTCCGCGCGAAGCGTTTGCCGACGAATTTCTCTATGAGTTTCGAGGCGTGGTAGGCCAGCGGGGCGTTCTCGGGGGAGAAATAGGCGAAGCGCCAGCCGTAGCGGATGTTCAGACGCTCTGCCATCTCGTCGATGAACTCCGACTTGCCCGACCCTGGTATGCCCGTGACCACGCAGAGGCGTTTGGTCTCAAAGGAGCAGTATTGGTCGAAGTTGAAGTGGCCGATTGTCACGCCCCGCTGCCATCCTTCCTCAAAGAGGGCATCTAGGCTCTGTTCGAAGTCGCTGACGGTGTAGACGCCTTCGACCTTCATCTCGGGCGCATCTTCTATGCACTTCAGGAGGCTCTCTTTGCCGAACTTCTGCAAGTGCTCGTTCGCGTCCTTGCAGCCTTCGCCGTATTCGAGCACTCGGCAGCGCTCCACGCCGAAGCGGCGGAGGAGTTCGTCGCGGAGGAGAACGCCTTTGGTGTCGGTGTCGCTGGCGATGTAGATGGTCTCCTTGTCGTCGAAGTAGTCCTCTATGTACTCGTCGAGGTAGTCGAGGTTGGCGTTTGCTCCGTTCGGGACGCTCACCACGTCGTGCCGTCCGCATTCGTAGAAGCTGAGAGCGTCCATCTCGCCTTCGGTGATGATGCACTCCTTCGTGCCTTTGATGCCGTCGATGTTGTAGGGCA
>CAYXGN010000220.1:0-2666 GCA_964464505.1 uncultured Prevotella sp.
CTTTTTTATCTTGTTGATTTTCAGAATGTTGCAATATGACTCTTGGAAAGATGCCTGTTTTCTGGGAGAAAGTTGCCAACTTTCTCGGAGAAACTAGGCAACTTTCTCGGGGAAATCAGGCAAGTTTCTAAAGCGGCACTTACTGACGGATGTTCTAAATGTACACAAATGACAAAAAGGTAATGAATGTGAAGGCAAAGTTTTCTCATCCATTCATCTCCTTCGACAAAATGTTCTCGAGTTTCTCGGCGGAGAGGCGGAGTTGGAACACTCCGTTGATTGCCACTGCGATGCCACCGGTCTCCTCCGACACGACAATGGCGATGCAGTCGCTGTCCTGTGACATGCCGAGGGCGGCGCGGTGGCGCAAGCCCAGTTCCTTGGGGATGTCGTGGTTGTGGCTCACGGGGAGTATGCAGCCGGCGGCGCGGATGCGTTTGTGGGAGATTATCATGGCACCGTCGTGCAGCGGCGAGTTCTTGAAGAAGATGTTTTCTATCAGGCGCTGGTTGATGCGCGCGTCGATGATGTCGCCCGTTTCGGCGATGTCGTCGAGGTGAAGTCCGCGTTCTATGACGATGAGTGCGCCCACCTTGCCGCGCGACAAGTCGATGCAAGCCAGCACAATGGGCATGATTGTCTCCTTATCGATTGTGGCGTCCTTGTATTTTCCGTTCCAGGAAAAGAGCCGGACGAGCGACTTGAACCTCTGTTGGGTGCCTATGGTGTAGAAGAAACGGCGTATCTCCTTCTGGAAGAGCACTATGAGTCCGATGACACCTACGCTTACGAGTTTGTCCATAATGGCTCCGAGGAGTCGCATTTCGAGCACCTGGCTCACGAAAAGCCACACCAACACGAAGACGATGATGCCGATGAAGACACTGAGTGAACGGCTCTCTTTCATCAGACGGTAGATGTAATAGAGCATGAGGGCGACGAGAAGGATGTCGACGATGTCCTTTATTCCGAATTCAAACATATTCTGCGGGTTTTCAATTGTGATTTGCGGGTTTTCTTTTATTGCTGCATCTGCTCCACAATGCGCACTGCCTCTACTGCCTCTTTCACGTCGTGGACGCGCAAAATGGAGGCTCCTTTCATCAGGGAGACGGTGTTGAGGACGGTCGTTCCGTTAAGGGCTGTCGCGGCATCGCAATGGAGTAGGCGTGAAATCATACTCTTTCGGGAAACACCGACGAGTATGGGGAGGCCGAGTTCGAGCAACCGCTCGGCGTGACGCATTATCTCGTAGTTCTGCTCCAAAGTCTTGCCGAACCCGTAGCCGGGGTCCAGGAGGATGTCCTTCGCGCCCAGGTCGCGCAGGCGTTGCACCTCCGTGGCGAAGCACTGCATCATCTTTGTGAGTGTGGGTTGCACTGACATTAGGATGTAAGGAACGCCCAGTTGTGCCACGGTCGCAAACATATCGCCATCTTCGTGAAGCAAGGGTGTGTTGCAAATGCCTGTCTTTCCGCCTTCCGACACATCGTTGATGATGTCGGCGCCGAATTCCTCCACGCAGCGGCGCGCCACGTCCGGACGGTAAGTGTCAGCGGAAACGATGGCATCGGGCTGTTCGCGGCGCACCGTTTCGAGTGCATGCCGCAGGCGAAGGGTCTCCTCTTCCTCACTGACCTCGGCGGCTCCAGGGCGCGTGGAGAATGCTCCCACGTCGATGATGCGCCCTCCCTGGGCTATTATCTCGTTGGCGCGCGCCGCTATCTCCGCCTCCGTCTGCTTGCGGCTGCCGGCATAAAACGAGTCGGGCGTGGCATTGAGGATGCCCATAACGAGCGGACTGGAGAGGTCGACAAGGCGGCCCCGCACATTGATGGTGTATTGCATAAACGAAAATCTTTGTCGACTGCACTGCCAACGGGTGCGGTGCGCAGCCGGTGTAACGCTCCACAAATTACGCAATAATATTTCATCCCACCAAATTATTCCTCATTTTTATGCCAAAACAAACGATTGTTTGTGAAAAATTGCGCTACCTTTGCAGAAGGTAGGCTGCATTCGGCAATTTGTAATCGTAGTAGGCGCAGATCGCCGAGATGCGCCCCTCTAAAAGCGAACAATAATGCACAACAGATAATTATATAAAACCCGCGAGGGTATGGGGGTGCGTCTCGGCGATCCGCACCTACTATATTTTGTCTGCAATCTGACAAAGCCAATCTTTAGAACCCACCATAAGGAAATGGAAATAACCGAACTATACCGGCTCTTCACCGAACACCCCACGGTGACGACAGACAGCCGCGACTGCCCTGCGGGCAGCATCTTCTTCGCCCTTAAAGGGGCTTCGTTCAACGGCAATAAGTTTGCTGCCACAGCACTGGAAAACGGCTGCGCCTACGCCGTTGTCGACGAGAAGGAGTATGCCAACGACCCGCGTTGCATCCTCGTGGACGACTGTCTGCACACCCTTCAAAGTCTCGCGCGGCATCACCGCCGCACCCTCGGCACCCGCATCATAGGCATCACCGGCACCAACGGCAAGACAACGACAAAGGAACTCACCGCTGCCGTCCTCGCCGAGAAATATGATGTGCTCTACACCCAGGGCAACTTCAACAACGACATCGGCGTGCCCAAGACACTGCTACGGCTCACTCCCCAGCACGACATCGCCGTGGTGGAGATGGGGGCGAGCCATCCCG
>CAYXGN010000221.1:0-2658 GCA_964464505.1 uncultured Prevotella sp.
AGCAATGGCAGAATATTCCAAGGCCACGGGCGACAAAGCCTATGCCGACAAGGCCTTGCAGATATTCCGCGACATGCGCCGGATGCTCAACACTCCGGGTCTGCTCCAACCCAAATATCTGCCCTCCATGGAGGCACGCGGCCACAGCATCACCATGATTCTTATCAATGTGGCTAACGTCTTGCGCCAGGTGTGCCACGACCCCGAACTCGACGAGCAGACAGAACTCTCGATAAAGGCTCTTGCCCAACACTTCGTCCATCCCGAATACAAGGCTCTTCTTGAGACCGTGGGTCCCAACGGCGAATTCATCGACACCATCAACGGCCGCCTCATCAACCCCGGCCACTGCATAGAGACATCATGGTTCCTGCTCGACGTGGCTGAACGCCGTGGTGACGAGAAGTTGAAAGCCTTGGCTTTGCAGATTCTCGACTGGTCGTGGGACTGGGGTTGGGACCGCGAATTCGGCGGCATCATCAACTTCCGCGACTGCAAGGGCTTCCCCCAGCAGGACTATTCGCAGGACATGAAGTTCTGGTGGCCGCAGTGTGAAACCATCATCGCATGCCTTTATGCCTACAAACTCACCCGCGACGGGAAATGGCTGCTCCGCCACCGCACCGTAAGCGAGTGGACCTACGCCCACTTCCCCGACCGCGTGGAGGGCGAATGGTATGGCTATCTCCACCGCGACGGCAGCGTGGCACAGCCCGCCAAGGGCAACATCTTCAAAGGCCCGTTCCACGTTCCGCGCATGATGATACGCTCCCACCTGCTCTGCAACGAGATAATGGCAACAAAATGACAACGCTATGAAGAACTCCAAAATTTATCCTTGGATAGTTGTCGGCCTGCTCGGAGGCGTCGCTCTGCTCAACTATATGGACCGCCAGATGCTGAGCACCATGAAGGACGCCATGCAGATGGACATTGCCGAGTTGCAGTCTGCCACCAACTTCGGGCGGCTTATGGCTGTGTTCCTTTGGATTTACGGACTCATGAGCCCCGTCTCCGGACTCATTGCCGACCGCATGAGCCGCAAATGGCTCATCGTCGGGTCGTTGCTCGTATGGTCGTCGGTCACCTGGCTGATGGGACTCGCCACCACCTTCGACCAGATTTTCTGGCTCCGCTCGCTCATGGGCATCAGCGAAGCCCTCTATATGCCGGCAGGACTGGCTCTCATTGCCGACTATCACACAGGCGGCTCGCGCTCCCTTGCAGTGGGCATCCACATGACCGGACTTTACATAGGGCAGGCAATAGGAGGCTTCGGTGCCACCCTCGCCGCCACCTATTCATGGCACACCACCTTCCATTGGTTCGGCATCATAGGCATTGTCTATGCCTTCATCCTCGCCCTCGGGCTCAAGGACAGGAAGAGCGAGCCTGCGCCCGCTCCAAAGCCTGAGGCAAGGAAGGCATCACCCGGTGTCGTTGCCGGCATGAGGAGGCTCCTCACCAACGTGGCTTTCTGGGTGATACTGCTCTATTTCGCCGTTCCCAGTCTGCCGGGATGGGCCACCAAAAACTGGATGCCGACACTGTTTGCCGAGAACCTCGGGCTGCCCATGTCGCAAGCAGGACCCATGGCCACCATCACCATCGCTGCCTCATCGTTCATCGGAGTGCTGCTCGGCGGCACACTGAGCGACCGCTGGGTGAAGCGCAACATCCGAGGGCGCGTCTACACCGGTGCCATCGGACTCGGACTCACCATCCCCTCGCTCCTGCTCCTGGGCTTCGGCCACAGCATCGTGGGAGTGGTGTGCGCCGGACTGCTCTTCGGCATCGGCTACGGCATGTTCGATTCCAACAACATGCCCATCCTCTGCCAGTTTGTGGGAGCGCGCACCCGCGCCACTGCCTACGGCATAATGAATATGGTGGGAGTGTTTGCCGGAGCCATGATAACCAATGTCCTGGGCAGGTGGAGCGACAACGGCAACCTCGGCTTGGGCTTCGCCGCACTCGCGGCAGTAGTGGCGGTGGCACTCATGGTGCAACTCTATTTCCTGCGCCCCACCACCGACAATATGGAAGACTAAAACCCCTTGAAAACTATGATTATATCAAATCTAAAACACTCTGCGCGCATAGAACCGCTGCATCCGCTGTTCAAGACAGCTTTCGACTACATAAAATCGCACGACCTTCTGCACTCTCCTTGCGGACGCATCGAAATTCAGGGCGACGACCTTTTCATCAATAATGTCAGTCTTGACTGCGTCGCTGCCGACAGTCAGGTGCTCGAGATGCACCGCCGCTACATCGACATCCATGTGCTTCTCGAAGGCGAAGAGACCATAGGGTGGAAGGCTGTGGAGGACGTCACCAATGAGATGAAGCCCTACGATGCCGCCGCCGACTGCGCCCTCTACGCCGAACCGGCGCAAGTCTACGCCTCTCTCCATCCCGGACAATTCATGATTGTCTGGCCGGAAGACCCGCATGCCCCTGCAATAGGCTCCGGCAAAGTAAGAAAACTGATAGTGAAAGTGAAAATTTAATCACACACCTAATTCAATAATTAAAAAAACCTAACATTTATGGCAACAAACTTAAAATCAATTAGTTTAGTTCTATTGTCACTCAGCGGGGGGGGTAACTTCAATCCCGCTATGGCTGGAACAGCCACAAGGCAAGCCTTGTATG
>CAYXGN010000222.1:0-2643 GCA_964464505.1 uncultured Prevotella sp.
CGGCGATCTGCGCCTACTACGGTTTGCTTTGCTGTCTGGAAGGGCGCGTCTCGGAAATTCAACAAGTTGATTGTCGGCTGTGCTCGGCATAGTTCAAGCAAGCTTGACTCTGCTCTCGCTTGCACGACAATTCGCGCCTACTACGGTTTGCCTTTGCTAATCACAAAAGCCCTCCACGACGGGGAGGATTGGGAGGGGCCACAAAAAAAACTTCCCTTGCGCGCTCTACTCAGAAAAAGCGGCAAGGGAAGAAAATTACTAATTATTAATCAATTTAACTGTAGAAGTTCTTAGTAGTCTCCTTCAGCCTCTGTGTTTATATCGTCCCATGGTGTTGTCCATGCGCCAGTCATAGCTTTACCTGCGTCTTGACTTTCGCCTTGGTTGCCCGAGAAATCAACGCTGCTACCTGTGCTCGACACGGAGTAGAGGGCGGCGTTGCCAATCTCTATCTCGGCGATTGCCGGCGTGATGTATTCTTTCTTTTCTGTCTTCATTGTCTGTCAGTTATTTTTATTTCAACACTACTTTCTTTCCGTTCATAATGTAGATGCCCTTTGCGAGGCGGCTGCTGTCGTTGCCGACATACATTCCGCGCAGGTTGTAGATGCGGCCGTCAGTGACCTCATCGTTGCCTACCACTTCCGAGAGGGCTGTCTCCACACCGTCGATGTCAACTCTTGGTGCAACGCCTGCTTTGCCTGTGCAAGTGAAGTAAGCACGCATACCCTTCATTGTCGATGCTGTGGGGTTCACAAGGTTGCCGCCGCTTACGAGGATGTAAGAAGTAGAGGTTTCGTCAGAATTGAATTCCTTCGTGCTGTAGAGACCAACGAACTTGTAAGTGTCGCTGCCAACGGGTTCAGGAGAAGTCGCTGCTACTGTTACATTCTCAAAACGCGGGTTGGATATTGCAACCGTCGGCTTCACAAGATACGGTGTTCCTGCCTTTATCTCTGTTGCGGTCTTGAGGTGCATTGTTGTGCCATCCACTTTGTCATACTCCTTAACAGTGCAGAACGAAGAATTCAGCAAAGCGTTGCTGGAAGGGATGTCGAAAGGCACACAGAAGGTGTTCCATTCATTAACGGTAAGAGTGCGCTTCAAAGCGGTGTTCACTGCCTCATTGTTAAAGTGTGAAATCATATCGGCATTGTTTGCACTCTCGTCAAGTGTCATCAAACTCTTCAACTCTACTGAATTGTAGGCGGCGTAACTTCCGTCAGGACAACCAATTTTTGTTGTACCGAGTGCCCATATCTCGGTGTAGTAATTAGGAACTTCACTTGTAGGAATTTCATCGCCTTGGTTATATGTGCTCAATGACTTGTAGTTGAAAGATTCACCATTCACAGTTACGCCGAAGCCCTTTGAAAACTTAATGGTTAGGTCATCGCTGTCAACCTCTTTCTTGGCACAAACTGTTGAAGTTTCACCTGTTCCATGGAAATAGATTACTTGCAATGTTCCACCAGCTCCAGTAGCGTTGTGCTTGAAATAGAAGTGGAGAACGTCTGTTTCCGCCTTGCTGCCATTCGTTTTTTCGTACCAGTAACCACTATAATAATTGATTATATTACCGATAGCAAGAATTTGCTCGTTGGAGTAACTTAAACAGCCGCTTACATTGATAGAAGCCACGAGTTCCTGATAATCCCAACTTGTTGTTTCTTCATTTGTAAAAGCAGAAGTTTTATCAAATAAGCGGATGTAGTTGTATTTGGCTTTTGTTCCACCATCTGCACTTCCAATTTTGGTGGATTCAAGAGCAAAAATACTGGAGTAGTAACTGGAAATATCACTTGTGATAGAATCGCCCATAGAATATGTATTCTTTGGCTTGTGGTTAAAAGATACACCGTTCACAATGACACCATCTGTCTGGTTGAACCTAATGACAAGTTCGTCACTGTTTACGCTCTTTTTTGCACATATCTTTGAATTGTCACCACTTCCACTAAAATATAGCACTTCCAATGTTCCACCAACTCCTGAAGTATTGTGTTTGAAATAAAAGTGCATAACTTCAGAATTACTTGCACTGTAAGTATCTATCTTACTACCAATAGTCAAAATCTGATCGTCTCCTGTACTTGCGCAGTTACTCACATCGATAGAAGCAACGAGACCCTGAGTTGACCATTTGACGGCCACGTCCTTGGTAAACGTGCCTCCATCTCCAGGATTATAACCAGGATTCACGACATCAGTGTAGCCATAGGTTGCGATGGACACAACCATAAATGTAAGTAATGTGAAAAGTTTTTTCATAATACTTCCTTTCTTTTTGCAATATTGTTTGTTGTTTTTTAATGATTAAATAAGTAATAATTAGCACTCGGTGACTTTCATCTTTTTACCTTATTCACCGCCGCACCGCTTATCGACCGCAAAGGTACACCTTTTCATATATATATATATATATATATTTAACCAAGTTTAACGCAAAAAGTTAAGGAAAAGACCCTCCTGACCTCCTCTAGAGGGAAGGAGAAGAAGCCCCTCCCAACCCTCCCCGCCGGGGAGGGCTTTTGTGATTAGCAAAGCAAATCGTAGTAGGCGCGCATCTCCGAGGCGCGCCCTTATTATTTCTCCCACAGATTGCACAGAGGACACAGAGATACAAACTACGAATTACGCGAA
>CAYXGN010000223.1:0-2595 GCA_964464505.1 uncultured Prevotella sp.
CGCGCCTACTACGGTTTGCATTGTTTGTAATCTGTAGTTTGTAAATTTTTTAGGCATACGGAGTCGATGAAGAGGGTGAGCGACAGCATGTCGGCGCTGCCCCCGGGGGAGATGTTGTGGACCGTGAAGCGGGCGTTCATGTCGTGGAGAGCCGCCTCGGAGAAGCCGGCGAGGAGAGAGTGCGCCTCCTCCTTCACCCTCGCTGCCGCCGCTGTGCCGGCACGGAAGATGATGTTGGTGTCGTCGAGGTCGCAGACGATGCGCAGCAGGGTGCGGTGCAGGGCGAACGCGTCGCCAGCGGCATGAAGGCGTTGCCAGTAGGGCAACCACGCCGAGAAGAGTAGCGCATAACCCTCGCGGGCATTGTCGAGAGCCCCTTTTACCGTGAGCGACTGCCCACTTTCGAGAGCCGCCTTGCGCTTGGCGGCACTGCCGTGGGTGCCTTGCGTGTCGGGGAAGTCAGCGGCGAGGCGCATTATTTCGCGCTGCACGCCCTCGGCAGAGATGCTGTCCGCCCCATGGAGGAAGGCTTCGCGGGCTGCTGCCACCACTGCCAGACCCAGAGAGAAGAGAGCACCCTTGTGGGTGTTCACCCCTGCCGTGGCGCGGAGCATGGCGCGCTCCGCCTCCTGCCCCACCCTTACGATGTCGCCGTGCGAGGGCTGTTCCTCTGCAAAACCCATGAGGGCGAGTCGCACGAAGAAGGGATGCAGGACGCGGATGCTACGGCACATGAGGGCGTAGTCCATATCTTTGTGCGCCCCACTGTCGTGCCTGTCCACGAGACCGGGTTTGGGGGTGAGGTCGAGTTCTGTCTGCAACGCCTGCGTGGCGAGGTGGGCAATGATGTAAGGCACTGTCGTCGGCGGAAGCATCGGTGCTGCCTCCCAAAGGCGACCTTGCTTCATCGCCTCCCTCACAAGGCTCGCGCTCACCGGCAGAGGGGCATCGCCGGCTGTGCTGCCGGGCGATGGGGGCAGCGTGAGGCGGTCTATCTCCACCACCCGTGGCAGCATCTGCGCCATCATCTCGTTGTAGCGGCGCGTGAGCGCGTCGGTGGGTTCGCTGCCCACGAAGCGCACCGTGGCACCGAGGGCAGGCATGATATGTCGGCGGAAGAGGTCGATGTCGAGGGTCATCTGAGTGGGGGACGCGTCGGAGAGGCGTTTCAGGAAGTAGGTGGGGAAGGTCGTCGCACTCACGGCATAGTCGCTGCCGGAGCACAGCGACACATTATTTATATTATATAAGCCGGCGCGCAACATCGCCATGCGCTCGTCGTAGGCGAAGAGCGATGCCTCCTCCTTGACGGCGATGACATAGAGGTGAGTCACACGCCGCGCCGCCTGCTCCACGAGATAACGATGGCCGAGGGTGAAGGGGTTGGCATTCATCACTATCACGCCCACCTCTCCGTTGCTGCCGGCAGAGGCGTTGGCACGGAGGTCACGGAGATAGCGGCAGTAGGCATCGATGCCGCCAACGCCTGTCTCCATGAGTATGGCTTCGGGGGCTTCGGCAAGGAGTCGGAACGACATGCTCTCGAACACGGCGCGGTTGGAGGGTTTGGTGAAGAGTCGCACCACCTGATGACCGTTGGCATTGGCGACGCTCACCAGATGTGACACCATGCGGCAGGCGAGAGCCTCGTCGCGGCAGTCGCTGCGCACCGCCAGGCATTTTATTGTGGCTCCGTGGAGACCGCCACCGGCGAGCATCGCGTCGTCACCGAGGCGGAAGACACCGGCAAAGTAGTCGCACGCGGCATCGAGGCGCAGGGCGTTGTCGTGCAGGAATGCCTCCACCATGCTGCGCGAGCGCGGCAGGGAGAGGGGAATTTGGCGTATCTCGTATTCGCTGTACATCAGTTTCGGAGGGGTGTTAAGGGTTGGGGGTCGGTGTCTTGTCACTCGTGTAGGTATCGACGAGGGCGTTGATGCGCTGCCAGATGGTGTCCTGCGTGTGGGAACGGTTGCGCATGCAATAGCGCGCCTCGTTGTCGCAGACGAGGCAGCGGCGCGGACTGCCGCCCACGGCTGTGCGCGGCACAGGGATGCCGTGAGTGTCGATGACATCGATGTCGAAGAGCCTGCCGAGGGGATGCGTGTCCTCTATGGCGCAAGCCGTGCGCTTCACCGAGAGGAGGTCGCCCCGGACGAGGAGGAAAGCCTCGTAGCCCGTGTCGAGGTCGCGCTCGATGATGCTGCCTTCGGCAAGAGAAAAAGCTTGGCGCAGTGCCTCCACCGCGGCGTGGGCAACGGTGAGCGACTGGCTGTTGCGCTTCACATTGCCCGGCATGAGGACGGTGAGACACACCAAAGCACAGTCAGGATGGTCTGCGATGAGGCGCATCTGAAGGGCGTGGCGTGCGTCGCGGCTCGCCAAAAGTTGGTCAAGCGTGATGGGCATAACGACTCTCTATGTGACTTTTTGTTAGATTAACAGTTTGATTTGCGGTAAAAGAGGGAACTGTGTACGCGCAAAACGCGCTTCCGATGCCGCCTTTGCTTTCACGCGGTAAAGGTAGTTATTTTTATATTACAAACAAATTTTTTGAAAAAGATTTTGGATGGAACTACAGATTGCACTGAAAGC
>CAYXGN010000224.1:0-2591 GCA_964464505.1 uncultured Prevotella sp.
ATCAGCATCGACCTCCACGACTGCCTCGACAGCCTCTCCGAAATCACCGGCGGCACCATCAGCACCGATGAAGTGCTCCATTCCATCTTCCAAAACTTCTGCATCGGCAAATAAAACATTGGTAAGAGCGGCAGATTTATGAAACAGGGCAAGATATCGTAGTAGGTGCAGATCGCCGAGATGCACCCTCGCAAGCAAGGCTGCAAACCATAGTAGGTGCCGATCTCCGAGCGGCACCCTTCGCAAACAAAACCGGAGAGGGTTGGGTGGGGCTTATAACTCATTGAAAATCAATAGAGGTTTCAAAATGTCACTTTTTTGTTCCGAAAAGTGACACTTTTTCAGGTATTTTCGGCGCGTTCTTGTTTTCAAACCCCAAAATACTACAAATGGAACATCGGATGTTAATAATATTAACACGGCGCGCAGTTTCTTTACATTTATTAAGTTAAAACCGACAAGATTGCCCCGCTTTTGTGCCCCTTTTGCATCCCTTTGATTTTCAATGCATTACAATTTTCATCGGGAAAATGGCTTAATTTCCCCGGGAAAGTATGCCACTTTCTGGGGGAAACCAGGCAACTTTCTCGGAGATTCTACGCCACTTTCTATTTGCCACTTTTTAACATAAAAACATAACAAAATGATACCGCTTAGTAGGCGCGTATCGCCGAGACGAGCCCCTAAACGGGAATGCCCCACAGATTTCATTGAGGACACGGAAATCGTAGTAGGTGCGTATCTCCGAGACGCACCCCTCAAGCAAGAATGCCTCCCACAGATTCCAGATTATCAGAAACCGTAGTAGGTGCGGATCGCCGAGACGCACCCTCGCAACCACATAATTTATATCGAACACGGAACTCGCAGAACGCACGGAAATTTGTTTTTTTCAACCATCAATAACACCATCGAACGAATATAAAGTTTCCACACAGATAAACACAGAGTTTAGCAAACCGTAGTAGGTGCGGATCGCCGAGACGCGCCCTTGCAACAGGCAACCACATTATTTACAAGAATGTCCTAAAATGCTGACTTCGCATATAGGCAAGCCCATTCATACACGGGCTTTATGGTAACGGACACTTCACCTGTTTTCTGCTCCTGATGCTCATGGTCTGTCAGTAGCAGCAAGTTTCTGCATTTCGTCAGCCGATATGCCAAGAGTAAACCTCCGATTTCACGCCTTCTGGTCTTTTCGTTGGAGATATCGTATGACACCTGAATGCATTGCAGCACCTTGTTGCCATCACATACGACAAAGTCACATTCGCCAGACCTGTCTTTCAGGTAATAGACATCCCACCCCTCGTAATTGCATTTGCGAATCAGGTGAAGCAACACAATGGTTTCCAAACGCCACCCCAGGTTGTCGCCGGCAAAAGCATTTTCCCTCTTGTTCATCAGAGCCACATCCACAGCATACAATTTCTCTTGGGTGATGCGCATCTTGCTCTTGGCGGAATATTTCTTCACCCCTATTAATATATAGGCTTGTTTGAGATAGTTGATGTAGTTTCTTACTGTATGGGCAGACTTGAATCCGAAGGTTTTGGCAAGTTCACTGATTGCAGGCGTTATTGGCGATACATTCAGGAGATGGTTTGCCATGTTCTCAAAGTTTGCCGTAAAAGCGACGTTGTATCGCTGTTCGATGTCCCTTTTCAACACGTTGTTTGTCAAATTGGAAATGTAGAGTCTTTCGTTCTTGACAAGCATTAGCTCTGGGAAACCGCCTTGTTTCATATACTCGTCAAACGCTGCCCTGCGCAGGGCAATGCCTTTCGTGGTCAATGCTTCGGCATCCACGCCCTTTGCGATGCAATATTCCTCGAAAGAAAATGGATAGAGTGAAATCTCACAACTTCTGCCTGTCAGATGGGTGGCAAGGTCATTGCTAAGCAGTTTGGCGTTGCTGCCGGTCAATACCACGTGCAACTTTTTTCTAAGCAACCGGTTGACAAACAACGGCCATGCTTCCACATTCTGTATCTCGTCCAAAAAGAGATGATGGAAGTCGCCATATATCTTGTAAAGCACTTCCAGCACATCATTCAACTGGTCAGTTTGCAATCCGGCCAGACGCTCATCGTCAAAATCCACATAGGCAAAAGCCTTTCCGGAATGTTGCAACGCTTGGAAACACAATGTTGATTTGCCGCAACGGCGTACACCTATGACGACTTGAGCCTGTGGACTGTTCAGGTCTACAAGCTGCTCTTCCCGACGAGGACAAAGATTCTCGTCCTTTCGATTCTCAATTTCTTCCTTCTGGTCTCTAAGGATAACCTCCAAATCCCTTTTGTCTGTAACTTCTTGTTTCATAGGTGCAAAGATAATGCAAAAAAATGACGGACTGCCTTATTTTGCAAGATTTTGCCATTTTCAATGCCTTATTTTACATATTTTCCCGTTTCCCAATGCCTTATTTTGCAAGATTTCGTCATTCCGTGCAGCGATTTCGAAAAGTGAACCGTAGGAGGTCGAGCGTCCTCGCTCGACAACACAGCCCCCAAGAATAAAACCTCCCACGGATAACACCGAGAACACAGAAATCGTAGTAGGTGCGCATCTCCGAGGCGCACCCT
>CAYXGN010000225.1:0-2584 GCA_964464505.1 uncultured Prevotella sp.
CGAAACTTCGTGACAGAAAAAACATCGGGTGCGTCTCGGCGATCCGCACCTACTACATTTAATGAGGAAATCTGACAAAGCCAATTTTTAGAACCCACCAGAAAACAACGAAGAGGAAAACAAATAAATATGAAATTATCACAATTCAAATTTAAGTTGCCAGAGGAACAAATAGCCCTCTATCCGCACAGCGTGGAGCGCGAATTTGTCAACAGTAGCGGTGAGAAACACACTTTCCGCGTCACCCGTCGCGACGAATGTCGCCTTATGGTGCTGCACCGTAAGTCGCAAACCATTGACATGTTCCGCAAGAACGCAAAGGGGAAGCCCGTCAAAGGCGATTATCTCAACTTCCGCGACATGCTCGACTATTTCGGCGAAGGCGACACCTTCATCTTCAATGACACTAAGGTTTTCCCCGCACGCCTTTACGGAACGAAAGAGAAAACCGACGCCCAGATAGAGGTATTCCTGCTTCGTGAACTCAACGCGGAGATGCGTCTGTGGGACGTTCTCGTGGAACCGGCACGCAAGATACGCATCGGCAACAAACTGTTCTTCAACGAAAGCGGAAGCATGGTGGCAGAGGTAATCGACAACACGACGAGTCGCGGCCGCACACTCCGCTTCCTTTACGACTGCCCCCACGAAGAGTTCAAGCGCGAACTCTATTCCCTCGGCGAGGCACCGCTGCCGCGTTACATCATAGACAAACGCGAGGACCCGCACGCAACGCCCGACGATTTCGACGATTTCCAGTGTGTCTTCGCCAAGCACGAAGGTGCGGTGACAGCCCCGGCAACGGGTCTTCACTTCTCGCGTGAGCTCCTTAAACGCATGGAACTGATGGGGATGAACTTCGCTTTCATTACCCTTCACTGCGGACTCGGCAACTTCCACGACATAGAGGTGGAGGACTTGACGAAGCACAAGATGGACTCCGAGCAGATGATAATAACCGCAGAGGCTTGCAAGACAGTCAACGACACGAAACTGGCAGGGCATCATGTGTGCGCCGTCGGCACCAGTGTGGTGAAGGCGACAGAGACCGCTGTGGGCACCGACGGACTCCTTAAGGAGTACGACGGATGGACAAACAAGTTCATCTTCCCTCCTTACGACTTCGGATTGGCAGACAGAATGCTCGCCAACTTCTATCATCCCTACTCCACTCTCCTTATGGAGACGTGCGCCTTCGGCGGTTACGACCTCGTGATGGAGGCCTACGACCTCGCCGTAAAGAACGGCTACAAGTTCGGATGCTTCGGCGACGCGCTCCTCATCCTCAACGATTGACGCAGCGGACACGGCGCGACGGCAGCAACCCAACGACACAATGGAGCACAAGGCTTATCTCTCATTAGGCTCAAACTTAGGCAACCGCAAGCGGATGATGCGCGAAGCCATCGACATGATAGGTGCGCTCGCAGGGCGTGTGGACCGCATCTCGTCGCAGTATGAGACCGAGCCATGGGGCTTTTCTTCTCCCAACATGTTCCTTAACATGTGTGTCCGCGTCGTCACCACGCTGTCGCCGCAGCAGCTTCTCAACGCCACACAGGAGATAGAACGCCGGCTCGGGCGGACGGAGAAGACCGCGCCGGACGGCAGCTATCACGACCGCATCATCGACATCGACATCCTGCTCTACGACGACGAGCACATCGCGACACCCAATCTCACCATTCCACATCCGCTGATGCACGAGCGCGACTTCGTGATGAAGCCTTTGCAGGAAATCATTGATTATTGCTGAAAAATTCTTACCTTTGCACCCGCTTGCAAACTGCAAGCAAAGGGGTGGCGGACATCTCCGCCTGAGATTATACCCTCAGAGCTGATCCGGATAATGCCGGCGTAGCGAGTAAGGTGAACATAAAAAGTTGCCCCTTTTTGTGTATTTTATTTCAAAATTCAGGTAAAGCAATGAACAGAATTATTGGTGCGGCAGTGCTTGCGAGCGTTGTTATGACTGCAAAGGCAGCCACTGTGCAAGCCCAGCTCGACACGACGAGTGTGCAACAAATCAGCGAAGTGGTGGTGAAAGCGGTGAGAGCACCCAAGAACGCACCCTTCGCAGTGGCTAACATCGAACAGAACGAACTTCACAGTTTCTCACAATCGGGCAAGGAACTCCCCTTCCTCTTTTCCAGAACACCCGGTGTTCTGGCTTGGAACGAGAACGGAATGGGCGCCGGACCGGTCTATATGCGCATCCGCGGAGCCGCCGACAGCCGCATTAACGTCACTCTCGACGGGGTGCCTCTCAATTCCCCGGAGGACCAAAGTGTGTTCTGGGCTAACATGAACAGTTACGGCTCAATGCTCGGCAGCGCACAGTTGCAGCGCGGAGTAGGCTCATCGACAAACGGCGACGGTGCTTTCGGCGGCAGCCTGTCGCTCGCCACGCTCACGCCCAACACCTCACCGTCGCTCGAACTCACCGGCTCGTACGGTTCTTTCAATACTCTTAATGTAGGACTGAACTTCTCTTCGGGTCTGCTTTGGCATCATCTCATCTTCGACGGAGCCTATCATGAAACCCAAACCGACGGTTACATCCACGGCACAGAGGGTCGGTCGG
>CAYXGN010000226.1:0-2582 GCA_964464505.1 uncultured Prevotella sp.
CAATGCGAAAGTAAACTTTCATTGCTCTCGTTTGCACTATCTTTGCATAAAATAGTATAAAATCATTAACCGATAACTTACCGAACTAAAACATGCTTTATTATATTTTTGTAAACAACGAGCAGCAGGGTCCATACTCCATCGAGGAGTTGCGCCTGCGTCACATCACATCCGACACACTTGCAAGAAGTGAAAGCGAGGAGCAATGGAAACCGGCATGGACGGTGCAGGGGCTGGATGCTATCTTCCGTGAAAGCCAAACGAACACGGAGAGCAATGTCAGCCGCGAGGTAGAAACCCCGTATGCAGCAGAGCAAGTGCCCCAGCCCAGTTCGGGGCACGGCAAATCATGGCTTACGAAATTGATAATACTGCTTCTTGTGGTCATCGCCCTCGCCACCACTTGCCCTTCCAAGCAAGAGCATAAAGAAGCAGTGATGAACGAACTGAAAAGCTACATAGACAAAAGGACATCGGACTCCGACGACAAAGCCAATGCTGCCATCGGAAACCTTTTTGTGTCAAGCGTCCTCGGTTGGGCTATGGATTCAATGATAGAAGTGCGCAACTACGGCCTTTGCTCTGTCGGCGAGATGCACTTCCAGGGGAAGACAAAGACCGTGTCCTTCGGAATCTTGAATCATGTCTTCGTCTTTAATCTCGGGAAGCAATAACTCAGAAAGGTCATGGCAGCCAAAGACAACATACCCGAAATGCGCTCCACGTTCGAAGAAATACGCCGAACTGATGAGCATGGGCAAGAGTATTGGAGTTCCCGAGACCTATGCTCCGCTATGGGTTATTCTGCTAATTGGAAATTCCAAAGGGTAATCAGCAAGGCAATAGAAGTGGCGAATGCCAAGGGCATGAATATTGATGACCATTTCAACCAAACGGTTGATATGGTCAAGATAGGCAGCGGCTCATTCCGAAAGGTCGAGATTTTCCGTCTGTCACGCATAGCGTGCATGATTGTTGCCGAGAATGCCGATGGCAAGAAAACGTTGGTGCAGCAGGCAAGGGATTTCTTTTCGCAGTCCGTTCCGATGACCGAACTTATACACAACTCGCTGGAATCCAATATCTTGCTGTATAAGACTTCGCAAGGCGAGACTCGAATAGAAGTTATCTTCAATAGCGAAACCTTCTGGATGTCGCAGAAACGTATGGCAGCACTGTTTGGCGTAGATGTGCGAACCATAAGTTATCATTTAGGACAAATCTATGAGGCAGGCGAGTTGAAGGAAGAGGCAACTATCCGAAAAATTGGGATAGTTCAACTTGAAGGCGAGCGTGATGTAGAGCGCTCTCCTTTGTTCTATAACCTCGATGCCATCATCGCCGTTGGCTACCGCGTGAACAGTTACCAAGCCACGCAGTTCCGCATATGGGCTACTTCGGTGTTGAAGGAGTTTGTCATCAAGGGCTATGTACTCGACGATGAGCGATTGAAGGAGGGAAGACATTTCGGTAAGGATTACTTTGACGACTTGTTGGAACGCATCCGCGAGATTCGCACTTCCGAACGCCGCTACTATCAGAAGATAACCGACATCTATGCAGAGTGCAGTGCCGATTACGATGCCAAATCGGAGAGCACTAAATTGTTTTTCAAGATGGTGCAGAATATGATGCATATGGCTGTCACCCATCACACTGCTGCCGAGATTGTCTATAACAGAGCCGATGCAGAACAGCCACACATGGGACTTACCACATGGAAGAAAGCTCCCGATGGGCGAGTACAAAAGTCAGATACAATAGTGGCGAAGAACTATTTGTCGGATAAGGAACTGAACCAACTCAACCGTGTCACGACGGCATTCCTCGACTTTGCCGAGACTCGTGCTGAGCGACATATCATTACCACGATGGAAGATTGGCGCAAGCGGCTTGCCCAATTCCTTGACACTATGGATTATGAGGTAGACGCTTCGGCAGGAACGGTAACGCAAGAAGAAGCGAAGGCAAAGGCGTATGGAGAATATGAGAAGTACCGACTAATCCAAGACCGCTCGTTTATCTCCGATTTCGACAGATTCAACAATGGCACTGACGATGCCCCATTGCTACCTTTCGACCTCAATCCGAAAGAGTCTTGAACTGTGCATAGCAAACTCTCAAAACCATTTAACCCTACCCATATAATGGCGATTCTGTTTAATCCCGGGAAACAATAACTCAAAAAGTTTAACTAGAGGGCAATCACAGAAGACGCGCCCCTCAAACAGCCAAGCATACCGTAGTAGGTGCTGATCTCCGAGCAGCACCCTGGTAACGGAAGCCCCCACCACCCCTGCGCCCTGACAGGGCAAAAGCATAAAAAAGAAGAAGAATTAAGGACAGCGCCTCTTCGGAACTACAATCCGAAGCTCTCATCCTTAAATCTTCTTCTTTCTATTGCAAAGTTAATTGTTTTTTCGAAACTCTACAAATCAATTTTTGAACGCCCCAGATAGAGGGGCGCACCTCGGCGATGCGCGCCTACTACAATTACCATTGCTAATCACAAAAGCCCTCCCCGACGTGGAGGGTTGGGTGGGGCTTATAACTTATTGAAAATCAATAGAGATTTCATTTTG
>CAYXGN010000227.1:0-2579 GCA_964464505.1 uncultured Prevotella sp.
ATCCGCACCTACTACGATTACCCTTGCTAACAACGAAAGATTAACGATAGATTAATGGATGATTAACGGAGATTAATGTTTTAACACAGAATTCACGGAAGTAAGCCCCGCAGGGTCTTAAATTCTTAAATTCTTGACAAAAATAAGATTCGTGATATTCGTTTAATTCGTGGTCGTAAAAAAAATAATTCCGTGGCATCCGTGCTATCCGTGGGAGAACAAAACATTGGGTGCGTCTAAGCCTCTCCCGACCTCCCCTAAAAGGGAGGAGAATTGCATCCGCACCTACTATAATAAAACTTTAGAACTCAATAAATAAAACAAACTTAAACCTAAAAGCATTATGATTGAAGTCATTAACCATGGAGTCTACCTCCTCAACGGAACCGAAATTCGCGACGACTACCAGGGCATCAGCCCCGACGAGGGTCGCGAGAGCACCATCACCTACGGCATCCTCCGCTCGCACGATGTCGACGGCGGCAAGGGAAAGAAGATGCGCATACGCTTCGACGCGATGATGTCGCACGACATCACCTACGTCGGCATCATCCAGACGGCACGCGCCAGTGGCTTGACGGAGTTTCCTCTGCCTTATGCCATGACCAACTGCCACAACTCGCTCTGCGCCGTGGGCGGCACCATCAACGAGGACGACCATGTGTTCGGTCTCTCCGCAGCGAAGAAGTACGGCGGCATCTATGTGCCGGCAAACCAGGCTGTCATCCATCAGTACGCCCGCGAGATGATGGTGAAGTGCGGCAATATGATTCTCGGCAGCGACTCCCACACTCGCTACGGCTCTCTCGGTAACATGGGAGTGGGCGAGGGCGGTGGCGAACTCGTCAAGCAACTCCTCCGCAACACTTGGGACATCAACGCCCCCGAGGTGGTGCTGGTGTGGCTGGAAGGAAAGCCGCGCAAGGGTGTGGGTCCCCACGATGTAGCCATCTCACTGGTGAAGGCGACCTTCGAGAGCGGTTGCGTGAAGAACAAAGTGCTCGAGTTCGCAGGCCCCGGAGTGAAGGAGCTGCCCATCGACTTCCGTAACGGCATCGACATAATGACCACCGAGACGACCTGCCTCAGCTCTATCTGGGTCACCGACGACGAGGTGCGCCATCACTACGAAATCCACCAACGCCCCGACGACTACCGCGAACTGCGCCCCGGCAGCGTGGCTTACTATGACATGCTTATCCGTGTGGACCTCAGCACGCAGGAGTCGATGATTGCCCTGCCGTTCCATCCCTCCAATGCCGTCACCATCCACGAGCTCCAGGCAGACCCCGTGGGCATCCTCTCGCGCATAGAGGACGACGCGCGCCGCCGCTTCGGCGACAAGGTGGACGTGCATCTCGTCGACAAGGTGGTTGACGGCAAGGTGCATGCCGACCAGGGCATCATCGCCGGCTGCTCCGGCGGCACCTATGACAACCTCGCCGAGGCTGCCGCCATACTCCGTGGCAAGAGCATCGGCAACGACTACTTCACCGCCTCTGCCTATCCGCAGTCGACACCGGTGTCGATGGCTGTGACACGCGAGGGCATCACCGCCGACCTCATCGAGGCGGGAGTGGTGATGAAGCCCGCCTTCTGCGGACCCTGCTTCGGTGCCGGCGACGTGCCTGCCAACAACGGACTCAGCATACGCCACACCACACGCAACTTCCCCAACCGTGAGGGGTCGAAGCCGGGACAGGGACAACTCTCCCTCGTGGCTCTCATGGACGCACGCTCCATCGCCGCCACTGCCGCCAACGGCGGCGTGATAACGGCAGCCACCGATGTGGACTATGACAACACGCACAAGCCCTACCGCTATGACGACAAAATCTATAAATGCCGTGTCTACAACGGCTACGGACGTGCCGACGACTCCGTGGCTCTGCGCTACGGCCCCAACATCAAGGACTGGCCCAAGATGTACCCCATGCAGGAGAATATGCTCCTCGAACTCGCTGCCGTCATCCACGACCCGGTGACGACGACCGACGAACTCATCCCCTCGGGAGAGACGAGCAGCTACCGCTCCAACCCCCTCAAACTGTCGGAGTTCGCCCTCTCGCGCCGCGTGCCGGAGTATGTGGGACTGAGCAAGGCCATCCAACAGCAGGACATAGCACGCCGCAACGGCGACGTGGGCCGGAACATCGCCGAGGCTCTCGCCAAAGTGGGGGCAACGGCGGAGGACACCTCCTTCGGCTCCTGCGTCTTCGCCAACCGTCCCGGCGACGGCTCGGCACGCGAGCAGGCTGCCTCGTGCCAGAAGGTGCTTGGCGGCGATGCCAACATCTGCTATGAGTACGCCACAAAACGCTACCGCTCCAACTGCATCAACTGGGGCATCGTGCCGTTCACCATCGCCAAGGACACGCCCTTCGACCTCCAACCGGGCGACAAGGTCTTCGTCCCCGGCATCCGCGATGCCATCCTCTCGGGCAAGGAGGAGATCGACGCCCAGGTCATCACCGCCGCCGGCGTGCAACCCCTCCACCTCTACTTCCAGAACCTCACGCCCGACGAGCGACAAATCCTCGCCGACGGCTGCCTCATGAACTACTATCGCGAGAAGAAGG
>CAYXGN010000228.1:0-2554 GCA_964464505.1 uncultured Prevotella sp.
AGAGCCATTGTTCAGCATTCAGGTTGGACTTCTGAGGATCAGTGAATTTTCCTGTTGCGACATCAACATACGGCTTACCCGGTTTCAGTTTATAATTAGCAGAAGTAAAGAGCAAGGTGTCAGGAGAGGTTCCAGCGACGACTTTCCCATTAATTTTGATGACATTAATAAATGGAAGATTCTTTTCGTTTTGTGAAACTTTCTGAGAACACCAAACTTTTCTGCGTTCAAAGAGCATATTTCCAAATGCTCCCTTTGGCTCATAAATGTTCGCTGTATCTTTATATCCTTTGCCATCGGTGTAGCCAAGTTCAATGGTATGGACGTCTATTGCGTTTGAGTCAAGAGCAATACATGCTATTGCACCACGCCACTCGTCAACAAGCCCAAGATAATACTGGTTTAGAGCACTTGCGCTCTTTTTAATACTGCTACTATAGGATAATGCCGTATTAAACATATTCGCTCTGGCGAACACGGTTGGAATGCCAGAAACCATTGCTGCGACATCCGCATCGCTTGTTATATCAGGCGTTTCGATGTCTCTCGTAAATACATGTATCTGCGAGGTCATGTCTTGCCATTTATTTGGTCCCCCTTGTGGTTCTGATGTATTTTGTACTCTTATTACTAAAGCCTTGCTATCTGCCATGATTTTTACTTGTTAGAGATTAAACTTTTGAGCAATGGTGATACCATTGTAAATATGTGCGAGGAACTTTTCCTTGACAGAGTTGACCTTTTGGCTGGTCTTGGGAAGACAACGACTGTCTGTTACTGTCTTCTCTATAAAAATGTCATATCTGTGTCCAAGTAGCGTTTTGTCCCATTTGTGTTTCTCATCAACAAAGATGTCACCTGGATCAACATTCTTAAGGCTGGCTCCGTCAGGGAATGCTTCCGATTTAAACATAAAAGCGCCAGAACCAACAGAGTTACGAACCTGATAAATCCATCCAGGTATAAGGCGACCTCCCTTATCCATGTCATATGCAAATTTCTTGAAGTACTCATCGATTTCTTTTGCCTGTTGATCCGTCAATGAGTTATATGAATTAATCTTCTGTTTTGCGAAACGTTCAAGCATACCCTTTGTTCCTGCCATACCCCATACAGCACCGTGTTTAACAAGTATAATATGAGCAAGCGAAAGCATCGCACCTAACTTGTTCATAAACACATTCCCTTTCGTACCAACAAAGTCTTCTCCTGTAAAATCAAACGTGTTGCCAGAGAATGGCACTGACCGATATAGATATTCTGCATCTTTTGAAGAGTCTGACAATTCTCCATCAGGGAGAGTAAAGAAATCATATGCTGCACATGCACACATCAGCTCTACAACGTGACATGCATTCTTCTGTTCGGCACCACCTGTAATGGTATTGGTAGACCCATCAGAAACACTAATACTTTGAAGAGGCCAACCAATATGATAAAGTCTTTTGTATACAGACTTGACAGTGGGGTCATCTTGATAGAATTGAAGCGCAGCCTGGCTGTTCATCGCAAAGTTGTGTGCATCAGCAACGATATGTTCCTTTGATTTTTGAACATCATCAGGGGCCGTAAATGTAAAATATTCTGTTAATAACGTGGAGCCAAACTTGACACGAGATAAGTCAAGCGTGTTTGTGCTACTTATTGATACGGCTTCTTTCAGGGCTGTTGGTATGACAGGAATAGAGGAGGCTCCTGTACCACCAAATACAGAGCCGAAGACAAACACACGAGCTTCCTGGCCGGCTTGGGCAAGCAAATTAAGAAAATCTACGAGAGCAACTTCTTGTGTCGCTGCACTATTCTTGTCTTTAGAATAGTTTACCGCAGCCTCAATAATACCATGATACATTAACATACTTCCGAGATGTGTCTGCGCGCGATACCCATGGTCTAGATCGAATGACTGTACAGAAGACGAATCAAGAAAAAGGTCTGCCAAATCTTGATTGTCTCTGTTTTGTTCATCTGTTGCATTTTGCATCGCAGACAGCAGCTTATATGTCTTTCGGCTTTGATTTGTATAATCAGTGTAGAACTTATACAAATTAAGCTTTGCCGAGAAAAATGTGTCTACGTTTGGTTGACCACCGTCTAGTTTCTGTGGATCATTTGACTTTATTTTGTTGTAGAGCTCTATGAGTTGCTCCACTCGCCCCTTGTTTCCATTGGTTTGGTCGGTATCAAGAGTGAGAATTTCTATTTCTTCGTTATCGAACATGCCAATAGCGCACAAGTGGACGAATGATTCCAGGCATCTCATGCCTGTGCCGCCTATTGCTATTACAAAAAGTTTATCCATAGTTTAATGCCTTTTTAGAACCAGTTGCCTAATTTCCCATTTTTGTCCGCCTTAGCAGCTATAAAGCCAAGAACAACATAGAGAATGAAAGATACCACTGCAGATACGCACATTGCAATCATGTAGGCATTCTTTGCACTCTTACCTTTGATGCCAGTATATACAATTGCAGTGATTGCAAAAGTTATGATTGGACAGAGGATTGCAAGAATCCAAAACCAGAGTTTACGCTTTGAAACGTCTGAGAGGTCT
>CAYXGN010000229.1:0-2543 GCA_964464505.1 uncultured Prevotella sp.
AAGCCTCTCCCGACCTCCCCTGTAGGGGAGGAGAAAAGCATCTGCGCCTACTACGATTGCCTTGCAAAACGTAATCTTAGAACCCACCTTTATATATTGTTGCTTGGGAATCGTGTTGATGGTCTTGGTGTCTACGCGACAGTATTTGCGGATGACTTCCGCATAATGCTTCACCCCATAGACATTCAGCGAGTCGCACGCCTTGTCGTAAGCCTTCGTCATGGCTTCGAGCTGCTGTCGGCGGCGGTTGTCCATTGTGGCATCGTCGCGGACAGCCACTACTCCCAGCCTACTGTTTATTTTGCGGCTGTCGGCCATCTGTTGCGCGCCGAAGCCTCGTGCAGCCGTGGCGTAAGGCTCCGTGAGCCATGCCGCGTCAATCTCACTGTTCTGCAACATGGAGCAACGCACATTCACATCGTTCACCTGAATGCGGAAGACAATGGAAGAGGTTTTCACGCCTTCAAGCACCTTGTCGCAGAGGCGGTCGGTGGCAGAGAAGCGCGTCATGGCTATCATCTTGTCGCCCAACTGACTCACCTTCTTCAAGCGACTCTTCCTGCTGGTGAACAGTTGCCAGCAGGCATTCGTGAAAGTGAGGTGCGACAAGGCTACGCCTTTCTCCTTCATCCGTTCTGTCCTCACCACATCGGAGACCATCGCCTCCACACTCTTTCCGGCGAAAGCAGTGTCGCAGTCCATCTGGGCATTGAACACCCGCAGACGCACATCTACATCAAGCGAGTCAAACCATCCCTTCTCTTTCGCGAGGAAGAAAGGCAGGCAGTCGAGGGTGGGCATCACCGCCACCTTGAAAGCCAAGGAGTCCTGCCTCCTCTGCTCCCTCTTCTCTGCCAGCGACAACCGTTTCCTTTCCTCAACCGACTGTCCGCAAGAGAGAAAAAGCACTGCAAGAAGTATGTAGAACAATCTTTTCATCATTCAGCAAAAGTAGCAATAAATTTTGTAACAATGAAAATTATTAGTAGTTTTGTAAAACTATGGCAAAAGACAAGACAGCATACGTTTGCAGCAACTGCGGCTACGACTCGGCGAAATGGATTGGCAAATGCCCCGGTTGCGGCGAGTGGAACACCTTCAAGGAGATAAAGGCAGCCGCTTCTACGGCAGGCTTCCAGGCAAGGAGCCGCGCCGCTGCCGCTCCCCTGAACAACAAGACCCCCCGACCCATAAAACTCAAAGACATCCCTGCCATCGACGACCCTCGCATCGACATGAACGACAGCGAGCTCAACCGCGTGCTGGGAGGAGGATTGGTGGTGGGCAGCATGGTGCTGCTCGGCGGCGAACCCGGCATCGGCAAGAGCACTCTCACCCTCCAGACAGTGCTCAACCTCAATGGCAAGCGCATCCTTTATGTCAGCGGCGAGGAGAGTGCCCACCAACTGAAGATGCGCGCCGAGCGACTCTGCGAGAACTCCCGACAGCCGCTGCAGGACAATGTCACCATACTCTGCGAGACATCGCTGAACAGAATCTTCGAATATGCCAACGACCTCGCCCCGGAAATCGTCGTCATCGACTCCATCCAGACCATCGCCATGGAGGAAGTGGAGAGCAGCCCCGGAAGCATCACGCAGGTGCGAGAGTGCGCCGCCGCCCTGCTCCATTATGCCAAGACAACAGGCATCCCCGTCATCCTCATCGGCCACATCAATAAAGAAGGCACTCTCGCAGGACCCAAAATCCTGGAGCATATCGTCGACACCGTAATACAGTTTGAGGGCGACCAACACTATATGTACCGCATTCTGCGCTCCATAAAGAACCGCTTTGGAAGCACCTCCGAACTCGGCATCTACGAAATGCGGCAGAACGGACTGCGACAGGTGAGCAACCCCTCCCAACTCCTTATGTCGCAGCACCACGGAGGACTCTCCGGCATCGCCATCAGCTCCACGATAGAGGGCGTGCGCCCCTTCCTCGTGGAGACACAAGCCCTCGTGTCGTCGGCAGCCTACGGCACGCCGCAACGCTCCGCCACAGGCTTCGACCAGCGGCGGCTCAACATGCTCCTCGCAGTGCTCGAGAAGCGAGTGGGCTTCAAACTCATCCAAAAGGATGTCTTCATCAACATGGCGGGAGGCATCCGCGTCACCGACCTGGCGATGGACCTCAGCGTCATCGCCGCCGTCTTCTCCAGCAACGTGGACATGCCCATAGAGGCAGGATGGTGCATGGCAGGGGAAGTGGGACTCAGCGGCGAGGTGAGGACGGTAAACCGAATGGAACAACGGTTGGCGGAAGCCGCGAAACTGGGATTTACCGACATCATCATCCCAAAATACAACATGCAGGGCATCGCGCACGACAAATTCAAAATCAACCTCCACCCCGTCAGCAAAGTGGAGGAAGCCCTCCGCCTCCTGTTCGGCTAACCCCACATTGTTATATAAGGCGCGATTCCAATAATTGCTTCCCGTTGGCCAGCGGGCCTTCGGCAAAGAGTGTCTGCCTAATATCCCCCAAAAAACAAACTGTTCTACTGTTCTTTGTTCCGAAAAAAATGTTAAAATTATTTT
>CAYXGN010000230.1:0-2535 GCA_964464505.1 uncultured Prevotella sp.
CTGAATGCAGGCTTGTCGATGGAGCAAAACTCCTTGTCGAGAAATTTGTAGTAGCCTGTAATGCCTATCATGGCGGCGTTGTCGGTGGTGTAGCTGAACTTGGGAATATGGATTGTCCAACCGTATTTCTGGGCATGCTCGCGGAAAGCGTTCCTCAGTCCGTTGTTGGCAGACACTCCTCCTGCCACTGCCACATGCTTGATGCCGGTCTGTTTCACTGCCAGGCGGAGTTTCTTCATCAGGATGTCGACGATGGTGTATTCCAGACTCGCTGCCAAGTCCTCTTTGTGATGCTCCACGAAGTCGGCATCGTCCTTCACCCATTTCCTCAGACTGTAGAGGAAAGAGGTCTTCAGTCCGCTGAAACTGTAGTCCATTCCTGCGATGTGGGGCTCGGCAAACTTATAGGCATGGGGGTTGCCCTGGCGTGCGAGTTTGTCGATGATGGGTCCGCCGGGATAACCGAGTCCCATCACTTTCGAGCATTTGTCGATGACTTCGCCGGCGGCATCGTCTATTGTCTGTCCCAACACCTCCATGTCGTTGTAGGCGTTGACCTTCACTATCTGCGAGTTGCCGCCGCTCACCAGCAGACAGAGGAAGGGGAAGGGTGGGGCGGAGTTGTCGTCATCGCTCTCCTTTATGAAATGTGCCATGACGTGTCCTTGCAGGTGGTTTACGTCCACCATAGGTATGCCAAGGCTTCGCGCAAAGCCCTTTGTGAAACTCACTCCCACGAGCAGCGACCCCATGAGTCCGGGGCCTCGCGTGAAAGCCACTGCCGACAGTTGCTCTTTGCTCACTCCGGCACGCTTCAACGCCGCACTCACCACCGGCACTATGTTCTGCTGATGGGCGCGCGAGGCGAGTTCGGGCACCACGCCACCATATTCTTTATGCACATCCTGCGATGCTGTGACGTTGCTGAGCAGCACGCCGTCGCGCAACACTGCGGCGGAGGTGTCGTCGCAACTGCTCTCTATTCCTAAAATGTAAACGGGTTCAGCCATAGTCTTTCTTTTTTTTGCCGTGGGGCTTTTTAGAAACAACCTTAGTATGTGAGGATTTCAACGCCGTGCTCTGTCATTACGAAGGTGTGCTCCCATTGCGCACTCGGCTTCTCGTCGCCGCTGATGACTTCCCATCCGTATTCGTCGTCGGCATCGATGAACACCTTCCATGTGCCCATGTTTATCATCGGTTCGATGGTGAACACCATGCCGGGGACGAGCAGCATGCCTTGCCCTTTGTGGCCTATGTGCATCACGTCGGGCTTTTCATGAAACTTGAGTCCTACGCCATGGCCGCACAGGTCGCGCACCACGCCATAATGATATTTCTCTGCATGCTTCTGCACGGCGTGGCCTATGTCGCCCACAAAACCGTAAGGCTTGGCGGCTTCGGCTCCCACTTCCAGACATTCCTTTGCCACGCGCACCAACTGCTCCTTCTCCGGTGTCGTCTTGCCTATTATGAACATTCGCGACGCATCGGCATAATAGCCGTCAAGGATGGTGGTGAAGTCCACATTCACTATGTCGCCCTCTTCCAGAACATCCTCCTCTTTGGGGATGCCGTGGCACACCACTTCGTTGATGCTCGTGCAGACGCTCTTCGGGAAACCGTCGTAGTTGAGGCAGGCAGGGATGGCTCCGTGCGCGGTGCAGTAGTCATAGCATATTTTGTCTATCTCCAAAGTGTTCATCCCTGCGTGGATTTGCTTTGCCACTTCGTCGAGAACGCCGGTGTTCACCACGCCGCTGCGCCGTATGCCCTCTATCTGTTCGGGAGTCTTTATCAAGTCGCGAGAAGGCACTTCCTTGCCTTTCGCCTCCCAGAACATCACCTTTCTGTCCATCTCTGTGGGCTCTTGCCCCGGGATGCAGTGCCACACTCTTTTCTTTTTGAAACCCATCATACCAACTCTCCTTATACCTTATTATATATTTTTAATAATGTTTCATCGCGCGGTCCATCTCGCGGCGGTCTTCCTTCTCTTTAAGAGTCTGCCGCTTGTCAAACTCCTTCTTTCCTCGGCAGAGGGCGATGTCCACCTTGGCGCGCCCGTGGTCGTCGATGAACACGAGTGTCGGCACAATGGTGTAGCCGGTCTGCTTGGTGGCTTCCTGGAGTTTGCGTATCTCGCGCTTGTTGAGCAGTAACTTGCGGTCGCGCTTCGCCTCGTGGTTGCTGTACGACCCATAGAAATAGGGCGACACGTTCATTCCCTTCACCCATATCTCACCATTGTTTATATAGCAGAACGTGTCGACAAGACTCGCCTTGCCGAGCCTTATCGACTTTATCTCAGTGCCTGTGAGCACAATGCCTGCCGTGAATGTGTCGATGAAGAAGTATTCAAACGAGGCTTTCTTGTTCTTTATGCTTACAGGACTCTTCTTCCTTATCAATTCCTGTTCCTTGTTCATAGATTTTATTGTTCAATGACGGCGAAATCATCGATGTGCCCATCGATATAGCGTGCCACGGCACCGTTCCATTCCTCCTCGTTCTCCACGAAGTCATCGTCGTAGT
>CAYXGN010000231.1:0-2480 GCA_964464505.1 uncultured Prevotella sp.
GGGGAGGATGGGTGGGGCTACTACAGTTAGTCGAGCAGCGTGGAGGCGCGCACTCTCGACAGGGTCTCGGGGGTCATCTGGAGATAACTTGCGATGAAGAGCAGGGGGGCGCGGAGTATTACCTGCGGATAGAGTTTGCACATGCGGCGGTAGCGGTCCTGCGCCGTTTCGAAGCGCACAAGGTCGGCGTGCACCTGCGAGAGAATCAAGCTCTCCTCCAGTATCTTTCTGTAGAGTATCTGGATGTTCACGTTGTGCAGGGCCACCCTTTCGAGGCGGTCTTTGGGCAGGGCGTAAATCATGCAAGGCTCGAGAGCCTCCACTTGCAGTTGCGTGGGAATCTCCTTGAACAGACTCTCTATGCACATAAAGATGGAATGGTCGTCGCCGAGGTGCTCGGTGACCTCTTTCCCGTGCTTGATATAGAACTGCCTTACGAGTCCTTTGTCGATGAAATAGATGTGGCGGCACACCTCTCCTTCTTTGAGAATCATGTCGCCTTTGGCAAACTTCATAGGCACAAGGATGCTTTCCAAAACGTCAAGTTCTTCATGCGTCATTGTGCTGTAACGCCGTGAGAGTTCGCGGGCTATGTCGCGGCTGTTCTTTGTGGAAATCTCTTTCATCTTGTCGTCCTTAAAAATGAGTTGTTAGGTGGGTTATTAGGTTGGGTAAAAACGGGTTGGGTCTTTAGTCGAGTTTCAGTACGGCGAGGAAGGCTTTCTGCGGCACTTCCACGTTGCCTATCTGCTTCATGCGTTTCTTTCCTTTCTTCTGTTTCTCGAGGAGTTTGCGCTTGCGGCTCACGTCGCCGCCGTAGCATTTCGCCGTGACATCCTTGCGCACGCATTTTATTGTCTCCCGCGCCACTATCTTCGCCCCGATGGCTGCCTGTATGGCTATGTCGAACTGTTGGCGGGGAATGAGGTCTTTGAGTTTCTCACACATCTTGCGCCCTATCGTCACGGCATTGTCCTGGTGTGTCAGGGCGGAGAGGGCGTCCACGGGTTCGCCGTTGAGCAGTATGTCGAGTTTGGCGAGGCGTGAGGGTCGGAAGCCGTCAATGTGGTAGTCGAACGAGGCATAGCCCTTGCTGATTGACTTGAGTTTGTCGTAGAAGTCGATTACTATCTCGCCGAGGGGGAGCATGAAATGCAGCTCCACGCGGTTGCCGCTGACATACTCCTGGTTGATGAGTTCGCCCCGCTTGTCGAGGCACAGCGTCATTATGGGTCCTATGAAGTTTGTCGTGGTGATGATGCTCGCGCGGATGTAGGGCTCTTCTATGTGGTCGATGAGAGTCTGCTCGGGCAGTCCCGAGGGGTTGTGCACCTCCTTCACGCCTCCGTGCTTGTCGTAGACCATATACGACACGTTGGGGACGGTGGTGATGACATCCATGTTGAACTCGCGGTCGAGCCGTTCCTGCACTATCTCCATGTGGAGGAGACCCAGGAAACCGCAGCGGAAGCCGAAGCCGAGGGCTACGGATGACTCCGGGGTGAACGTGAGCGAGGCATCGTTAAGCTGCAACTTCTCCAGCGAGGCGCGCAGGTTCTCATATTCGCTCGGGTCGATGGGGTAGACACCGGCGAACACCATCGGCTTCACCTCCTGGAAGCCCTCGATGGCTTTGTCGCACGGGCGCGCTATGTGGGTGATGGTGTCGCCCACCTTCACCTCCTTGGCATCCTTGATGCCCGAGATGATGTAGCCCACCTCTCCCGTGCCGAGCGCGTCGCGCGCCACCATGTCCATCTTGAGCACTCCCACCTCGTCGGCCACATATTCCATTCCAGTGTTGAAGAACTTCACCTTGTCGCCTTTCCTTATCGTTCCGTTCTCAATCTTGAAATAGGCTATGATGCCGCGGAACGAGTTGAACACGGAGTCGAAGATGAGGGCCTGCAACGGCGCTTTGGCGTCGCCTTCGGGGTGGGGCACACGCTCCACGATGGCCTGCAGCACCTCGTCCACTCCCTCGCCCGTCTTTCCCGACGCGCGCAGGATGTCCTCGCGGCGGCAGCCTATGAGTTCCACAATCTCGTCCTCCACCTCGTCGGGCATGGCACTCGGCATGTCAATCTTGTTGATTACGGGGATTATCTCCAGATTGTGCTCTATCGCCATATAGAGGTTGGAGATGGTCTGCGCCTGCACGCCCTGGGTGGCGTCCACCACGAGGAGAGCCCCCTCGCAGGCGGCGATGCTCCGCGACACCTCGTAGGAGAAGTCCACGTGTCCCGGAGTGTCTATCAGGTTGAGCGTGTAGTCCTTTCCCCCCAGCGTGTAGTCCATCTGGATGGCGTGGCTCTTTATCGTGATGCCGCGCTCGCGCTCCAGGTCCATGTCGTCGAGCATCTGCTCCTCCGTAATCTTGACAGTCTGCGTCCGCTCCAGCAGCCTGTCGGCAAGAGTCGACTTGCCGTGGTCTATGTGGGCAATGATACAGAAGTTTCTAATATTCTCCATAAAGTCGT
>CAYXGN010000232.1:0-1155 GCA_964464505.1 uncultured Prevotella sp.
GTCAGTCGCCAGTGTGATTGTTGATGCAGAGAGCACGCCGTCCACATCGAAGATGATGGCGCGGATTTTCTTTAAATCATAATTTATCATTCTTTGTTGTTATTATTTTTTTATGGGTGTAATTGTAGTAGGTGCGGATCGCCGAGACGCACCCTCGCAGACAGAAGGCAACGCTATTAGGGCGCATCTCGGCGATCTGCGCCTACTACGGTTTCCATCTTATTTATTTACTGTTTTACTGTTTATTATTATGCCTTTCGAGAAGAGTCTGTAAATGTATTGCAACTCTTTGTCGTCAGCAAGCATTTCCGTCTGCCTTTCCATCACTTTCGAGTCGTTGCGCGAGGCGGGTCCCGTCTGGGCTGCCATTGGCGACAGTTTATGCAGCTTGCTTGCCGTCTCGTCGAAGAGGGGGAGCATCACATCAAAGGGAATGCCTCTCTTTTGGAGAAGCCGCTCTGCCACCGTACAGCAATAATTGGAGAAATTGCAGGCGAAGACGGCAGCAAGATGAAGCCATCGCCTTCCCTCCTCATCAAGCAAATAAACCTTGTCGGAAATAGAGTCGGCAAGCGCTGAAACAGCCTTCTGCGACTCTTCGTTGGATGCTTCAATAAAAACGGGTATTTCCTTAAAATCCAATTCCTTGTCTTTCGAGAAGGTTTGCATGGGATAGAACACTCCGTAGTTCTTGGCATAACCCTTAAAGCAATCCATCGACACACTTCCTGCCGTATGCACAAAGAGGGCATTCTCCCGTTGCGGACACAGTTGCGGCACTATCTCCGCTACCGCATCGTCCACAACAGAAATTATATATATGTCGGCATCGTCTCTCACATTATTTATATATGTCGTGCCATCGCAGCCGAGTTTTGTTGCCAACATCTGTGCAGAAGCGGCAGTGCGGCTCCACACCTGTATCACCTCGTGCCCGGCTTCGTTCAAAGCCAAACCCAAATGCGTGGCTACGTTGCCTGCCCCTATCAATGCTATTTTCATCGCTTTCTTAGTGATTTCACAACACAAATTTACGCAATGTTTGCGAAACAAAATGATGTGTGTTGCATTTTTAAAATATATTTACACTAACTTTGCAGAAGATAGTGCAACTCGTAGTAGGTGCGGATCGCCGAGACGCACCCTCATAAGCGA
>CAYXGN010000232.1:1255-2459 GCA_964464505.1 uncultured Prevotella sp.
AAGATAGTGCAACTCGTAGTAGGTGCGGATCGCCGAGACGCACCCTCATAAGCGAGAAAAACCTATTTTTATTCAAAGGGCGCATCTCGGCGATCTGCGCCTACTACGGTTTGCTTTCGCGTAATCTGTAGTTTCACTAAGAGGGGCGCATCTCGGCAATCTGCGCCTACTACAAATACATAAGAGAGGCATACATGACAGAAAAGGTCAGCATAAGGATTATCCATAGGGCGGAAGACCTTCCTCCCATTACTTGTCGTAGTTTTTTTCATAGCACAGCCTTCTTCACTATGCTTGAAAACACGCCGCGGCAGCAGCCTTTCATGTGCATCGCCGAGGCCCCCGAAGGGCGCGTCGTAGCCCATCTCCTGGCAAACCTGTCCAGTCACCGGCAGATTCTTCCACCTTTTATATATACGCACGGGCGCGTGTACGGTGAAGGGGAATATGAAAACGACGAGGACAAGGACCGCATCTTCCCTCTCTTCCTCAACGCCATCACCTTGCGCTTTAACAGTCGAGCGTGCCTTTACATAGAGTTCAGCGACCTCAGCGCCAAGATGTTCGCCTACCGCCATTTCAGAGAGAACGGCTACTTCCCCATCACATGGCAGGAAATACACAATTCGCTGCACAGCAAGTCGCCGCGGGAAAGACTCAGTCCCAAACTCCTTGCAAAGGTGGAGGAAGCCAAAAGGCGCGGCGTGGAGACACTCGTCGTGACAGAAGAGAGTCAATTGCGGAAAGCCTACACTCTCCTTAGAAACCATTTCCGACTAAAGACAAGGCGCACCATCCCTTCCATAGCGCTGTTCCGGCAGATGATTCACGCGGACAACTGCGAAATCTTTCTCACTCAATACAAGGGCAAGGCGATAGGCTGCTGCGTGTGCATAAACTCCGGCAAAGACACCTTCATGTGGTATCTCGCCTCCCTCAAAAAGACTTTCCTCTATCTCTACCCCGACCTGGTGACAGTGTGGCACGCGATGAACCGCGCCTACGACACCGGCAGTGCCCACTTCCGTTTTATGGATGCCGGACTCCCCTTCAAGAAAAACCCCGCACGCGAGTTCATCCTCGGCTTCGGCGGCAAACCCACCTCCACCTTCCGCTGGTTCCGCCTTCCCCTTCCCTGGCTCAACCGCTTCTTGGCTTGGTGCTACAACGACTAAACCTTAGTAGGCGCGTATCTCCGAGACGC
>CAYXGN010000233.1:0-2455 GCA_964464505.1 uncultured Prevotella sp.
TGATGGCAGCCCCGTTATGGAAGTTCTTTGCCGAAGAGAAATGACGCTTCGGCTCGATTTGTGAAAGAACGGGCTCAAAGCATCATTTCGCAATTAAAGTATTATTTGGAGAAGCGGTTAGGACTATTGCATGTCGTAGACCACTTGCATGAGTTGTTTGCCGAGGGCATCAGCCTCTTCCATTGTCGAAGCCTCGCTGTAGACGCGGATGATGGGTTCGGTATTCGACTTGCGCAGATGCACCCACTTGTCGGCAAAGTCTATTTTTACGCCGTCGATGTCGGTGATGGTCTCGTCATTGAACATTTCCTTTACCTTGCAGAGAATGGCGTCGATGTCGGTGGAAGGAGTGAGGTCGATGCGGTTTTTTGCTATGAAATAGTTGGGGAACGATGCCCGCAACTCGCTTGCAGTGACTTTCTTGTGTGCCAATGACGAGAGGAACAGGGCAATGCCTACCAATGCGTCGCGGCCGTAATGGCTTTCGGGATAAATCACTCCGCCGTTGCCTTCGCCGCCGATGACGGCTCCCACCTCTTTCATCTTTGTGGTGACGTTCACCTCACCCACTGCCGCTGCGGTGTATTTGCCGCCGTGACGCTCGGTGACATCGCGCAGGGCGCGCGTGGAACTGAGGTTCGAGACGGTGTTGCCCGGAGTGTGTTGCAGCACATAGTCGGCAACGCTCACGAGCGTATATTCCTCGCCGAACATTCTGCCGTCCTCGCAGATGAACGCGAGTCGGTCGACATCGGGGTCGACAACGATGCCGAGGTCGTAGCCGCCAGCCTTCACCCGGCTCATGATGTCGCTAAGGTTCTTCTCCAATGGCTCGGGGTTGTGGGCGAAGTTGCCGTTGGGCTCGCCGTTGATGATGGTGTAGTCCACTCCCAAAGCCTTGAACAGTTCGGGCAGGATGACTCCTCCCACACTGTTGATAGCGTCGGCGCACACTCTGAAGTGGGCGTTGCGTATGGCTTCGGTATCAACGAGTTTCAAGGCAAGCACAGCATCGATGTGACGCTTGTCGAACGACTTGTCCTCCGTGTAATGTCCGAGATTGTCGACATCGGCATAGAGGAAGTCCTCCCTTTCGGCTATCGCGAGCACCTCGTTGCCATCGTCTTTTGTGAGGAATTCGCCTTCGCTGTTGAGCAGTTTGAGGGCGTTCCACTGGCGGGGGTTGTGGCTTGCCGTGATGATGATGCCGCCCCACGCCTGCGTCATGCGCACGGCGAGTTCGGTGGTGGGCGTTGTTGCCAGGCCTATGTCGATGACATCAAACCCCATTCCCATGAGCGTGCCGCACACAACACGCCTTACCATGTCGCCGGAGATGCGTGCGTCCCTGCCCACAACGATTGTCCCGCGCTCCGCTCTCTGGGTGGTGCGCTTTATGAAGGTGGCGTAGGCAGTTGTAAACTTCACTATGTCGAGGGGGTTGAGGGTGTCGCCGGTCTTTCCGCCGATGGTGCCGCGGATGCCTGAGATTGATTTTATTAATGTCATACGAATTGGTGTTACTTTGTAAATGGATTAGGGCGTGTTCTAAAAAATGGCTTTGTCAGATTGCAGAAGATAGGCTGCACTCGGCAATAAGAAAACAAGTTTTCATTGCTCTCGCTTGCACTATCTTTGCGGAAATTTAGTAGGTGCGGATCGCCGAGACGCACCCTCGTGAGCGGAGATGTTTTCTTGAGGGGCGCATCTCGGCGATCTGCGCCTACTACGACTACCTAACAAAACGTAATCTTTCATTTTTGTTTCTGTTCTTTTATCTGCCGCGCTGATATGTCAGTTCATAAAGGCATGGGTAGACATTCGACGAGGCTGTCTGCTGCCCCTCTGTGTGCGGCACTATGAGCTTGACCTTTGCCACTCCCTCTTCGCTCAATCCCCCGAGGTTGATGTAAGGCATCGGCACGAGCCAGCCGGAAGGCACTGCCTCGCCGTAGGTGGTGTACATAAGGCTGCTCCCTTTGATGAACGATGCGGAGTAAGTGCCCGATGTGCTCGTCACGCTCATCTTGTCGGCAAGCCACACATATTGCAGGATGTTGGAGAGAATGAGCGTACTGTCCGATTCCAACAGGTTGTATTCATTGAAGCGGCACAGCACGATGGCTCCGTCTTTTTCGGGATTCAGCTTCTCGCCGTTGCCTTTTCTGATTATCTGCATGTAGACGCCGCTACTCTCAAAGAGCACAAACTCGTTCTTCGAAACGTCGGTGGTGGAGTCTTGGGCGAAGAATTGTTCCTCGTCGATTACCTTGATGTTCTTGTTGGCAATGTAGCGCTTGATGGCGGCACGCTCCTTGTTCTTCTGGTCAGCGTAGGTCTCCGTGTCGCTGCAAGCGGCAAAAACGATTATACTTAGCAGTGCGAAAAGCACCCATTTTGTTTTGTTCATGTTGCTTATAGAATGTTTTCCAATCGGCAAAGTTACTTATTTTAA
>CAYXGN010000234.1:0-2352 GCA_964464505.1 uncultured Prevotella sp.
CCTATATATAATAATGTGGGAATGGAGACCTCGGTGCCTCCATTCCCACTTTTGTGTTCTTTTGTTCCTTTGTGCAATGGTTTTGTGTCAAATATTACCCACCAAACGGGCTTAAATGGGTAAAAAAGGACACGGAATTAGTGCAAATTTCCGTTTTTGTGGTCATTATTTCAAATTTAAGTGGCATTTATTTGGCTGTTAGAAAAAAAAGACGTTACTTTGCACCTCGATTAAAAGAGAGATTAATATTCACATTATTCAAAAACAATTTTAATTATGAAAAAGATTACAGCATTGTTCGCAGCTGCCTTGATGGCAGTGTCTGTATCTGCACAGACAGTGACAGAAAGCAAGACATTTGACAACTTCTACATCGGCATCAACGCTGGTGTGGCTACAAAGACAACAGGTCATGCTTCTTGGGCAGAGGATCTCACTCCTAACTTCGGTCTTCGTATCGGCCGCTACTTTACTCCGGTATTCGGCTTGGCAGTAGAGAGCAACGCTTACTTCAAGACAACTAACGGTTTCACTACCGGTACTTTGGTAAACTACCTCAACACCTCACTCCTTGGAACAGTGAACCTCAGCAACTGGTTCGGTGGTTACAAAGGCACACCGCGCCTCTTCGAGGTTAGCGTTCTCTACGGTTTCGGTTGGGGACACCGCTTCGGCAATCCTACAAGCGCATGGAAGCAGGACAACCTTACTTCTAAGGCTGGCATCGACTTCGCCTTCAATCTCGGTAAGGCAAAGGCTTGGCAGGTTTACATCGAGCCTTCAATCACTTACTCTCTCAATGGCAACGGCTATCGTGGAGTTGAGTACAACATCAACCGCTCTTTCGTTCAGCTCAACGCTGGTGTGATCTACAAGTTCAAGAACAGCAACGGCACACACAACTTCACCATCGCTACTCTCCGCGACCAGTCTGAAATCGACGCTCTCAACGCACAGATCAACGGTCTCCGCGGCGAACTCGACGGCAAGGATTCTGAACTCGCTGCTAAGGACAAGACAATCTCTGACCTCCAGAACGCTCTCGACGAGTGCAACAAGAAGAAGAACGAGCCTGTTTATGTAAAGCCTGAGACAGCAACAAACCTCCAGCCCACAGTGCTCTTCCGTCAGGGCAAGTCAACAATCGACGCTGCACAGTACGCTCCGATTGAACTCATCGCCAACTATATGAAGAACAACAAGGACGCTAAGGTAGAGATTAAGGGTTACGCTTCTCCAGAAGGTTCTAAGGAACTCAACGAGAAACTCGCTACAGCTCGTGCTGAGGCAGTGAAGAAGGCTCTCGTTAAGAAGTACAAGATTTCTGCTGACCGCCTCAAGGCTACAGGTATGGGTGCAACCGACAAACTCTTCGAGCAGGTAGAGTTCAACCGCGTTGCTACTTTCAACGACATGACAAAATAATCTGTCACAGAGTTTTTAGACATACATTAAAAGCATAATACAATCCCTGGCGCAGCGTGCTGCGTCAGGGATTTTTCTTTCATGAAGAAAGGTAAAAGGGTAAAAAAGTAAAAAGGAATGCACAAACCGTAGTAGGCGCGAATCGCCGAGGCGCGCCCCTCAAAACAGCGAAGCAAACCATAGTAGGTGCAGATCGCCGAGATGCACCCTCGCAAGCAAGGCTGCAAACCATAGTAGGTGCCGATCTCCGAGCGGCACCCCTCAAGAAGCACGTCCCCGCTCGACAACACCGATAAATTTTCTTCTCCTTTTGCGAAGGGCGCGTCTCGGAGATACGCGCCTACTAAGTTTCTAAAAAAATAATGTGGCAAAAGTTTGTGTATATAAAAAACATTGCATACCTTTGCAACCGCAAATTGAAAGTGATGCAATCTCGATGGTGCGTTAGTTCAGTTGGTTAGAATGCCTGCCTGTCACGCAGGAGGTCACGAGTTCGAGTCTCGTACGCACCGCTTAAAGGCGAGGTTCCTAACGGTTCCTCGCCTTTACTCTTTAAAGAGAGAATCAATTTAATCTTGAGTAATTATTCTTCCCTTGCCGCTTTTTCTGAGTAGAGCGTGCAAGGGAAGTCTGTTTTTAGCCCCACCCAAAGAAGAGTAAAAAAGTAAAAAGGAGAGAACCGTAGTAGGCGCACATCGCCGAGGTGCGCCCCTTAACAGGGTAGGAGGTCGAGCGTCCCCGCTCGACAACAAAAACACAAACAATCTCAATTTTAGAACTACAGATTACACCAATTACAATTCTAAGGGCGCGTCTCGGAGATACACGCCTACTAAGATTACTGAGTCAGCACTAAAACAACGTCAAAGTTCCCAGTACTTGCCGTGGATTACTCCAGTACTTGCCGTGGATTACTCCAGTACTTGC
>CAYXGN010000235.1:0-2340 GCA_964464505.1 uncultured Prevotella sp.
CGCTGCTAATCACTTCTGTGAGGGCTGTCTCCACACCGTCAATAACTACTCTTGGTGCAACTTGGCCTGTCTTTGTGTAGGTGAAGTAAGCACGCATACCTTTCATCGTTGTATTCTCTTGGGGATTCACGAGGTTGCCGCCACTTACCAAAATGTAAGAAGTTGATGCATTGTCTGAAGTAAACGTATGCTTGCCATAAACACCGATGAAGTTGAATGTGCTGTTGTTGCTCACGTTTGTGGCAGGAGACACTTCTGTTATCTGTGCATTAACGAACTTGGGATTTTTAATATCCTTTGTCTTTGGTCTTACGAGATAAGGTTGTCCTGCTTCGATGGATGTCGCGTTCTCGAGAATCATTGAATTGCCGCTGACTTCTTTGAACTTCTTTATCTCAAAGTTTTCGCCAAAGCCGGACATACCCTCGGCGTAAACACTGAACGGCACGCAGAAGGTGTTCCATTCATCAGCAGTAAGGGTGCGGGTCAGAGTCAGGTCGGCCAGATACTTGTTTGAGTATGTGCTTATGGTTGATGTGGAGCTTTCGCTCTCTTCTTCGCTCTCAGCAAATGTAACTGGGGTCGTCAGCAAAGGAACTCCATTGTCATCGCTGCTGTCCTTATCCAATATACGAATGTATTTGTAAGTAGCTTGACTTACGCTATTGCCTGCGCTTTTGTTTGATACCTGAACAGTAGTAAGAGCCCACAGAGCACTAAAATTACTTGCGGGGTCAGTTATTTGTGTGCTGTTTACATAGTTACAGTTCTGATCATTTACATAGACTCCTTTGTCCTTCGATATTTCTATGCGAATAGTATGGTTGTCATTGCCAAGACTCTTGTTCAAAACATAGATGTTGGATGAGCCAGAAGTCATTCCATCTGAATACACAGAGAAGGTTTTGTTTGTTTTGTAATATGTGACATAGATGTTCGGATAAGAAGTGGAGGTGTAGTCTTGACCTACGTTGAAAACATTGTAGGTGCCACTATATGCACTGCTTGCATCGATATATGCGACAAGTTTCTGCTTGTCCCAGTCAATTGTCACGCTCTTAGTGAATGTATTTCCGCCAGATGCATAATTGTCATCCACGACGCTTATAACAGTTCCTGTTGGCTTCTCACCTGCTGTTATTGTTGGCGTTGTTGATGGTCTTGGTGTTGTGTAACCGTTGTAGAGCACCACTGCTTCTTTGCTGTTTACTGTGGCAGTGAACTTGGCTTTGAAGCCGTTGGTGGCATCGTAGGTACCAGTTATTGCGAGAGGGATTGTGGCTCCTTCGGTTATGTTGTAAGTGGAAGCGAGATTGTAATCGTAGTTGGAGAGGGTGGCGCTGCCGCTTGTGAGTTCGTAAGTTGTGGTGCCATCGCTTGTTGTTGCTGTTACGCCGCTAACGGTGAGGTCGCCAATGACATTGCTGCCGATGGTGAAGTTTCTGTAAATCATCTTCGTGCCGTCAGAAGAAACTTCCACTTTCTGGTCAGACAAGGATGTGGCATCACCTCCATCGTAAGTCACTGTTGCACTTGCGGTGTAGGAAGTGAGGGCATCGCTTCCGCTGTAAGCGTAAGTAGTCTCAGAGATGTTCCAGTAGGAGTTGCCGCGAGTGGAGGTGATGTAATAACCCACAACTCCTGATGCTCCAAAGTTAAGACCCACGGTACCAGTGGCACTGTATTCTGACCCCGACTTGTCGGGGTCGCCAGTAATCTGGATAGTCTGGTCGGCACTACACAGATAATAAAACCCATCCGACCTTGTCTTTACCTCATACTCCACAGGGGTAGTACCTGTTGTTATGGCTTTTCCCGAACCATTTTCAGGAGTAATGTTTGAGGATTGGATGTAGTTGCCAGTTGTTATGTTCTGAACATAATAACGCCCTTCTGTTCCGCTTACGGGAACGAATCTCCAGTACTGCGCTTGCGATGTGCTAGAAGAACCGCATTTAAGGGCATTGCTTTCTGCTTCGTAGATATAAGCGGAAGTGTTGCCATTACGGTTGATGAGGAATACCTTGTCCTTTGCAGGTGCATTTGTCGACCCTGCAAGGGTTGGTACTGCGACGAGTGTTGCGACTATGCTAATCGCGACTCTGAGTAATTTGTAAACTTTCATAGAACAGTGAATTAATAATTATTTTAATGCTTATGACTAATGCTTTAGCAATTCTGCTTTGCAATGGAAGATTTTGTTCTACCACACAATTTGTTTGCAAAGTTACTCACAATATATATATATATATATAATTTTAAACTCACTTTAACACTTTTGAAAGCCTTTTTAACATAGCGCGAATGTAAAATTAGTAGGCGCGTATCTCCGAGACGCGC
>CAYXGN010000236.1:0-2339 GCA_964464505.1 uncultured Prevotella sp.
CAAAAAGAAAGCCATACCAATCCTCCTGTTGAAGCATTGGTATGGCTCTTATTGTTTATGGTTCTCTTACAAAATCAGTAATTGTTATCCTCGTCGCTTATTTCCTCTGCCTCGAGGTTAAGGTCTTCGGGGTCGGTCTCGAAGGTGGTGCGATAGCTTTCCTCTGTGAGGCTCGACACATCGAAATCGTCGGTGTCGTCCTCCTCTTCGGTGCCGTCACCGTCGGGCAGACCGTCGCCGCTCACAGTGCCTTCCCCATCAGGCAAGTGGAAGTCGTCGTCCTCTTTCTTTGCCGCCGGCTTTGCCAGTTCCGGCTTCGCCTTGGCGAAGATAGCCTCAACCCAGTTGCCTTTGGCTATCTCCAAGACTTCATAACCGTCCTTCACTTTCTTGTCGTACATGCCGCCGGCCTTATGGAGACGGTCTTTCGGCAGCGTTGTCGTGCTGATGTCGAAGGCACTTTCTATTATGTCCTGGATGCTTTGCGAGAGCGAATCCCACCCGCCGCCGAAGTTACGGTCGAGCACTTCGACGAGTTTTGCTGCCGAGATGTGGCGTATGTTCTCATAGGTGAGGTCGGTGACGCGCGTGATGGGACGCTTCTTTATCGCCCATTTCTTCTTGTCTGTGTCGTCGGTGCGCAGTGTTCCTATCTTATATCCGCGCTCCTCATACTTGCTGATGACAACGGGTTTGTCTATCTTTATCTCTTCCAACTCAAACGCACTGTGGATGACATCGAGGTAATGGTGCAGGTTATCCTTCAGGTCGGCATCCTTTTCGGCTGCTTCCCACATACGGAAAACGTCGTTTTCCTGAATGTCCCATACATTGCTCTTCGTCAGTGTCTTGAGTGTTAAAGTTCTTTGATGCTTCATATTATAAACAATGTGTAATTCTTAATGAGTCAAATTCGCTTTCCATTTCCCTTCCGCCGCCAATAAAATGCCGTCGGCAGGGGCTTCCGAAATGAGTGCTGCAAAAGTAAATACTTTGCTTTTAATGCACAAGTTTTTAATATGGAATTTTTGTGTGTCTCGCATATATTTAATAATTTTGCAAGGTATATGAGCGAGCCATTAGCAGAGAGGATGAGACCCCGCACGCTGGACGACTATGTAGGTCAGAAGCATTTGGTGGGCGAAGGTGCCGTCTTGCGCAATATGATTGATGCAGGGCGCATTTCGTCGTTCATCCTTTGGGGACCTCCCGGAGTAGGAAAGACCACTCTGGCTCAAATCATTGCCAACCAGCTCGAGACCCCTTTCTACACGTTGAGTGCTGTCACCAGTGGCGTAAAGGATGTGCGCGACGTTATCGACCGCGCCAAGAACAGCCGCTTTTTCAACAGTGCCTCCCCTATTCTCTTTATCGATGAAATCCACCGTTTCAGCAAGTCGCAGCAAGACTCGTTGCTTGGTGCCGTGGAGCGCGGTGTCGTCACATTGATTGGAGCGACGACGGAGAATCCCTCCTTCGAGGTGATACGGCCGTTGCTGTCGCGCTGTCAGGTGTATGTGCTCAACTCGCTCGACAAGGACGACCTTTTGAGTCTGCTTCACAGAGCGGTGACGGAGGATGTGGAACTCAAGAAGCGCAACATCACTCTCAAGGAGACCGATGCCCTGTTGCGCTACAGCGGTGGCGATGCGCGCAAGCTGCTGAACATCCTCGAACTCGTGGTGGAGGCAGGAGGCGACAGCATCGAGATTACCGACAGCATGGTGGAGCAACGCCTGCAACAGAATCCTCTGGCTTACGACAAAGGTGGCGAGATGCACTACGACATCATCTCGGCGTTCATAAAGAGCATCCGTGGCAGCGACCCCGATGCCGCCCTTTACTGGATGGCGCGGATGATAGAAGGTGGCGAAGACCCGCAGTTCATCGCCCGCCGCCTTGTAATCAGTGCCGCCGAAGACATCGGACTCGCCAATCCCAACGCCCTGCTCCTTGCCAATGCCGCCTTCGACGCCGTGATGAAGATAGGATGGCCTGAGGGGCGCATCCCCTTGGCAGAGGCAGTGGTCTACCTTGCCACGAGTCCGAAGAGCAACTCGGCTTACCTCGGCATCGATGCCGCCCTGGAACTCGTGCGGCAGACGGGCAACCAGCCCGTGCCGCTTCATCTTCGCAATGCCCCCACTGCCCTCATGAAGCAGCTCGGTTATCACGACGGCTACAAATACTCCCACGACTACCCCGGGCATTTCACGCCGCAGCAGTATCTGCCCGACGGAATGGAAGACCGGCGTCTGTGGCACGCGCAACACTCGCCGATGGAGGAAAAGCAATATCAGCAGATGCTGCGTTGCTGGGGCGACAGATTCAAAGATTAA
>CAYXGN010000237.1:0-2325 GCA_964464505.1 uncultured Prevotella sp.
CTCAAGCCCGCCCCGGCGGGGAGGGTTGGGAGGGGCTTGGGAGGGGCTACTGGCTCACCGTGAAGGTGGCGGTGTAGGTGCGGCGGTTGTACACTGCGATGACGGTGTAGGTGCCGGGGTCGGTGGAGCCGGCAACGGTGATGGTGTTGTCAGCATTGACGGTGACCGTCGACGGCACTGCCGTGCCATACTTGCCCGCGGTGTCCAGCGTGTAGGTCACCTCGGCGTTGGGGATGGTGTCGCCGCCGATGGTGAGTGTCGGTGTCAGCGTGGCTCCGATGTTACCCACCGTATTTGGCGACAGTGCCAGCGTGCTCTCTATCTGTCCGCCGAAGCCGCCGATGCGCACCACCTTATAGTATTTCGTTCCTGCCTTTGACGTGGATGTCGTTGTCGGCACGGTGTACTCCACGGCATAGACCTTCCTCTCTGCCGTCCACTTCATGGCGTTGAGGTTGCTCGTCGCCGAGGTCTCGTCGCCCTTAGGCACTGTCGTGACATAGGAGGCGACACCGCTGCCCACGGCTATCGCCGTCACGGGCTGGTCGATGAGGGTGTTGTCCTCTTCGTAGAGCGCGAGGTAGTTCTCCACCGATGCTTCCGTTATGGGGTAACTGTGGTCGTCGCTCGTGGTCACCTCATAGAGCCTTGTCGTCGTGGCGAGGTCTGTCGCCACGGCATCGGCAGCGACAACGACAGCGTAGACGGCATCGCCCACGTTGTAGTCGTCCTTACCCACGGTCACCTTATGCGTGGTCTCGTTGCAGCCGATGGTGATGATGTTATAGTTGGTGGGTGTCGTGGTGGTGATGAGTTCGTCCTCGCCGGTGCCGTCGACGATGGACACCGCCTCGAAGGTGATGGGATGCAGACCCGTCAGGCTGCCGATGACGCCATTGGTCTGGTTGCTGACCTTAAAGATATAGGTATAGGCGCAACCGGGTTTCCACTGCAGATACTGCGCCGGCACCTCCGCCGTGGCTCCCTTCACCGTGATGGTCTCGCCGACGGTAGACTTCAACGTGTAGTCCACCTTGAGCTTCAGGTTGTTCACATTGCCTTCCATCGGGAACACCTCGGTGTAGCCGCCGTTCGCCTTGTCGTACACCAGGTCGGCGGCAGTGGTCTTCAGCACCGTCTTCTCCTTGAGGTTATCGCCGAGGTAGAGCACGGCATCCTTGTCGTTGCCAGCGAACTCCACTACGGGGCGGTTCTCTATGGCGGCGGTGTTGTCGCTGTATGTCACGGTCATCGTTCCTGCCGTGCCGGGTTTGTTGCTGGCGAGGTTGGCGGCGAACTTACCGGTCACCGGCGATGTCATGGCACCGAAGGTAGGCGTGGCATCGTCGACGACCTCGAAGCCGTCGATGGTGACGGTGTAGCCGGGGATGGTCTCATACATACCCACACGCACCTTCGCCAAGGTCTTGCTGAAGGTGAACTGCACCCTACCCCCGAAGTCATTGGTGACATTGCGGTTGGCGGTGGGAGAAGCGTCAATATGCAGACGGTTGGCGAAGTAGAGCTTCGACAAGTCGGCATCGGCAGCGACGCTGACGGTATAGCCGTCGTCATACACCTTACCCGTCTTACTGGTGGTCTTCGTCACCTTCACCTTACCGTCCTTGATGTCGTCGCTCTTGGCAGAGAAGGCATAGAAGGTGTAGTCGTTGGCGTTGTAGTCCCAGTATTTCACGCTCTGCGTGTGCATGCCGCTGTTGTCGGTGATGTTGGCTTGCTCCTCGGTGGAGAGAGTCAGTCCCACATAGTCCCAGTCGGCGGTGTTGCTGATGGTGGTGTTGGCAGAGCCGTCGAGGTAACTCACCTTGTAGTTGTTGAACACAAGGTTGGCGTTGTCCACATTACCGGCACCCACCTTATCCTCGTTCTTGATGGCATAGACATAGAACGTGCCGCCGAGCGAGTCTGCCGCCGTCTTGCCGGTAGCGGCGCGCGTGACAGCCTCCACGCCGGGGGCGAAGCCGATGACGCTCTCGTCGTAGCCAGAGAGCGGGTCGCCACCGACATTGTCGTCGGCGGTGCATGCCGTCAGTGCCGTCAGCACAAGTAAGTATGTCGTTATCTTTCCTTTCATTCTATGTTTTTGGTGTGGGGGTTCCCACATTATTTTATATTGGGGCGAAGTTTGCATTTTGTAGCGCACCATCCGCATTTTGTAGTAGGTGCGGAACGCCGAGCGGCGTTTTTTTTGAGAGGTGCATTTTGTAGTAGGGGCAGATCGCCGAGATGCCCCCGCGCTATTAGCTTTCCTTGTTTATGTGGGTGCATCTCGGCGATCTGCACCTACTATGGTTTGAGGGGCGC
>CAYXGN010000238.1:0-2317 GCA_964464505.1 uncultured Prevotella sp.
TTAGTGTTAATAAACAAAAAAGGTTATTCGCAATGTGGACTTTTTGTTTTAACTTTGCATAGTTTTTTGCGTAAACACTCAGCAATAAAAAGAAAGAAAACATATTATGGTTAAAATCACAAAAGAAAACGCTCTGGAGTATCACAAGAGCGGTCGCCCGGGAAAGATAGAAGTAAAGCCGACAAAGCCTTATCAGACTCAAACCGACTTGAGTCTGGCTTATTCGCCTGGCGTCGCATTCCCCTGCCTTGAGATTCAGGAGAACCCTGACGATGTGTATAAATACACCGACAAAGGCAACCTCGTTGCCGTGATAAGCAACGGCACCGCCGTGCTCGGTCTTGGCGACATCGGCGCGATGAGCGGCAAGCCTGTCATGGAGGGAAAGGGACTGCTTTTCAAAATATACGGTGGCATTGATGTCTTTGATATCGAAGTGGCAGAGAAAGACCCGGAGAAGTTTTGTGAGGCAGTGGAGAAGATTGCCCCCACCTTTGGCGGAATAAACCTCGAGGACATTAAAGCCCCGGAGTGCTTCTACATAGAGGAGCGTCTGAAGAAGACCCTCGACATCCCTGTGATGCACGACGACCAGCACGGCACTGCCATCATCTCGGCTGCCGGACTGAAGAACGCCCTTGAGGTGGCAGGCAAGAACATCGGCGAGGTGAAGATTGTAGTCAACGGTGCCGGTGCCGCTGCCATCAGTTGCACAAAACTCTATGTGGCACTGGGAGCGAAGAAGGAGAACATCGTGATGCTCGACTCCAAAGGTGTCATAACCTCCGACAGGGACAACCTCAACCCGCAGAAACGCCTCTTTGCCACAGACCGCCGCGACGTACACTCTCTCGCCGAGGCAGTGAAGGGTGCCGATGTGTTCGTGGGATTGTCGAAGGGCAACGTGCTGACGCAGGACATGGTGCGCTCCATGGCTGCCAACCCCATCGTCTTCGCCTTGGCGAACCCCGTGCCGGAGATAAGCTATGAGGATGCCATGGCGAGTCGCCCCGATGTGCTGATGTCGACAGGACGGAGCGACTACCCCAACCAGATAAACAATGTCATAGGCTTCCCCTACATCTTCCGCGGAGCCCTCGACGTGCACGCCAAAGCCATCAACGAAGAGATGAAGCTCGCCGCCGTGCACGCCATAGCGGAACTCGCCAAGCAACCCGTGCCCGATGTGGTGAACCAGGTGTACCATGTGAACGACCTTACCTTCGGTCCGAAATACTTCATCCCGAAACCCGTAGACCCGCGACTCATCACCGAGGTGAGCTCGGCAGTGGCAAAGGCAGCAATAGAGAGTGGCGTGGCACGCCGCACCATCACCGACTGGGATGCCTACAAGAAGGGTCTGATGGAACTCCTCGGCCAGGAGACAAAGCTCACGCGCAACCTCCACGACACAGCCCGCATGCACCCGCAGCGCGTGGTCTTTGCAGAAGGAGGTCACCCTACAATGATGAAAGCCGCCGTGCAGGCGAAAATGGAAGGAATCTGCTACCCTATCCTCCTCGGCAACCCCGACCGTCTGCAGCGAATGGCACAACGCCTGAAACTCAATCTCGAGGGAATAGAGATTGTGGACATGCGTGCCGACCAGGAACAGGGACGGCGCGCCACCTACGCCAAACACCTCGCCAAGAAGCGCGCACGCCAGGGTTACACCTTCGAGGAAGCCTACGACAAGATGTATGAGCGCAACTATTTCGGTATGATGATGGTGGAGACAGGCGAAGCCGATGCCTTCATCACCGGTCTATACACGAAATACTCCAACACCATCAAGGTGGCAAAAGAGGTCATCGGTATCCGCCCGGAATACAAGACGTTTGCCACGATGCACATCCTCAACACCAAGAAAGGAGTGTTCTACATCGCCGACACGCTCATCAACCGCCACCCCGACGAGAACGTGCTCGTGGACATCGCCAAACTGTCGGCAAACACCGTCCGCTTCTTCAACGACGAGCCGCACATAGCGATGATAAGCTACTCCAACTTCGGCACCGATGAGTTTGGCAGTCCTCTCAAGGTACACAACGCCGTGGAGGAACTGCAAAAGGCTTATCCCGACTTGGCAATAGACGGAGAAATGCAGGTGAACTTCGCCCTCAACAAGGAACTCCGCGACGACAAGTATCCGTTCACACGACTGAAAGGTCTTGACGTGAATACCCTCGTCTTCCCCAATATGAGTAGTGCCAACGGCAGCTACAAGCTGTTGCAGGCTCTCGATTCCGACGCAGAGATAATAGGCCCAATCCAAATGGGACTGAACAAACCGATACACTTCACCGACTTCGAGAGT
>CAYXGN010000239.1:0-2315 GCA_964464505.1 uncultured Prevotella sp.
AAACACCGCTATCATTTTGTAACATTTTTAAGCTATATGATTTCAAAAAGATATCTGGCATTTATCCCATAGATAAGTGCCAGATATCTCATGGATAAATGCCAGTTATCCCATAGATAAATGCCAGTTATCTCGACGAAAAAAGGCACGTGTTATAACGCATTGATAACCAGACAGATGCAAAAGCCTTGCTTTTTCTTGATTTTTGCTTAATAGATGTGAAATAAAACCCTGCTGTGTTAAGAACTGTTGCTTTTTGGTTCTGCTTGTCGGATTTTGGACTTCAAAGCGGACTTTTTTTCAAAAAGCGCGAAAAAGTGTCACAATTTTGAATGAAAAGATAACAAAGTGTCACGGTCTTGATTTTCAAAAGGTTACACTGCGCTGATAGTAGAAATACGAATAATGTGACGCAAAGGCTAAGTAAGTGTTATTTACACAATTTTATATTTAGCAGAGTTCATTATTACTCTCTTGGCGTTAATTCGTGTTAATATTATGCTTTTGCGAGGGGGAAAGTGTTGTTATGTGGGCGGAAAATTGTAGTTTTGCGTATATAAAAACTTGAATTATGGCAAAATTTATACTTTCAATGTTGTTTTCGGTGCTGATGTTGGGCTCTGCCGCTGTCAGTGCCAGTGCCCGCACAGAGATAGAATTGATAGACACCGACCTTCAGTCGGTGACGATTTCCGTTGTGGAGTCGGCCATCCATGTCACTGGTGGCAACGGGATGACAATGACTGTTTATAAGATTACCGGCGACTGCATAGCGAAGGTGAAGGTGGACGGCAACGACAGGCGTTACGACTTCAACCTCCCCAAGGGCTGCTATATAGTGCAGGTGGGCAAGGTGGTCCGCAAGATTGTCATAAGCAAGTGACGCCGGTGCAGACAAAACAGGTTTTTCTCTTCATAGTTCTGGGATGTTCTTTTGTTTCGTGTAACGAGAAGCAAAAGAACATCTCTGTTTCATTCAGCTCCTTCTCAAACCTCCTTGACCCCGCTCTTACCATCGACGAGGCTGCTTTCGACAAGCACTTGCAGGGCATGGTGCTTGCCGACAGGGAACGGTCGGCTCCCGATGACTTTGCACAGACCTATTACCGAAACCTCGGCCGCCCCTTGTGGGTCACGCAGATGGGCGTTTCACGAAAGGCGGACAGCGTGCCTGTCTTCATCGCTTATTACACCTTATATCCCGACAGCCACGGCCGCCTGGTAGAGTTTCCAGATATCTACGGCTACGACAAAGTGGTGCTCGACGGCATAAGGAAACTGCTATAATTGTTGAGGCATGTTCAAGGCGAAGACAGACAAAAGGGAAGAGTTCTCTATGATTGTCCGCCAATACGGTGAGACGCTGTATTGGAAGATACGCCGGATGGTGCTCAACCACGACGATGCCGACGACGTGCTGCAGAATGTCTTCGCCAAGGCATGGTCACACTTTGACAGCTTTCAGAACAGGTCGAAGGTCTCCACATGGCTCTATCGCATCGCCATCAACGAGTCTCTCGAGTTTCTCCGTCGCCAGAAGCGTTGCCAAGAGGTCAATGCCGACAGCAACGTGTCGGTGGCGAACAGTCTTTTGGCAGACCCCTACTTCGATGGCGACAGGGCGCAGGCTCTGTTGCAGGAAGCGATAGCCCGACTCCCCGACGTGCAGCGCACTGTCTTCAACCTCCGCTATTATGACGAGATGAAATATTCCGAGATGAGCAAACTCCTTGGCACGTCGGAAGGGGCGTTGAAGGCAAGCTATCACATCGCCGTGGGGAAAATCTCCGAATATTTGAAACACGCAGAATAAACCTTTCTCTTAAAATATTGTCAAACAATAAAGAAGCAACAAAACTATGGGATCTGATGAATTGTATATAATTGAGAAATGTGGAAAGGAGCCTCCCTTTACGCTTCCTTCCGACTATTTCGAGACCTTGCCCCAACGCCTCTCCGCCAACTTGCCTTGCGAAGACCATTCCGTGGCTGCCGTCTCTCCGTGGCACCGCCATCGTGCTGCCATTGCCGCTGCCGCCTGCGTGTGCTTTATGGTTTTGGGAGCAGCTGAGTTCTTCCTCTCAAAAGAGTCGAAGAGGGCTGTCGTCGCGAGCCATTCCCCGGCACACGAATATGTAAACGAGAGTTCTATGGAATGTGTTGCCGACTACACCATGCTCGACAACGAAGACATTTATGCGTTGGTTTCCAATAATTAAGCCATGAAACGATTTTTTCTTTTCATAATGTTCTTCTCGGCCTTTTCCCTCTGCACGACAGCGCAGAGGAAAGGCGGCTTCGACCCTGCCAGGTTT
>CAYXGN010000240.1:0-2292 GCA_964464505.1 uncultured Prevotella sp.
TTGCAATCTGTTTTGTATTAAAGAAATAATAAAGGCGCGCCTACTGCTTGCGCATCATTACGTAGACGATGACGGGGGCACCGACCAATGGGGTGACGACATTGACGGGGATTACCATGCCGCCCCAGGGCGACAGGCAGAAGAAGTGGCACAGCAGAGCCACGAGAGCACCGAGAAGCATGGTGGCAGGCAGTAGCAGCCTGTAGTCATCGGAGCGCAACAGCAGCCGAGAAATGTGGGGAACGGCGAGGCCGAGGAACGACACGGGGCCGCAGAAGGCTGTCGTGACAGCAGTGAGGAGACCCGTGACAACAAGGACACGGTTGCGCAACGTCACCGTCCGCACGCCGAGGTTCTCGGCATACTGCTCGCCAAGGACAAGAACATTGAGCGGCTTCACCATAAAGACGGAAGCCACGAGACCGACAACCGTCACGAGACAAAAAATGGGGAGGCGCGCGACGGAGACATTAGAAAACGAGCCCAAGCCCCACGACATAAAGGCACGGATACCGTCATCCGACGAGAAGAAATTGAGCAGGGCGATGACGGAAGAAGCCACATAACCGAAGATGATGCCTGCGATGAGCAATGCGGAACTGCTTCGGATGACCGTGGAAAGGAGATACATAAAGAATGCCATGGCGAAAGCCCCGACGAAAGCCGCAACGAGTACGGCGACATAACCCTCGATGCTCAGTGTGCCGAGGGCGATGCCTCCCCCGAGGAACAGCACCACGAGAGCCACGCCAAGCCCTGCCCCACTGCTTATGCCGAGGAGCGAACTGTCGGCAAGGGGGTTATGGAAGACGGTCTGGAGCATCAGTCCGCAGACGGCGAGGGCACTGCCGCACAAGAGTGCCGTGACGGTCTGCGGCAAACGGAGGTTGAGGATGATGAAACGCGTGCTGTCGTCCACGCCGCTGTCGCTGCCTATGAGTGTGGCGAGAGCCTGTCGAACCGGGATGTCAACGGCTCCCGACAAGACATTCAATAAAAATAAGGAAGCCACGCCAATGGCGAGGATTCCCCAAAAGGCTATTCTTTTACCCATAGTGTAATAGGCAACTGCCTAGGCGAGTTTGCCTTCTTTTTTGCGAAGGGCGCGTCTAAGCCTCTCCCGACCTCCCCTAAAAGGGAGGAGAAAAGCATCCGCGCCTACTACAAATTGCCCTTCCTTATCTACTATATCTTCAGCGTTTTGAGTATCTCGCTCATTTTCTGCAGTGTGGTGATGCGTGTCGGGACGAGGGGAAGGCGCAGGACATTCTCTATGAAGCCCATCTCGTGAAGCAACGCCTTCACGCCGGCGGGGTTGCCGTCGACAAAGAGCAGCTTATAGAGTTCGGTAAACTTATGGTGGATGTTTCGGGCGGCCTCATACTCGCCTTTGAACTCAAGGCGTATCATTCGCGAGAATTCCTTTGGCAGGGCGTTGCCGATGACGGAGATGACTCCTGCCGCACCACTCGCCACCATGGAGAAGGTGAGGGCGTCGTCGCCACTGATGACATCGAAGCCTTCGGGCTTGTTCTTTATTATCTCGTCCACCTGCTCAAGGTTGCCGCTTGCCTCCTTTATCGCCACGATGTTGGCAACGTCGTTGGCAAGGCGCACTGTCGTCTCAGGCTTGAGATTGACGCCCGTCCTGCCGGGGACATTATATAAGACGATGGGCAGCGGACTCGCATTGGCAATCGCCTTGAAGTGCTGATAGAGTCCTTCCTGCGAGGGTTTGTTGTAATAGGGACAAACGCTGAGGATGGCGGAGATGCCGCTCCAATCGGTAGACTGCACCTCCTCTATCACGGCTTTGGTGTTGTTGCCGCCGCATCCCATAAGGATGGGGAGGCGACCCTTGTTGATTTCGACGACAAGATTCTTTATCTTTTCCTTCTCCTCTCGCGACAGACAGGGAGTCTCTCCCGTCGTCGCCAAGATGCAGAGAAAGTCGGCTCCGTTCTGAATCTGATATTCAACAAGTCGCGCAAGAGCCTTGTAGTCCACTTCACCGTCCTGGGTGAATGGCGTGATGAGGGCGATACCCAATCCTCGTAGTATGTTATGTGCCATAAAATATAATAATGTGAACGCAAAAGCCAAGAAGCATTACGTCGTTTGCGCTACAAAGTTAGGTATTTTTATTTGAAACAATAATGCGTATAGCCACAAAAATGTCTAACGGCTTCCAAAATAGAGGAAAGCCAACAACAGCCACATAATAAAATTAATATTTAATGTCCTCGAGGAAGAGGGCATGAGCAGGCATACTCTCGCCTGCCGACGAGCGGT
>CAYXGN010000241.1:0-2252 GCA_964464505.1 uncultured Prevotella sp.
TTCATGGTGGGGGAAGTAGCCCAATGCCCAGACGATGATGCTCGCCACGAGGATGATGCCTCCCATCTTCTTCAGGTATTGCTTTCCCTTCTCCCAAGTGTGTCTGCCTATTGCCTTCGCCGTGGGGAAGCGGTAGGGAGGGAGTTCCATCACAAACGGAGTGTCCTCGCCCTTGAAGAGGTATCTGCTGAACAGTCGGCTTAATATCACTGCCATGACGATGCCCACGAGGTAGAGCGACATCATGATACACGAGCGATATTGCTGCGCGAACATCGTTCCTATTATCATAATGTAAATGGGGAAGCGTGCCGAGCAACTCATCATGGGGAGTATCATCATTGTGATGAGTCGGCTGCGCCGGCTCTCTATCGTCCGTGTCGCCATTATGGCAGGCACGTTGCAGCCGAAACCCATGATGAGAGGGATGAACGACTTACCGTGCAGACCCATCTTGTGCATCAGTTTGTCCATAATGAAGGCAGCGCGCGCCATGTAGCCGCTGTCCTCCATAAACGAGATGAAGAAATAAAGTATGAGTATCTGCGGCAGGAACACTATCACTGCTCCCACGCCACCTATAACACCGTCGATGAGCATGTCCTTGATGGGACCGTCGGGCAAGTGCAGGGCAAAGAGGTCGCCGAGCCATTCCACGCCACTCTCTATCCAGTCCATAGGATACTGTCCCAAGGAGAAGGTGGCTTCAAACATTATCCAGATGAGAAGGACGAAGAACGGAAAACCTATGTAGCGGTTGGTAATGATGTTGTCGATGAAGTGAGTCACCTGATAGGTGTCCTTCTTCGTGCCTGTGGCGTAGCCCGCCTCCTGCAGCGCACCGTGAATAAAGCCGTATTTGGCATCCATGATGGCTGTCTCGCTGTCTTCGTGGGTGTATTCCTTCACATCTGCCACTGCCTTGTCCCTCTCCTCCAGCACCTTGTCGGCATTGCTTATAGTCTGGCGGAGCATCGCCTCCACGTCCTTGTCGTTCTCCATGAGTTTTATTGCAAGGAAACGGGTGGAGTAGCGGTGGCGCAGTTCCTGCGCCTTCTTGAGTTCGTCCTGTATCTTCGTGATGCCTTCCTCTATATAGGGACCGTGGTTGATGTGTATGTGTCGGAACACGTTCTTGCGGGGCTTCAGTCCGTTGGCGAAGTCTTCTTCGTGCTCGCCGAGGTCTACATTGCGATACTGCTCGTGCCACTGCCTTATGTCCTCAGCCACCTCGGGGTCGAGGTTGCCTTTGTTGTCTATGAAGTCGATGCCTTCATAGAGGTTGATGATGATGTGGAAGAGGAGTTCCACGCCGCGCCCCGTGGTGAATGTCGTTGGTATCATCGGCACGCCGAGCAGCGTACCGAGTTTGGCGTAGTCCACATTGTCGCCGCGCTTCTCCGTCTCGTCGAACATATTGAGGGCACACACCATGCGGAGGTGCATGTCTATGAGTTGTGTCGTGAGGTAAAGGTTGCGCTCCAGGTTGCTTGCATCGATGACATTGATGATGATATCCGGCGTACTCTCTATTATCTGCTTGCGCACATAGAGCTCTTCGGGAGAGTAAGCCGACAGCGAATAGGTGCCGGGCAGGTCGACGATGTTGAATTCGTAGCCCTCAAAGGTGGCATGGCCTATCTTTGCGTCTACTGTCACCCCGGAGTAGTTGCCCACGCGCTCGTGTGCTCCCGATGCGAAGTTGAAAAGCGATGTCTTGCCGCAGTTGGGGTTACCCACGAGGGCGACGTTGATAGTGCGGCGTTTCTTCATGGCGGCGTCGTGCAACTGCTTGTCGGTAAGCATCGGCTCTTCATAGTCGTCGCAGATAGTCACCTTGGCACCGGCATGAGTGTCGGTCTGCATCTCCTTCGCCTCCTCTGTGGAGATGACGTCAATCATCCCTGCTTCCGAGCGGCGGAGCGACACCTCGTAACCCATGATTTTATATTTCACAGGGTCTTGCAAAGGCGCATTCTGCAACACATCGACAACTTTTCCCTTTACAAAACCCATCTCGACGATGCGCTTGCGGAAACCGCCGTGTCCCTTGACCTTCACGATTACGCCGCGTTCGCCGGTTTTCAGTTCGGATAAATGCATCTTGTCATTGATTTTCAATTACAAAAGTACATATATTTCCCGACATACGACGGTCTGCTTCACGCCTTTTGCCGCAAATACCTAAAAATGATGACTGTGGGGAACGTATTTTTCCGTAATTTTGCAGAAAAGCATAATCAATGAGAACG
>CAYXGN010000242.1:0-2227 GCA_964464505.1 uncultured Prevotella sp.
CTTTATTTGTTTTGTTGGTTTATAAATATTAGCAATTTCGCATAAAACAGTTTTGTTTTTGTGCAAAAGTACTCATTTACATATATATATATATTTAAAGGTTTTTAACTAAAAAGAAGGGAAATTAGCCCCACCCAACCCTCCCCGCCGGGGAGGGCTTCGCTAATAGCGTGGCAAAATGTAGTAGGGGCGGATCGCCGAGACGCGCCCCACAAATAACACTTGGATACAGATTCTTGAACATTCTTGCTCTGGCAAGCGGCAAAGCCGAGCGAATCTCCGTTAATCATCCATTAATCTCTCATTAATCTATTATTCTGCGAAGCTGTCTTAAATTCTATAATTCTTGATAACAAAATCTCTCGTGTTTGGTGTTGTCGAGCGAGGACGCTCGACCTCCTAATTTTGCTTGCGGGGCGCGTCTCGGAGATACGCGCCTACTACGTTTTGCTTGTTGTTGAGCGAGGACGTTCGAATTCCTAATCTTGCTTGCGGGGCGCGTCTCGGCGATCCGCGCCTACTACGGTTACCTCTACAAACAAAAAAGCCCTCCCCGGTGGGGAGGGTTGGGAGGGGCTTTTCTTACTCGTACCTTATTGCCTCTATCGGGTCGAGCTGTGCGGCTTTCTTGGCGGGGTACCAGCCGAAGAAGACACCAGTGAAGGTGCAGACGGCGAAGCTCATGATGATGCTCCACGGCTGTATGTAGATGGGCCAGTGGGCGATGGCTTTCACGGCGTAGGAGGCTCCCACGCCCAATGCCACGCCGATGAGTCCGCCGGTGATGCTGAGGAGGATGGCTTCGATGAGAAACTGGTTGAGGATGTCTATGCCACGCGCTCCGACACTCATGCGAAGGCCTATCTCGCGTGTACGCTCCGTTACGCTGACGTACATGATGTTCATAATTCCGATACCGCCAACGATGAGGGAGATGCCTGCCACACAACCCAAAAGGATTGTCATCATGTCAGTGGTGGAGTTCATCATACTCGACAGCTCCTCCTGCGAACGGATGTTGAAGTCGTCATCGTCAGCCTCCTGGGTGTCTGTGGCATCCTTGAGCTTGTGGTTGCGGCGCAACACCGTCGTTATCTCTTCTATCGCCTTGTCGGTGAGGTCTTCGGTGATGGCAGAGCAGGTGATGCCGCCGAGATAGGTCTGTGCGAGGATGCGCTTCATCACAGTGGAGTAGGGCGCGAGGACGAGGTCGTCCTGGTCCATACCCATGGAGTTGTAGCCTTTCTTCTTCAGCACTCCGATGACGCGGAAGGGGATGGAGTTGAAGCGCACCACCTTACCCACAGGACTTGACCCGTCGGGGAACAGGTTGTCGACGACGGTCTGACCGAGGATGCAGACCTTGGCACTCGACTTGATGTCGCTGTCGGTGAACATCTCTCCCTCGTCGACAGAGAGTTGGCGAATCTCAAGATAGTCCTGGTTCACGCCATAGATGCTCGACGGCGTGTTGTTGTTGCCGTAAATCCACTGTCCGCTGCTGTTCACCGTGGGACTTATTCCGCTGATGAAGTTACACTCGTCCTTGATGGAATTGTAGTCGGAGAGTTTCAGTGTCTCCATGGAGGAGGCATCCTGGCGCACGCCGCCGGGACCTCTGTCTGCTCCCGGACTTATCATTATCATGTTGGAGCCCATCTCCGCGATGTTGGCTTGAATGCTTTTCTTGGAGCCCTGGCCTATGGCAAGCATCGTGATTACCGATGCCACACCGATGATGATGCCCAGTGCCGTGAGGAATGAGCGCATCTTGTTGGCGGCAATGGCGCGGATGGCTATTTTGAATAAGTTGCTGTAGTTCATTTATGGTGGGTTCTATAAATTGGCTTTGTCAGATTGCGGAAATGTAGTAGGTGCGGATCGCCGAGACGCACCCTTGTGAGCGGAGAGGTTTTCTTGAGGGGCGCATCTCGGCGATCTGCGCCTACTACGATTGCCTGGCAAAACGTAATCTTTCATTTTAATTTTTTTATTTACGGTGGGAATTTTTAGAACCCACCTTATTCGTCCGAATTTTTCGGCAATGCCGCAAGTCCGTCGGCAGCCGAGAGGATGTTATTGTTGTATTCGTCGCTAATAATGTGGCCGTCGCGCAGCATGATGTTGCGTGAGGAGTAGTTGGCGATGTCGGGGTTGTGGGTCACAAAGATGATGGTACGTCCGGCGGCATGCAGTTTCTGGAAGAGCACCAGAATCTCGAACGAGG
>CAYXGN010000243.1:0-2201 GCA_964464505.1 uncultured Prevotella sp.
GACAACGACCTCGTTATCTTCGCCAAGGACTGCGAGAACGGCGACATAGCCCTCTCTGTCACCAATATGTCTTCATCTTCCAAGACTGCCACTTTCGACTTCTCGAAGATTCCGGCACTCGATGTTGAGAAGACTTATACAGTGCGCGACCTTTGGAGCCACAGCGACTTGGCTGACGCAGTGGGTAAGTTTGAGGTAGACGTGAACACTCATGCCACCCGCGTTTTCCGCCTGGCAGAGAAGAACAAGAGTGCTGCCATCTCTTCGCCGTTGTCTGCCAAGGGCTTTACCATCGCTCCCTGCAAAGGCTGTGTGAAAGTGGAGATGCCCGAGACCGACGGTCTTAACAAGCGCATCATCGTCAGTGACATCGACGGTCGTGTGGTGAACGGACTCACAACCACCAACAACAAGGCAAAGATAGAGTTGCCTTCAGGAGCCTATGTTGTGACCGTTGTCTGCAATGCACAGGCAACCACCGCCAAAGTGGCAATCTGATAAGAAAGCAAGAAACTACTGTTCATAGATAAGTGGACAGCCCGGCAAGGGCATTCTTCACTCGTGAGGGATGCCATTGTCGGGCTGTTTCTTTCCTTGAGGGGCGCATCTAAGCCCCACCCATCCTCCCCCTAAGGGGAGGGGAAAAGCCTCTGCGCCTACTACGGTTTGCACCATCTTTTTCTGTGCCCTCTGTAGGAGGTGTTATAGTTGAAATTTGTAATCTGTAGTTCATAAATTTGTGGGAGCATTTATTTTGCAGTAACTTTGTGAAACGAAACAACAACCGAAAACATGAGTAAAGGAAAATTGGCGAAGTTCGCCGACATGGAGCGTTATGAAAATGTTTTCCAATATCCCTATTCCATTGTCGACAACGTGCCGTTTGCGATGAAGGGCAATTGGCGCAAGAACTATTTCCATAACGACAACCCCATCGTGCTGGAACTGGGTTGCGGGCGCGGCGAATACACCGTGGGTTTGGCTCGGATGTTCCCCGATGTCAATTTCATCGGAGTGGACATCAAGGGCGCACGCATGTGGACAGGGGCGACACAAGCCCTCAGTGAGGGACTCAAGAATGTGGCTTTCCTGCGCACAAACATCGAAATAATCGACCGTTTCTTCACTGCCGATGAGGTGCAGGAGATATGGCTCACCTTCAGCGACCCCCAGATGAAGAACCCGCGCAAACGCCTTTCGAGTACGTTCTTCCTCAACCGCTATCGCCGTTTCCTTGAAGATGGAGGCACCATTCACCTGAAAACCGACTCCAACTTCCTTTTTACCTACACCACCTATATGGTCAGCCGTAACCGTTTACCCCTTCTTTTCCGCACCGAGGACCTTTATCACACTGACGGACTCGACCCGCAGACAACTGAGATACTGGGCATTCAGACCTATTATGAGAGTCAATGGATAGAGCGCGGACTCAACATCAAGTATATGAAGTTCTCCCTTCCGCACGCCGTGGAACTCGAAGAACCCGACATAGAAATCCCTCTCGACGACTACCGCAGTTACAAACGTCCCAAACGCAGCGGTTTGGAGACAAGTAAATAGGGTGGGTTCTAAAAATTCCCACCGTAATAACAGAAAAAAAAAATGGATTTTACGTTTTACCATCTTACGGTCTCTTTTCGGTTCAATTCGCCTGTTCGTTCAGTCGTATAGCCCGCTATACTCCTTCTCTCGCAGACAAATTGCCCTCGAAAATAGCCTCGTAATATGGTAAAGCCAATTTTTAGAACCCACCATAAGAAAAATACACCACAATGACACTATATCCCAAACTCATCACCGACGCTCTCGCAACGGTGACCTACGCCGGTACGAAGAAAAACCTCATAGAAAGCAACATGCTTGCCGACGATATCCGCATCGACGGAATGAAGGTTAAGTTCACACTCATATTCCCCCGTGACACCGACCCGTTCTTGAAGTCGACGCTGAAAGCAGCGGATGCCGCCATCCACTACCATGTTTCACCCGATGCGGAAGTGACTATCTGCACCGAATTCACCTCGAAGCCGCGTCCCGAGGTGGGAAAACTGCTGCCCGATGTGAAGAACATCATCGCCGTAAGTTCTGGAAAAGGCGGAGTGGGGAAGAGTACTGTGGCAGCCAATCTCGCCATAGCGCTGGCGCGGTTGGGCTATAAGGTGGGACTGTTGGACTGCGACATCTTTGGTCCTTCCGTG
>CAYXGN010000244.1:0-2199 GCA_964464505.1 uncultured Prevotella sp.
GGTTCTAAAAATTGGCTTTCTTGAGGGGCGCATCTAAGCCTCTCCCGACCTCCCCTAAAAGGGAGGAGAAATGCATCTAAAGCCTACTACGGCTGCCTAACAAAACGTAATCTTTCATTTTATATTATTCTTTACGGTGGGAGGCATCCGTGTCACTACATCATCAGAAATTCTCCAAGGTGTAAGTGTTTTATTCCATTGATACTGCTGCCGCTCGTCCATTCATCAAGACTGACAACATATTTTGGATAATTGTTATGGACAGCCATAAGATTTCCAAACTCCCTTTCTTTCGTCTTCTCGTCGGCAAGGAGATAAGCGGACTGTATGTAAATTACTTCGTCACCCTTACGCCCTACAAAATCGATTTCCTTTCCGCCTGTCTGCTGACCCGTGAAAACCTCATAGCGTTGGCATGAGAGATGCAGAAAGATGGCGTTCTCCATCAACTTGTGGATGTCGTTCTGCATTGAGAATCCGAAATGGCAATTGCGCAAGCCAAGGTCTTCAAAATAATACTTTTCGCCAATCTCAAAGGTTTGCAGTCCGTTCACATCAATGCGCTTTACTTTATTGATGAGATAAGCATTCTGCAAGGCTTTAAGATAGTTGATTACTTGCAGGGCGGAGATGTTGACATGCTGCGACTTGAGATAACGGCTGATATTGTTGGCAGAGAAGAGATTACCGACATTGTCGGCAGCATAGACAGCCAAGGTTTCCAGAAAGTCTACGTTTCTGATGTTTTCACGCTTTACCACATCTTTTAGAATAATGGTGGAATAGACATTGCGGAGATACTCAAACGCGATGTCCTGTTCCAACGGGAGATTGGGCAAATAGGGCAAACCGCCGAAAGTCAAATAATTGCGAAGAGATTGCGTGGAAGCACTAACCTTGTGAAATTCCAAAAACTCTTTATAAGTCAAACTGTGAACATGAAACTCAACGTATCTGCCCGAGAGGTAGGTGGACAACTCACTGGAAAGCATGGTGGCATTGCTTCCAGTTATGAAAATGTCGCAGGCATCCTGCGCCTGCAAGCTCCGCAAAGTATTCTCAAAACCCTGTATGTCCTGCACTTCGTCTATAAAGAGATAGTTGTCTTTGCCTTCCTTCAAATGCTCTGACACATAAGCCGACAGGTCATCATGATTGCGGATGAAGGAGAACTCCTCCAACTCCTTGTTTATGTAGACGATGTTGCAATCGCGATGCGTCTGCCCAATGTGCATTTGTATCTGTCGCAGAATGCAACTTTTGCCTACACGGCGTTGGCCTGTAAGCACCTTTATTATGTTTTTGCCAATGAAAGGAGCAATTCGCTCGGTATAACTGGGACGGTTGATGATTTTCAACATACGCTACTTTTATTAGTTACACTTAAAACCTTCGGCAAAGATAGTGTTTTTATTAATCATACCAAACAAAAACTGGCAAGAAATCAGTTTTATTAGTTATGATTAACAAAATGCCGATGTACAGCACAAAAAGTTGTCACTTGAACAACACGATTGTCGCTCAAGGATGATAGGAGGGCGTGCATCTCCGAGGCACGCCCTCCTATGGGTGCGTCTCGGCGATCCGCACCTACTACATGGCTTGGATTACAAAGAAATAAGGTAGCTTTGCAGAAAAAGAAAGCGTATGGAAAGAATCGAATAGCGGGCAAACTTCTGCGTGACAAATTTTCGGTGCTTTCACATTATTCCTTTCGTTTTGTTTGTCTAATAGAAATTTATGTAACACTTTGCAATCTCTCCAGAGGGTTGTGGTAACGAAACTTTGCTTCCACGGATCGGGTTAGATACAGCAACCCCTTGGAGATTTTTTGTTATGTATGGTTCATGTACATATAATCGTTGAAGTTCAGCATTTGCAATCACAACAGCCACACACATGTATTTTTCGTCAACTATCAACAAGCACGTAAGCTCGCTTGCTTACGAAGCATGCAAGACACTAAACGCAACAGCTGCATATAAACCAATTTAAACAAGATATTATTTGTGGGAATCCATCGAATTCTTTAATTTTGCAATCGAATAAGAATGTTGTCGTGAAGCAGTTCAATAAGCCCAAGAGACGGAGCTAGGCCGGGGGCGCCAAATGGTCCGACGTAGTCCTTGCTTCCGACAGCATTCTTTTTTGGGTCTATGTTGAATCGTGTGGGTAACGTATAGTTGAAAAATCCTCGAA
>CAYXGN010000245.1:0-2191 GCA_964464505.1 uncultured Prevotella sp.
CCTTCTTCGTGCTTCCGTCACTCATGCGGACAACATTTATTCCTCGCTGCGGTGCCGTCATGCGTGTGCCGTTAAGATTATATCGTGCCACTTCCGTTGCATCGCCATCCACGCTTACACCGCCAACGCCTGTCTCTATGAAGAAGAACTCCTTCCATTGTGAAGCAGCCTTATAGGCATCTATCTGCCCTTCGGGCACATAAATCTTGCACCATTTGTCAATGTCGTCAAGGGCTTGGTTGCCACAGGTGGGAGGAACTTGTGCATTGGCTGTGAGTTTAGTAAGAGCGGTGCAGTCGGAGAAAGCCTCATCGCCGATGGACTTCAGGCTCGTGCCGAAGGAGAAAATCTCCAATGCCGAGCAACCGGAGAAGGCGTAGTTGCCAATCTTTTCTACGCCATCACCAATGGACACCTCTTTCAAACCGGTACAACCATAGAACTCCTTCTCTGTTATTTCGGTCTCTTTATCAGTGATTGTTACGGTTTGCAATGTCGTGTTGCCAAAGAACGGCGAATATCCATCACTGCTTGAAGTAGGATAAGCAATGTTGCCGCCAATATAAACATTCTTTAGGGAGGCACTCGCAAAAACAGACTTCCCCAATGTCAGTTCCGTGTCACGGTTTGCGATATTCACATCTGCCAAAGAAGAGCATTCTCTAAACACTCTGTTGCCTATCTCCGTCACATTTTGGGGGATGACAATGCTTGCGAGAGAAGAACAATCGCCAAAAGCATCGTCTCCTATTGCCGTCACTCCTGTACCAATCGTGACAGTAGCAAGACTGCTGCAACCATAGAAAGCGCAGGCCTCAATGCTTTTCACAGAATTGGGAATTAAGATTTCTTGCAAGTTCTCACATCCGTAAAATGTGCTCTCGCCAATGTTGCAAACGTCATTGTCAATTTTCGCATTCTTGACAAACTTGTTGTTATGGAAACAATGTGGGCGAATGTCTTGCACTTTCATCTCAATGCCTTTGTAACTCACTGCCTTACCAATGTTGACATTTATCGCCGTTTCATCGTATGCACAATCAATTGCATCGCATGTGCGCTCCGAAGGACTGACTGGCACATACTTTACCCCATCTACCTCAAACAAGGAAATAAGATATGGGTATGTCAATGTCTTTCCTGAAATGAATGAATAACTGTCATTGGCTACATAATTTATTTCTGCCCCTACATCATTATATCCACTTGGTGGAGTGTTCGTCAGCCAAATGGCCTTGGCAATATCGGTATCTTTGAACGCCTCTTCTCCAATAACGGTGACAGAATTGGGGATTGTTACGCTTGCCAGACTGCTACAATATGCAAACGCAAGCTCACCAATGCTTGTAACAGAATTGGGGATTGTGACACTTGTCAAACTGCTACAACCATAGAAAGACCTATACTCAATGCTTGTAACAGCATTTGGGATTGTGACGCTCGCTAGACTGCTACATTCTTGGAACGCCCACTTGCCAATGCTTGTAACAGAATTGGGTATTGTTACGCTTGCCAGGCTGCTACAACCACGGAACGCGCTCTCGCCAATGCTTGCAACAGAATTGGGGATTGTGACACTCACCAATCTACTACAACTGGAGAATGCACGCTCGCCAATGCTTGTAACAGAGTAAGCCGTACCTTCGTATATCACTTCTGATGGAACTGTGACATAAGTTGCTTTGCTTTGACAGTCTGAAACAAAGCATGAAGTTTCATCGGCGACAGTATATGTCAAGTCGCCAATTGTAAACTCGGTGGTGGCACACACGTAAAGACACGAAAAAGTCAAGCCCATAAGGCATAATGACATTCGGAGAAAGTTTTTAGACAGCGGAGTTTTCATACGCTAAATTTTTTGAAGTTAGTTTTTGCGCCTATGTTCCCTTTTAGGCAGTTTATTAATATTTGATAGGATATTGCTTAGGCATAAAGAAAGAGCGTGGGAACTTACCCGTTGCCTGTCCCACTCTCTGAGGCCTTCGCATTGCCCGATACTGTTGAACAGACAACGCTAGAGCCCACGCCGATATGAAAATCGAATCCTGGTGAAGTTGTTACAGAAAGCCACAGCTCCAAAGATGATGCAATAATGGCTTACGATAAACCCACACGGGATGATATATTCACACCCGAGGACATCTACCGTTGCTTAGTTCCAGACAGTATCTAAAGTTTGCGAAGTTTCAGA
>CAYXGN010000246.1:0-2119 GCA_964464505.1 uncultured Prevotella sp.
CTGCCTGGTCCATCATGAATATCTCCTTCAGTTTGCGGATGAAACTGTCGTATTGAGTGGATGTAGTCATTTGGGTTATTCTTTGTTACACCGCAAAGATACGCATTATTTTTTGAAAAGACTATCATATCGTAGGAAAGTGTTATCCTGTTATTTGGGGAATTTTAGAACAATGACCACACGAAGTCTATGTTTCAAACCCGGATAGCACTTGCGCCCCTCAAGGAAATTCGCCGTTTGCGAAGGATAGTGCAAATGAGGGCAATGAAAGATAGTGCAAACCGAACGCAATAAAGCTTGCTTAGATTGCTGAGGTGCAGCTTTCCTTATGAAAATGTAGTAGGTGCGGATCGCCGAGACGCACCCTGTGAGCGGAGAGGTTTTCTTGTGGGGCGCATCTCGGCGATCTGCGCCTACTACGGTTTGCACTATCTTATGAAAGTGTCGAAGACCCACTGACCAACGGGAGGTAATTTTTAGAACTCACCTCTTACTAAAGAAGTGCTTTCATACATTAAACCCGCCGTTTTATACAAGCCACACGAAATTCCTTTTGCGTGGCAATAAGTATCCATAATTTTGCATAAGCAGAAGAAAATACGAAGAAGATTATGAAAAAAGTATTGAAAGTTTTTGGAGTGTTTTTACTCCTTGGCATCATTGCATTAGCGGTGGTGTGGTGGTTTTCACGCACAAGCAATCCGTGGAACGCCAAGACGGTGGGCGACATCTCTACGCCTATGGGTTACACGCGAGTGGAGAGCAGTTATGCAGACTTCTTGCGCCAGCTGCCATTGAAGAAGCGGGGGAGTAAGGTGCAACTCTTTACCGGTGGCGAAGCCCACTATCAATGGTTGTCGGCGGCAGTCATCGACTTGCCCATGCTGAGCAATTCGGAGCAGTGTGCAGACATGACTATGCGCCTGAGGGCAGAATATCTGTTCAGTAAAGGTCGCTATTCGGAGATTCGCTTCCAGGATGTCAATGGCAATACGCTGCAATATCATGGTGGCAGCTCCCGCAAGGCATTGGAGATGTTTCTGAAGAAGGCCTACGGCGTGTGCAGCACGTTCTCCGTAAGCCGTGAGACGCAGCCGCGGCCTATAAGTGAGGTGCAGCCGGGCGACGTGCTTGTCTATCCCGCAAGGAAGATAGAGGGGATGGGTCACGCATTGATAGTGATTGACGTGGCACGGAAAGGCGACAAGGTTGCCATCATGTGTGCCGAGGGCAACACGCCAGCCCGAGAACTGCACATTGTGAGAAACCTGAACCCAGTGGAGAACCCTTGGTTCTTCTTCGACGGCGATGAGAGCACACTGTGGGTGTCGGTGTTCCACTTCGGAAAGAATGAGTTGAGACATTATTAAATTAATAGTTAACATCTTGATATTATGAAGAAAGTAATTTTTGCACTAATGATGATTGCAATGTCTGTCATGACATTTGTGTCTTGCAACGGGAAAAAGGAGGTGACTCCGGAAAAGAAAGTTGCCAATGAGATGGTGGCGGCTTACAACAACCATGAATGGGAAAAAGTGGTAAGTAAGGGCGATTCGGCAAAGTCTATGGGATTCGACTTTATGGCAGAGGAACATAATGCTTACACCATGTGTTATGCAGAAGGCCTTGCCATTGCCGGGCGTAATTCCGAATCCGTCACGATGCTGAAAGCCTACCTTGACAAATTTCCTAAGGACTATTACATAGCCCAGACTCTCGGGAATGTGTATTATGGGAAAAACAACAAGATGGCGCACAAATACTATGAACTTGCATTCAAGATAAATCCGAACTACGCACGCCCGTACATACACAACGCTGAGTTGTATGAAATGGATAAAGACTATGAGAATGCAATAGACAACTACTTGAGAGCATTGGGTCTTTTCGCTTCGCACGACATGTATGCAGAAATTGTTGAGTTTAGCGGAAAGATACTCGACATGCCGGTTGAATTGTCCTACGGCTGCAAGCGTATATGCATGATTCTTAAAGCCTACGGTTATAAAAATCTCGGGGCTGACACTATGTACAGCACTATCAGAAGTAGAATGGGAGACAACGTGACAGCATCTCTCGACAGCTTGTGCAATCTTGGTTGGAACAAGTATGTTGA
>CAYXGN010000247.1:0-2116 GCA_964464505.1 uncultured Prevotella sp.
GTAATCTGTAGCTTTACTTCTTCAATGAGAATTCGAAGCGGAGACCTCCCTCGATGTTGTTGTGGACGGAGATTTTTCCGCCGTGCAGGAGGACGGCGTTCTTGACGATGGCGAGACCCAATCCGGTGCCGCCCATTTTACGGCTGCGACCCTTGTCCACGCGATAGAAGCGCTCGAAGAGGCGCGGGAGGTGCTCGGAGGGAACTCCGATGCCGTTGTCGCTGAACGTAAACTGCCACGCGTCGTTGTCGTCCTTCGCCGTAAGGGTGATGGTGGTACACTCTCCGGCATAGGCAATGGCGTTGTCGGTGAGGTTGCGGAAGATGCTGTAAACGAGACTTGGGTTACCCTTTATGTCCACGCTGTCGGGCAGGGAGACGCGCATTGTCATGCCTTTCTCCTTCAACTGCAGTGCCGTCTCCTTCATTATGTTGTCCACTACGGCACGGATGTTTATCGGCTCGAGCACCAAGAGGTCGGGCGCGTCATCCATTCGGTTGAGCGTCGAGATGTCCTGAAGGAGTGAGGCGAGGCGCTGACTCTGTGCGTAGCAGCGTTGGAGGAACTGCGCCTTTGTGGCTTCATCGATGCGCGGGTTTTCTATTATCGTTTCGAGATAGCCTTGGATGCTTGCCACGGGGGTCTTCAGCTCGTGGGCGATGTTCTGCGTGAGCTGTCGTTTCAGGATGTCCTGCTCCTGCCGTGTGGTCTGCAGGCGTTTGTAGATTTTTATTATCCGCTCCGCTATCTCGCCGAGTTCGTCGTCGGAGAAGCGCACGAGGTCCTCCGTTTCAAGCGATTCATTGTGGTCGGCGCGGCTTGCGAAGATGCGCAAACGGTTGATGTTGCCGTCCAGACGGCGCGTGAAACGGTAGAGGATGAGGGTGAGAAGGATGATGGAAGTGAGTGCAAACCAGATGTAATGCTGGTCGGCACGGAGCGATTTCGAGAGCGTGTTGTTGTAGGGAAGAGCGCTGCGCACGATGATGGAGTCGCCGGGGAAGTAGGTGGCGGAGTAGAAGAACTCCTTGTTGAGAGTCTCGCTGTTGCGGTCGACTGCCGACCCGGTGCCGTGCGTCAAGGCGTGGGCTATTTCCGGACGGGTGGCGTGGTTGTTCATTTTCGAATAGTCCTTGAGTCTGTTGTCATAGACAACCTTCCCCTCATGGGTTATGATGGTGACGCGGAGGTCAGGCATTGTGTGCCGTGCGACGTAGGCGTTGAGCCACGTTTCGTCCACGGTGCCGTCCTCGCGGAGGTTCTCCTCGAGGTGGGCGTTGTAGTCTTGGAGTTTCAGGTTGAGCGTGTCTATCTTGTATTGCTTCTCTCGTGTCTGCTGGAAGACGATGAAAGCCACGGCGAAGACGATGAAGACGGCGAGCACACAGAAATAGAGTCGGGAGCCCACGCTCATGCGGTTGGAGTTCATATCTTGTTTTCCTTCGTTCTGACTGGGGGATTATGCATCGAAATAATAGCCGAAGCCGAGTCGTGTGACGATGCACTTCGCGAAGCGGCCTATCTTCTTGCGCAATCGGGTGATGTTCACATCTACGGTGCGGTCGAGCACGAGCACATCCTTAGGCCACACCCTTTCGATGAGTTCCTGACGCGAAAAGACGCGTCCACGCTCCTCAAGCAGGAGTCGGAGGAGTTCGTATTCCGTCTTGGTGAACGCCACTTCCTCGCCGTCAATGCTTACCGTTTTCTTGCCAAGGTTGATGGTTATTCCCTGCCAGGTGATGAGTTGTGGTTCCTCCCCTGCCTCTTCCGTCTGCGTGCGGCGCAACACCGCGCGTATTCTTACGAGCACTTCGCGGATGGAGAACGGTTTGGCTATGTAGTCGTCGGCACCGAGGTTGAAGCCCGTGACGGTGTCGTTCTCCGTGTTGCGGGCTGTGAGGAAGATGACGGGGACGCTACTTGTGGCGGGATTCTCCTTCAGAAGGCGCGCCATAGCGAACCCCGACATGCCGCCCATCATCACATCGAGGAGCAGGAGGTTATAACTTGCGATGTCCATAGTCATCGCGTCCTCTGCCGAAGTGGCTGTGTCGACGGTGTAACCTTCGGTCTCCAGGTTGAACTTCAAGATTTCGAGCAAGTCCTGCTCGTC
>CAYXGN010000248.1:0-2107 GCA_964464505.1 uncultured Prevotella sp.
GAGGTAGTAGTCGGTGTCGGTACTGAACTTATGCACGGCATAGATGGTGGTGAACACGGTGTAGGGTGTCTGCTTGTTTTCCAGTTTCTCAAAGTAGTCAGTTGAGACAGACACAATCCACGTGTCGGTCTGCGCTTCAAGAACGCCGTTCAAGTCGGTGCCGGCGCGTGTGGCGGCTCCCGCCTTCCTTGCTTGCGCCACGGCATTCTGGTCGGTGTTCACCCATTCTGCTGCTTCATCGGCAAACAGTCCTTCCTCGTAGTCGGACAGCACGGCACGGTTGTTCGCCGACACATCGGTGCTGTCATTCACGGGGATGTCCATACCGAACACATCGAAGGAATGGTTGAAGCCCCACATCTCCACAGCCTCGTCGTTAGGCTTTGAATTGGGGACAGTGGTGGATTCGGAAGCATCGGGAACGGAGAGGGCAATCAACTTTCTCTCGGATACCGACGGGCGGTCGACAAGAATCTTCGCTCCATATTTGAATGCAACGGTGATGCTGTCCTTTTCCGCCTGTGGCAGTGTCGCATATTTCTCGGCAGGGAGGAAAATCAGTTCGGTGGTTCTGTCAATCTTCGATTGCCGGTTTGTGATGCGGGAAATGAATTTCTTGCCGATACTTCCGAAGTCTCCTTCCACCACGAAAGCCTTGGCATCTGTCTTTGTCGTCATCACGTCTGCCGTCGGCGTGTCGTCAACGGGTTCCGTTTCCGTCATCTCCTCTTCAAGGGCGTTTTTGCTGCCTTCGTCGTCAGAACACGAGGTGCTGACCACTGCCGCCATTGCAATGCAGAATGCGGTTGCAAAGGTCATAAAACTCTTTTTCATAATTTGTCTTATAAGTCTTTATTTGTTGTCTCTATTTTTAGAGTCCATCTATAGGTGGGTGCCGTCCCTGCATCTTCTGAAATGTCGTTCAGGGATGTTGCAACCTGCAAAGTTATGACTTTATTTTCCTACAGAAGAATTTTTTTGAAGAAATGTTGAAATCGCTAGCAAGCAAAGCCCTCCCCGGCGGGGAGGGTTGGGAGGGGCTTCTTAGTGTTCTAAATTTCCTATTCAAGACCCTTCTTTCAAATTATTACATTTTTAAGCCAAAAAGTTTCAAATAGAAAGTTGCCAACTTTCTCCGAGAAAAGTAGGGGTTTTCTCCTAGAAAAGTGCCACTTTACTACCCGAAAAGTGCCGCTTTTCTCGAAGAAAAATTGCGCCTTTCTAATGCATTGATAATCAGATAGATGCAAAACCAGTGTTTTTCCTCGATTTTACTTAATAATTGTGAAATAGCGACCTATTTGGTTAAATTATTTCACATTTAGTGTTCTAAATGTCGCATTTTGGGTCTCGTAACGGTGTCTTTCCAAAAGTGTCCGAAAAATTGTTACGTTTTTGACTGAAAATGTAACAATTTGACACCCTGTTGATTTTCAATGAGATGCAGGGAAACATCAAGCCATAGTAGGTGCGCATCTCCGAGGCGCACCCCTCAAACAGCAAAGTTTAGTAGGCGCGGATCGCCGAGACGCGCCCATATATAAAGTGCTCCCACAGATTCTTTATTTTTCGAACACGAATTGCACTAATCAAACGAATAAGGCAAACCATAGGAGGTCGAGCGTCCCCGCTCGACAACGTCTCCCACGAGAATGATTTTTTTTGTCAAGAGATTTGTCGAAGATCCACTGACCAGCGGGAAGTAATTATAGAATATAAGAATTAATGCTTCGCAAATGATTCATTGACAAAAACAATAAAAATGAATTGTCCACAACAAAGAGAAGATTAACGACAGATTAATGGGCAATTAATGATGATTAATGTTTTCTTTTCGAACGTCAATCTCCGTTAATCGCTCGTTAATCTCTCATTAATCTTTTAATTCTTAAATTACTTCCCTGTGGTCAGTGGGTCTTCGACAAATCTCCTAAATTCTTGATAAACACACTCATAGGAGATTTTCTTGTGGGGCGCGCCTCGGCGATCTGCGCCTACTATGGTTTGCATTCGTGTTGTCGAGCGTCCTCGCTCGACAACAAACAACAAGTTGCAATCAATGCGCGCTGTAGGCGCAGTTATCCTCCAGCCCAGGGCAGAGTCTCGA
>CAYXGN010000249.1:0-2095 GCA_964464505.1 uncultured Prevotella sp.
GTTTTGGTTGTTGTCATCGTCGTCAGAACACGAGGTGCTGACCACAGCCGCCATCGCAATGCAAATTGCGGTTGCAAAGGCCATAAAAGTCTTTTTCATAATTTGTTTTTTTAAAATGTTTATTGGTAGTTGTGGTTTTTAGTGCGTGTGTACTTGAAAGTACTTGCAAAATGTAGGTACAGCCAAGCATTCCTCAATAGCAGTACCAGGGTTCTCTGTGATTTCTTTTATTCCATAGTTGCTCCTCCTTTTATTTTTTATTGGATATATGACTCGACAAAGTGCCGCTGTCGTCACCAAAGCATTTCGACAATTCCTCGTCTGTAACATGCATCAGCTCCTTGTTCTTTGCATTTTTCTCTTCCATGGTAGCCAGCGTGACCTTCATCATGTCGACAAAGCGTTCCAATTCGCCAAAGAACATACGGACATCTTCCGATTGGAGTATCCGCTCGACAAACTCTTGTTTTGACTGGGCATGGTCGTAGCTGTAACGGTCGATGACACGCAGCGTGCTGTAGATTTGGCACTCTCTCTTGGTCAACTGGCTATACATTTCCCGCATCTCTTTTTTCATGGAGAAACAATAGCCAGCCAGACTCACGAAGTCCTGGTTTCCAATGTTTTTCCATGTGTCGATGTTTGTGGTGAAAATGTTTTCCACGGTATTGTCAAAATCCAGATAAGCAGCTGAAACCAAGTTGTTTATAAACAAGTTCAGGGTATCTTTCGACATCTTGCCGATGCTGTCCCTGTGTTTCCAGACATATACGTTCAGGGAAGTTGCCGTTTCAAAGCTTTTGATGTCGGTTTCCAACACTTTGCAAAAGCCGTCAATGTCGTAAATCACCCATAGGGCTTCTTTCCTCTCCATCCGCTTTTGCTCGCAGTCTTGCAGAAGCAAGGTCGTGCCGATGGTCAGGATGATGCCGGCAATGGTGCCCAAAGAGGCACTCAATGTCTGCATCCAAAATTCGTGTCGTCTGTCATAATTTTTGTTTCCCATAGCAGTGTTGTTTTGACGGCTGCTTAGAACTTGAACCTGTATGATGCTCCGGCAGAGAATGTTCTTGAGTTGCGGTGTGCCGGTGTGCCGGTACGCGACTTCTCCTGATAGACAGGAGTTAAACCGCGCCGGTAGCGATAGTCTATGAAGGTATCAAAGCCGCTGTGCGAATAGCCAGCCCTTATGCCTGCTTCGCCTCCGATGAGATTGCGGCGGAGGTGGCTTTCATTGACATTGAAGTCGTAGGTGGACTTATCGTAATACACACCCACCTGCGGCTCCAGCCAGAGTCCGTTCTCTTTAAATGGAATGTGGAGGAGATAGTATTCCCCCGTAAGCGGCACGCCTATGAAGTTGTTGGTATAATGTGTCTCCCAGGCATCGCCACCAAAACATTGGTAAAGGCAGTTGCGCTGTGTGAAACTAACGCCCGTTTCCGCTTCTACTTTCCATTTGCGGGAAACTTGCGAACTGTCTGCTTGTAGGTCTTGTGACTGTGCCGTCATGCTGCATGAGGTCATAACCAAGGCAATAATAACATTTTTCATAGGTCAATGTTTTGAGGGTTTGTATTGTATTGAAAAAACGTTTAGACGCAGATTTCATGATTCTAATTTGTTTTGTGTCAGCCACAGTTTCCGTATGGCGGGACGTGTTGAAATGAAAAGATATATGTGAACACAAAAAAGCGTGAAATCAGCCGACTGCCCATTTCACGAACCATAAATCTCGCATTGCCTATTATAGTCGAACAGACAACGCCAGAGCCCACGCGATATGAAAAACCAAAACCTTATGGTATAATCACACCAGAGGACATCTACCGCTGCTGTGTTCAGGACTATAATATCGAGAGTTGCAAGATTCGACTCGTCAAGAACAGAGCGTCAAGTAAACGCCTTTATTATGTCGCGTCAAAGTTATGACTTTATTTTCAAATAAAAGAATTTTTTGAAGAAAAATGTTGAAATAGTTGTTTTTTTGTTGAGGTAATCGTAGTAGGCGCGTCTCGGAGATGCGCGCCTACTAAGGGGCTTCTTGCATCAAAAAAGGCAGCACCAAAGTGCTGCCTTTTTGTTGTTATTGCCA
>CAYXGN010000250.1:0-2091 GCA_964464505.1 uncultured Prevotella sp.
GCGCCTACTACGTTTGCACTGCTTGTTCGTGAAATTTGTGTAATCTGTAGTTTTTCTTATAGGGGCGAGACGCGCTATAAGTTATTGCACTCTTCCATCCAGATGTCGCACGAGGCATCGGAGGGCATGCGCCAGTCGCCGCGCGGACTGAGGCTCACGCTTCCCACCTTCGGGCCGTCGGGGAGGCACGACCGCTTGAACTGCTGCGCAAAGAAGCGGCGCACGAAAGTCGTGAGCCAGTGCTTGATGGTAGCGTCGTCATAGTCCGCTGCCGCGAAAGCCTTGCGCGCAAGCATAAAGATTTTCTTGGGGGAGAAACCGAAGCGCAGGAAGTAATACAGGAAGAAGTCGTGCAGTTCGTAAGGGCCCACGAGGTCTTCCGTCTTTTGCTTTATGTTTCCCTCCTCGTCGGCAGGGATTAGTTCCGGGCTTATCGGCGTGTCGAGGATGTCGAGGAGAGTGGCTCGCGACTCTTCGTCGACGCTGTTCTCCGCCACATTTCTTATGATATGGCAAATGAGGGTCTTCGGCACGCTCGCATTGACACCGTACATAGACATGTGGTCGCCGTTGTAGGTTGCCCATCCCAACGCCAGCTCACTCAGGTCGCCGGTGCCGACAACGAGTCCTCCGAGCCTGTTGCCCAAGTCCATCAGTATCTGCGTCCGCTCGCGCGCCTGACCGTTTTCGTAGGTCACATCGTGAATGTTGATGTCCTGCCCTATGTCCTCAAAATGCTGCGCCACGCTCTTCCTGATGCTTATCTCGTGCATGGTGATGCCCAGACTTCGCATCAGCGCGACGGCGTTGTTATAGGTGCGGCCGGTGGTTCCGAACCCCGGCATGGTGACTCCGTGAATGCCTTTGCGGCTGAGATGCAGCCTGTCGAAGGTCTTCACGCACACCAGCAGCGCGAGGGTGGAGTCGAGTCCGCCGCTGATGCCGATTACCACATTGCTGCACCGTGTGTGCACCAGGCGTTTGGCGAGTCCTCCTGTCTGAATGGCGAAGATTTCGTCGCAACTCTCCTGCATGTTGTCGCCATTGGGGATGAAGGGATGCGCATCCGGCTTGCGCAGCAGCCGGAACTCCCTGGGCTTCGTTTCCTCCAACACCACGGTGCTTGCCCCGGCATTGCTCTGCGCCGTGGCAAAAGTGGTGCTTCTGCGGCGCGCCGCCCTCAGGCGTTCCACGTCAATCTGGCTCACCACGAGTTGCGGCTCCATGCTGAAGCGTTGCCCCTCGGCGAGCAGCACGCCGTTCTCGTAGACGAAGGCGTTGCCGCCGTAGACCACATCCTGAGTGCTCTCGCCAAAACCGCAGCTGCTGTACACATAGCCCGCAATCAGGCGGGCACTCTGCTGCGCGAGGAGACCCTTCAGATAGGCGTGCTTCCCTATGAGCTCGTCACTGGCAGAGAGGTTGACAATGATGTCGGCCCCTGCCAACGCCAGCGTGTTGCTGCACGGCACGGGCGACCACACATCCTCGCAAATCTCTATGCCGAACACCGCGCCGCCGGAGGTCTGGAACAGCGTGGCAGAGCCGCCCACAGCCACCTCGTCGCCGGCGTAGGCAACAACCGTGGGACGGAGGTCTCGCGACGGGGCGAACCACCGTTTTTCGTAAAACTCGGAGTAATTGGGCAAAAAGGTCTTTGCCACTATTCCCCTTACCGCGCCCCTCTGGACGACAACGGCGCAGTTGTAGAGCTGCGTGCCTATAGTGACCGGAGCCCCCACAACGCACGTTATGTCCAGACCCGCAGTGAAGGCTTTCAGTCTGGCGACACCCTCCTCGGCGCACCGCAGGAGAGTCTGGCTGCCGAACAAATCCTGGCACGAATAGCCCGTGACGGAGAGTTCGGGGAACACCACTATCTCCGCCCCCTCCTTCTCGGCTGCCTCCACAAGGCGCTCCATTTCCCTAATGTTGTGTTTCGGGTCGGCAACACGCACCACTGGCACTGCCGACGCCACTGTTATAAAACCGTAATCCATATCTTTGTAGTATAATGTAGTAGGTGCGTTCCGCACCTACTACCTTCTATTTAGCGTGACATACCGTAGTAGGCGCAGATGCATTTCTCCT
>CAYXGN010000251.1:0-2066 GCA_964464505.1 uncultured Prevotella sp.
ATGCGCCCTCGCAATTGGCAACTACAGATTACAAGAATTTCATATTAGGGGCGCATCTCGGCGATCTGCGCCTACTACGGTTTGTTTTCCTCCTTTTCGTGAAATACGTAATCTGTAGTTTATAAAAACCTCCGTGTATCTGTGGAAAACTTTAATTCTTAATGGTTTGCTTCAAAATCCTTCATACACTTCACCAGAGCGTTCACGCCTTCCACGGTCTGCGCGTTATAGCAACTTGCGCGGAAACCGCCCACGGAGCGATGGCCTTTTATTCCCACCATACCCTGCGACACGGCATAGTCGAGGAACGGTTTTTCGAGTTCCTGGTATTCATCGTTCATCACGAAGCAAATGTTCATAAGGGAGCGGTCCTCTTCCTTGACAGTGCCGCGGAAGAGTTTGTTACGGTCTATTTCCGAATAAAGGATGTCGGCACGCTCGTGGGCGCGGCGGTTCATCTCCTCCAGACCTCCGCAAGCCTTTATCCAGCGCAGCGTCTCGAGGGCGCAATAGATGGGTACGACAGGAGGAGTGTTGAACATAGAGCCCTTCTCCACGTGAGTGCGGTAGTCGAGCATCGTGGGAATCTGTCGCGGAGCCTTGCCGAGAGTGTCGTCTTTCACTATGACGAGGGTGACGCCAGCCATGGCGAGGTTCTTCTGCGCACCGGCATAGATGCAGTCGTATTTGGATACATCGACAGGGCGACTGAAGATGTCTGACGACATGTCGCCGATAAGACGCACGGGAACATCCAAGTCCTTGCGTATCTCCGTGCCGTAAATGGTGTTGTTGGTGGTCACATGCAGGTAGTCGAGGTCGGCAGGACACTCCCACCCCTTCGGGATATAGGTATAGTTTGCATCAGCGGAGGAAGCCACTTCCACAGCCTCGCCAAACAACTTTGCCTCCTTCAATGCCTTCTTCGCCCAAGTGCCGGTGTTAAGGTAGCCGGCTTTCTTGATGAGGAAGTTATAGGGAATCATGCAGAACTCCAGGGAAGCACCGCCTCCGAGGAACAGCACGGAATAGCCTTCGGGAATGTCAAGGATTTCCTTGATGAGGGCGACTGCCTCATCCACCACGGGCTGGAAGTCCTTTGCCCTGTGACTTATCTCTGCCAGAGAGAGTCCCGAACCGTTGAAATCAAGAATCTGCTGTGCCGTCCGCTCTATCACCTCGCGCGGAAGTATAGACGGGCCTGCGTTAAAATTATACTTTTTCATTGTGTTATGGTTTATTAAGTTATTAATATTTTCGCGGACTAAATTACTCCATTATTTTGAAACCTCCAAATAAAATCAGAATAAATCGCAAAATGAAGACGTTTTGAGGGGTCGCCCCGATTTTTCAATCGGCTCTACTGTCCGAATAAGGCAGAAAAATTCTTACTTCCTGTCTTCTGTTGAAGAACCATAAGTAGCGCGTCAGAGCCTCTCCCCGACCACCCCTGAAGGGAAGGAGCCACGAGTTAGTGGAGCAAATCGTAGTAGGCGCGGATCGCCGAGACGCGCCCCTCAAAGAATTCCCACGAATTGCATTGGTTTTAAGAACTACAAATTTCACAAATTACACGAATTTTATAAGCTCCCACGGATTCCACACACGCAGTTCTTTATTTTTAATCGAACACAAAATACTCGCAGAAATTAATGATAGATTAACGGGTTATTAATGGTGATTAATGTTATTATTTTGACTTGCGAAGCTTGATGAACTCCGCTTAAAATATAAGATGCGTGAATAACGCTAATCTCCGTATAATCATCCGTTAATCATTCGTTAATCTTTTGTTTTTCGAACACGAATCACTCGAATTTCACGAGATTTGTCGTAGACCCACTGACCAACGGGAAGTAATAGGAGGTCGAGCGTCCTCGACAACACTAAACGAGTTTTGGTAACCGTAGTAGGCGCGCATCTCCGAGACGCGCCCCTCAAGAAAATCTCCTATGAGTTGTGTTTATCAAGAATTTAGGAATTAATCTGTCATTAAAAACCTCTTGTGGGAGGGCGCATCTCGGCGATCTGCGCCTACTACGGTTTGCTTTGCTGTCTGGAAGGGC
>CAYXGN010000252.1:0-2022 GCA_964464505.1 uncultured Prevotella sp.
CCTTTCTCCTCCCTTTTAGGGGAGGTCGGGAGAGGCTTGGGGAGGTCGGGAGAGGCTTAGGCGCACCCTTAAAATGGATTTTACTTCACCACTTTCTTGCCGCCGACGATATAGATGCCGCGGCCGAGCGGTGCGAGGCTGTTGCCGAGATAGCGTCCGTCGAGGGAGTAGACACCTTCGTGCTTTGCCGTGCCCTTCACTGTCACCTGACCGATGCCGGTGTTCGTGGCGTTGTCGAGGACATTCGAGTCGTCGCCGCCCATAAACAGGAACGAGATGGTGCCGTCGCTATGGCTGCGGATTGACGTTATTGGCTTGCCCATGAACTTGCGTCCGTCGCTGTTGTTGTTGAAGAGGGTGGCGGCAGGCTCGCTTTCATCGGTGAGTTTGTCGTTGTAGATGCGGTTGCCCGACATGTAAGGATAGGGGTCGGCGATGATGCTCGACGTGTAGGAAGAGCCTTCTTCGTTGTCGGCGTGGAAGATTGTCATGCGCTGATGGTCTTCGTAATAGTTCACGATGTTGTTCGCCCAGGAGGTGGCGTCATAGTCCACGTGCGTGATGATGAGCCCTTCGCCATAGAGTTTTGCGTCCCATCCCTCCTGCTGACGGTTCTCGAGGAGATAGTATTCGTTCTTGTTGCCGTCATTATAAATAATGTAGGGGCGGCCGTATTGTGCGGCTGACACCATCGTCTTTACCGTTGCCGAAGTGCTGAGTTCTATCGGTTCCACCCATCCTGCGTAGATGCGCTCCCACGCGGTGTAGTTGGCCGGCACCATACCGTTGCCGTTGTAGGAGCCCGTTGCCATCGGGTCCCATGTGCCCATGGCGTAATTGCCCTGGTTGCTGGTGTCGTAGGTGTCGGGGAAGCCGAGGCAGTGGGAGAACTCGTGGCACACTGTTCCGATGCCGGCAGGCTGATATTCGTTGGTGAACTGTCCTCCCACCATAATGGGTTGGTTCTCGTTGCTGCAGGCATAGGTGTCGACGATTATTCCCGATGTCGTTGTCACGGGAGTCCTGTTTACCTCTGCGCAGGCACTGAGGCGGTATTCGTGAGGCCAGATGGTTGTCTCTGCGCCACCCGACGCCTGTCCGAGTCCGGCGTAGAGCACGAAGATTTGGTCGCAATAGCCGTCGCCGTCCCAGTCGTAACTCTTCCAGTCGGCACCCAACGCATCGGCACCTTCGATGGCTTCCTTAATCATCTTGCCCACGCGCACGTCGCGGTCGCTGCTCGAGTTGTCCTTGCCATACCACTGGCAGTTGTGTGCCAGTTCCACGGGACCGAACACATCGAAGTCGAGTTCGAATGCGCCGTTGCTCTGCGCATAGAAGTAGTCGCGCACACTTCCCACATAGCCTTCGTCGGAAGAGAAGTTGACGGTGTTCATCACCTGCTCGTAATACGCCTTGTCGTGGCCGTCCTCAAACTTCGAGTCGGTGAAGTTGACGAGCACTATTATTCCCTTTTTCTTGCCCGTGTAGGTGGTGTGGTCGCCGCCGAGCACTGCACCCTTCTTCACCACGAGCGCATTGGACATGCGCTTGGCGCGCGCTTCGCTGACGATGGCGCGGCGTTCTGCGCTCTGCGCCTTCATCTCATTGAGGTTGGCAGCCACGAAAGTCTTTTCATTGGTCACACTTGGCACGAACTTGCTGCCGTCGGCGGTCTCCCACCACGACATGAATTCATCGCCCTTGAGTTCTGCCGTCACGGCAGTGCCGTCGGCTAATGTCAGCACCTTCTTGATGCCCGGACGCACAGGGACAGCCTGTGTACTTACGCCGAACGCCAAGAACAATGACATCATTACGAAGATTCTTTTCATAATATTGCGATTTCCTTTAAAAAATATTTTTCAAGCGGCAAATTTACACAATTCGCCGTGAAACCGCAAAATTATGCAACACTTATTTTAGGTGGGTTCTAAAAATTACCTCCCTCCGAAAAAGGCTGGAGCGTCTCGCGACGACCCAGCCTCCCCAAACAAGTAAAAAAATATTAACCCCTTAATA
>CAYXGN010000253.1:0-1995 GCA_964464505.1 uncultured Prevotella sp.
CCACTCTCGGGGTCAGTTCCTGCACAATGCTTTTGTAGGTAGTAGGCTTTAGATGTGCACTTTCAAAGGATGAGCAAATTGTAGTAGGCGCAGATCGCCGAGATGCGCCCTCGCAAGCGAAATTCTACTCAAGAGGGTGCGTCTAAGCCCCACCCATCCTCCCCATGAGGGGAGGGGAACTGCATCCGCACCTACTATAATTTGCACTTTCTTTCTTTTTCCACATATCTTTTCATGTCTTTCTGAGGGCGCAGCCAGTTAATTCGGGCTGCGCCTTTTTGTAAGTGGCTTAAAACAAGTGAATTAAAAAAATTAACATTTTTTACGTAACAGATAACAGTTGTAACAGTTTGTTTTTTGGGTAAAATTTTTAATGGAAAATTGAATAAGATTGGAAGGCAAACAAGCCTTGATTGAAAAGCGAGTGAATTTCTTCTGAAAGAAAAGAAAATTGAGTAACTTTGTAAAATAATATGAACAACATTGTTATGGATATTGACCGCATTTTGCAAAAACTTCATATCAGCGAACTGAACAGCATGCAGAACGACACGATGCACGCTGTGCTGCACGGAGACCGCGACATAATAGTGCTCGCACCGACGGGCAGCGGCAAGACATTGGCTTATCTCCTGCCCATAGCAAAAAGGATGGACGCGGAGAACGATAAGGTGCAGGCGGTGGTGATAGTGCCGAGCAGGGAACTCGCCCTGCAGTCGCGCGAGGTGTTCCAAAGCATGGGCAGCGGTATGAGGTCAGCGTGTCTCTATGGCGGCAGACCCACCATGGACGAGCACCGCACCATCATGCGCACTCGCCCACAGATTGTGTTCGCCACGCCGGGACGCCTCAACGACCACTTGGACAAACTCAACTTCCCGGTGGACAGTGTGGAGTGGCTCGTCATCGACGAGTTTGACAAATGCCTCCGAATGGGTTTCCGCGCCGAGATGCAGAAGGCGTTGGAGAGTCTTCCGAGCGTGAAACGCCGCCTGTTGCTGTCTGCCACCGATGCAAAAGAGCTTCCGCAGTTCGTCCGTATGGGAAGGACAGAGCGAATAGACTACCTCGACACCGACGAACAGACTCCCGACCGCATCAGCCTCTACACCGTCCGCAGCCATGAGAAGGACAAACTGGCAACGCTGCTGCAACTCCTCCGCACACTGGGCGATGGGAAATCGATAGTGTTCCTCAACTACCGCGACGGCGTGGAACGCACCGCCGCTTTCCTAAGGAGCGAAGGTTGCGTGGTGAGCATGCTGCACGGAGCCCTCGACCAGCGTCAGCGCGAGGAGGCAGTCTACCGCTTTGCCAACGCATCGACGAATATCCTCGTCGGCACCGACCTCGCCTCGCGCGGCCTCGACATCCCCGATGTGGACAACATCATCCATTACAATCTCCCCGTCGGCGAGGATGAGTATGTCCACCGCGTGGGGCGTACAGGGCGATGGGATGCCACGGGGAGGGCATTCATGATTTTAGGTCCCGAGGAGACGATGCCCGACTATGTGAAAGAGCCGTCGGAAGAGTTTCCTCCTGACCCTTCCGCGCCGCGCGTGCCAGCCCCGCGCATGGCGACACTCTATATCGGCAAGGGCAAGAAAGACAAACTCTCGAAGGGCGACATCCTCGGCTTTCTCTGCAAGACGTGCGGCATCGACGGCAAGGACATCGGCAAAATAGATGTCTACGAACGCTTTGCCTACGCCGCCATCAGTCGCCATCTGATGCCCACCGTGATGAAAAAGGCGCAGGCAGCGAAGATAAAAGGAGTGAGGGCGAAGGTGGAGCCGGCTGACCAATCGTAAAAATCGCCAACTCAGGAAACAAAAAGCAGCCAACAGAGGAAACAAAATTGCGCCAACAGAGGAAATAAAATACCGCCAACAGAGGAAATTTGAAAATTTAGCCGTACCTTTGCATAAGATAGGCTGCACTCGGCATAGTTCAAGCAAGCTTGACTCTGCCCTCGTTTGCACTATCTTTGCA
>CAYXGN010000254.1:0-1982 GCA_964464505.1 uncultured Prevotella sp.
TTTTATCTTTATCTTTGCCAAGTCACAGTTTTATAAGGCATTGCAAGCAGAGAACAACTGGGGTACAATTTGTACCTTGGTTCAAAAGTTAAGGACAAACAGATTTCATAAAAACGCATAAGTTTCACATAGGGACACAGATGCTTAGCCAGCCCCGGAAACAAAAAACTGGGAGAAATCTTTGTCGTTCCGCATTTTTGTATTACCTTTGCAACCGCTAATTGCCCAGATGGCGGAATCGGTAGACGCGCTGGTCTCAAACACCAGTGGGGCAACCCATCCCGGTTCGAGCCCGGGTCTGGGTACTAAGGGCGGCTGATAACTCATTGGTTATCAGCCGCTCTTCTTTTGTTGGGTAGCCAAAGGGTAACAAAAAGCGAGCAAATCCTAAACATTTGCACGATTTACATTCTTGCCTTTCTTGCTTTTAAGGTGTACTAAATGACAGCACTGTTTGAGGGGCGCGTCTCGGAGATACGCGCCTACTATGGTTGTCAAACGGTTAACTTAGGCTAAAAAGGCGTTGCCATCAACCGATTTTTAGTAATTTTGCATGCTGTTTGCAGCAAGAAAAGGAAAAGGAAAAAGGATATGGATAACAATATAAAACTCGTAGGAAAGATTTTCTCCACCGGCGTGATGTCTTTTTGTGGCGTAGTGAGCGAGACATCAATGAACGTCACCTTCCCCACCCTCATGAATGAGTTTGGCATCGGCACAAGCACCGTGCAATGGATAACGACGGGCTATCTGCTTGTCTTGGCCCTTGTCATCACGATGTCGAGTTACCTGAAGCGCAACTGCTCGCAGCGCACGCTCTTCCTGATAGCCATCGGCTGCTTCATCGGTGCCACTGTCGCCTGCTTTGTGGCTCCCAACTTCCCGATGCTGATGATTGGAAGAATGGTGCAGGGCGTTGGGACGGGCATCGCCCTTCCGCTGATGTTCAACATCATCCTCAGCGAGGCGCCGCGCGAAAAGATGGGCTCGTTTATGGGCATAGGCATGCTCATCACTGCTGTCGCCCCGGCGGTGGGGCCTGTCCTTGGCGGTTTCGTCGTCGACACATTCGGCTGGCGATACATCTTCCTCTCGCTGCTGCCCCTGCTGTTGCTCTCCCTTGTCATCGGCTGCCGACTCATCAAAAGGTCCACGCCTACGGAGCGCAGCCGTTTCCACATCTTCGACTATCTGCTCATTGTCGTGGGCTACACCACCTTCATCCTTGCCATGGTGCAAGCCTCATCGGCAGGATGGGTTAGCATCAGTGTCATCTCGCTGTTGGCAGTTGCCGCCGTTGCCATGGCGTGGTTTGTGCGTCAGGCGCGCCGCGAAGACCATCCGTTGCTGCGTGTGGAGGTTTTGCGATGCAGGCGATACATGCTGACTCTGGCTGTCATACTGATAGCGCAGTTCGCCGTCCTCGCCTTAGGCTACGCCATTCCCAACTATTCGCAGATAGTGAACCACACCAAGGCGTTTGCCGCCGGGCTCCTCTTGGTGCCGGGATGCGTGGTGGGAGCCATAGTGTCGCCATTGAGCGGACGCTTGCTCGACAAGGTCGGGGCGCGACTGCCCATCGTGGCGGGCTATGGGTTTATGTTCGCGGCGACAGCCCTCTTCGCCTGGTTTGGCAACCGCCTTACAGCGGAGCTGTTTTTCAGTATCTATGTGATTTACACCATCGGTCAGGGCTTGGGGTGCGGCAATGCGATGACCTTCGGCCTGTCGCAATTGCCCAAAGAACTCTCCGCCGACGGCAACGCCCTCATCAACAGTTTTCAGCAACTCACAGGAGCCATGGGCACTGCCGTTGCCTCCTCCATCGTGGCAGCACAGCAGCGTATTGCCGATGCCTCCCACTTCTCCGATGCGACAGCAGTCGGCAGTCAGCAGGCATTCCTCCTCCTTGCCGTTATGATGTTTGTGGCTTTCGCTATTAGCTGCGCCGTCACGAGACAACGGCGGAAGAAGCCGATGGC
>CAYXGN010000255.1:0-1962 GCA_964464505.1 uncultured Prevotella sp.
GCGATGTGGCTCAGCGAATGCTGCGGACTTCTGACGAAGCCGCGCCACATTGCCTTTATTTCGTTCTGATTATATTTCCGTGGGGTACACCTCCTGTGATGCTAATTGCGTGTTACTTGCCAAGGGGATTATTCCTCGTTGGCGCGGAGCTGCTGTACGTAGATGGCGTGCTCCATCTTGAGTCTCTTCAATACTGACGGCTTGTTGTACTGTTGGCGTGCGCGCAACTCTTTAACAACACCTGTCTTCTCGAATTTTCTCTTGAACTTCTTGAGAGCTCTTTCGATGTTCTCGCCTTCTTTTACGGGTACGATAATCATTTCTTTTTGTTTTGATTTTAAATAAGTTAGACATTAATTCCGCGGCTTGTCCACGAAATGCGTTTGCAAAGTTACGACTTATTCGCCAACCGGACAACTTTTTGTCCGACTTTTTGCTTTTTCTCGGGTTTGTAAGTGAAGCAGATAAAAATTTTTCGAAGAAAATTTGGAGGAATGAAATAAAATGAGTAGTTTAGTCGGCGAATAAAGGAAATATATGGTGCGGACATTGATAGACAGCTTCTTGCAGTATTTGCGCTATGAACGTCATAGAGCGGAGCGGACGGTGAAGGCATACTCCTCCGACCTGGAGATGTTCCTTGACTTCGTGCGTATGCAGGACGAGGGGCTGCGACTGGAGGATATCGATGCCGACCTTGTGCGCGACTGGATGGAGTATATGCTCGATGGCGGCGACTCCGCCGCATCGGTCTGCCGCCGTCTGAGTGCGGTGAAGTCGATGTACAGGTTCGCCCTCTCGCGAGGCCTCGTGAGTCACGACCCTGCCCACAATCTTCGGGGACCGAAGAAGAGTCGCCCGCTGCCACAGTTCCTCACCGACAAAGAGATGTCGCTGCTCCTGGATGACAGGGAGTGGGGCACAGACTTTATTAATGTACGCGCGCGTACAATAATTATTATGTTCTATGAAACGGGAGTCCGCGCATCGGAACTCGTGTCATTGGACGACAAGGATGTAGATTTCGTCAATCGCGAGGTAAAGGTGCTGGGCAAGCGCAACAAGCAGCGCATAATCCCTTTCGGCGAAGAACTCGACGGCGTGCTGCGGCAATACATCGAGAAGCGCGATGCCGAAGTGGGGCGTTCCGGGTGCGGCGCACTCTTCACCGACAGCGAAGGACAGCGGATGAACTACGAGCAGGTGCGCAAACTGGTGCACGACAACCTCTCGCTGGTGTGCAACCTGAAGAAACGGTCGCCCCATGTGCTGCGCCACACGTTCGCCACCTCCCTGCTTAACAACGGGGCAGACATAGAGAGCGTGCAGAAACTGCTCGGGCACGAGAAGCTCTCAACGACGGAGATTTACACCCACACCACGTTCGAGCAACTTAAAAAGGTTTACAGCAAAGCCCATCCCAGGGCATAACCAATAAGGCGGGCATGAAGTGTTCCCGCCGTAACAAAATAAATGTAGAACTAACCTTAAAAACAAAGGAGGTAACTATGGAAATCAAAATCAAGTCGATTCATTTCGATGCTACGGAGAAATTGCAGGCTTTTATCGAGAAGAAAGTGGCAAAACTGGAAAAGACTTGCGAAGAAGCAAGCAGTGTGGAAGTGCAGCTCAAAGTGGTGAAGCCCGCAACCGCGCAGAACAAGGAAACGAGCCTTTCCGTGAGTCTGCCGGCAAAGACACTCTTTGTGGAGAAAACCTGCGACACTTTCGAGGAAGGCATCGATCTCTGCGTGGATGCAATGAAGGTGCAACTGACCAAATTCAAGGAAAAATCAAGAAAAAATTAAAAAAACTCCTCAAAAGTTTTGGAGGAAAGAAAATAGTTCGTATCTTTGCAGCCGTTTTAGAACATGTCCTAAGTGAAAGCCAAACGGCTGCAGGGATTTGCCTCTTTAGCTCAGTTGGCCAGAGCACGTGATTTGTAATCTCGGGGTCGTTGGT
>CAYXGN010000256.1:0-1958 GCA_964464505.1 uncultured Prevotella sp.
TCACCTGTGGCTTGCCTTGGTTGCACTCCACCTTGAACTCACGCTTCAGACGGTCGATGATGATATCGAGGTGAAGCTCACCCATACCAGAGATGATGGTCTGGCCGCTCTGCTCGTCGGTGCGTACAGTGAAGGTCGGGTCTTCCTCGGCGAGTTTGGCGAGACCGTTGTCGAGTTTGGCGATGTCAGCCTGGCTCTTCGGCTCCACGGCGATGGAAATCACGGTGTCGGGGAAGGTCATCGACTCGAGTACGATGGGGTGTGCCTCGTCGCAGAGGGTGTCACCGGTGCGGATATCCTTGAAGCCCACTCCTGCGCCGATGTCGCCGGCGTCGATGGTCTCCATAGGGATTTCCTTGTTGGAGTTCATCTGGAACAGACGGCTGATGCGCTCCTTCTTGCGCGAGCGGGTGTTGTAGACATAAGAGCCTGCAGCCACCTTACCCGAGTAAACGCGGAAGAACACCAGACGACCCATGAACGGGTCGGTAGCAATCTTGAATGCGAGTGCCGATGTAGGCTCGTCTTCCGACGGCTTACGGTCTTCCTCTTCCTCAGTGTCGGGGTTGGTACCCACGATAGCCTGAGTGTCGAGTGGTGAGGGGAGGAAAGCGCAGACATAGTCGAGCAACGGCTGCACACCCTTGTTCTTGTAGGAAGAGCCGAGGGTCATAGGAGTGAGTTCCATCGAGATAGTACCCTTGCGGATGGCAGCGATAATCTGTTCCTCGGGGATGTCCTGTCCTTCGAGATACTTCTCCATGAGGTCGTCGTCGAAGTTGGCGGCATTCTCTATCATCTTCTCTCTCCACTCGTTGGCTTCGTCAACGAGTTCGGCAGGGATGTCTTCGATGTCATATTCGGCACCCATTGTCTCGTCGTGCCAGAGGATAGCCTTCATCTTGATGAGGTCCACCACACCCTTGAAGTTCTCCTCTGCGCCGATAGGTATCTGCACGGGGCAGGGGTTTGCACCGAGGATATCCTTCATCTGCTGTACAGTCTCGAAGAAGTCGGCACCCGAACGGTCCATCTTGTTCACATATCCTATGCGCGGCACATTGTACTTGTCAGCCTGGCGCCACACTGTCTCCGACTGTGGCTGAACGCCGTCGGCAGCAGAGTAGGTGGCTACGGCACCGTCGAGGACGCGGAGCGAACGCTCCACCTCTGCGGTGAAGTCAACGTGTCCCGGAGTGTCTATGAGGTTAATCTTGTACGACTTGCCCAGATAGTTCCAGTTGCATGTCGTTGCTGCTGATGTGATGGTGATACCACGCTCCTGCTCCTGTGCCATCCAGTCCATGGTGGCAGCGCCGTCGTGCACCTCACCAATCTTGTGGGTCTTTCCCGTATAGAAAAGAATACGCTCAGAAGTGGTTGTCTTACCGGCATCGATGTGTGCCATAATGCCGATATTGCGAGTCAAATGTAAATCGCGATTTGCCATTTTCCTTTTACCTTATATTTAGAATTAGAATCTGAAGTGGGCGAATGCGCGGTTTGCCTCAGCCATGCGGTGCATGTCTTCCTTACGCTTGAAGGCACCGCCCTGGTTGTTGTAAGCGTCCATAATCTCTGCTGCGAGCTTGTCGGCCATTGTCTTGCCGCTGCGCTTGCGGGCGAAGGCGATGAGGTTCTTCATCGACACACTCTCCTTACGTGCGGGGCGGATTTCCGTCGGCACCTGGAAGGTGGCACCACCGATACGGCGACTCTTCACCTCCACCTGTGGAGTGATGTTGTCGAGAGCCTGCTTCCATATCTCGAGAGCCGACTTCTCTTCCTTTTCCATCTTCACCTTGACGATGTCGAGAGCGTTGTAGAAAATTTCGTATGAGGTGTTCTTCTTACCGTCATACATCAAGTGGTTTACAAACTTGGAGACCTTCTGGTCGTTGTACACGGGATCCGGAAGGATCACGCGCTTCTTTGGTTTTGCTTTTCTCATTTTGTTT
>CAYXGN010000257.1:0-1935 GCA_964464505.1 uncultured Prevotella sp.
CGTTTGGGTTCTATTGTGATTATGGTCTATATTGAAAATCAAATAGTTACAAGAGCTTATTTAAAGAATAAAGTGCGGTCTAAGCGCCTATACCAATTTATCTTTTTGACAAAAACAGGAAAAATACATCGCCAAACCCAAAAATAGGATGCCGAACAGGGAAAACATCTATGCGATGCTCTATGTTTGTTGTCGAGCGAGGACGCTCGACCTCCTATGGGTTTCTTGAGAGGGCGCACCTCGGCGATGCGCGCCTACTACGGTTACCTCTGCTCAATAGGCAACTTCCGTGAGTTCTGTGAGTTCAGTGTTCGAATATAACGCAAGAATGTGTTTTTATTGTTTTCGTCAAGAATAATTCTTAAATTCCTAAATTCTTGACATTAAAAACTTGAGCGAGTGTGCTGGAGGGGCGCACCTCGGAGATGCGCGCCTACTACGGTTTGCATCGCGTGTTGGCGTGATTCGTAGTTTGGAAAAGCCCTCCCCTGAGGGGAGGGTTGGGTGAGGCTTCTGTTTTACAGTCTTGCTTCCAGTCTTTCCCTTATCGCGGCGATGAAGCCGGCGGAGGTTTGGGGCTGTGGCGTAACGCCCTCCATGAGTCCGGCGAGGTCTTTGGTGACGATGCCGGCGTTGAGGGTGTCGAAGCAGGCGGCTTCGAGGTTGTCGGCGAAGGCGACGAGGTCGGTGAGGCTGTCGAGTTCGCCGCGCTTACGCAGTGCTCCTGTCCAGGCGAAGATGGTGGCCATGGGGTTGGTGGAGGTCTCCTCGCCCTTGAGGTAACGGTAGTAGTGGCGTGTCACGGTGCCATGGGCAGCCTCATACTCGTAGTTGCCGTCGGGGCTGACGAGTACGGAGGTCATCATGGCGAGGGAGCCGAAGGCGGTGCTCACCATGTCGCTCATCACATCGCCGTCGTAGTTCTTGCACGCCCAGATGAAGCCGCCCTTGGAGCGGATGACGCGTGCCACGGCATCGTCGATGAGGGTGTAGAAGAACTCGAGGCCGCGTTTCTCAAATTCGTCCTTGTACTCATTGAACACCTCGTAGAAGATGATTTTAAACTGCGCGTCGTATTTCTTCGAGATGGTGTCCTTGGTGGAGAACCAGATGCTCTGGTTGGTGTCGAGGGCGAACTTAAAGCAGGAATGGGCGAAGGAGCGTATCGACTTGTCGGTGTTGTGCATCGCCTGGAGCACGCCGGCACCGTTGAAGGTGTGCACCACCACTTCCTCGTGCTTGCCGCTCTCGCCGTCGAAGACGAGCTTCGCCGTGCCGGGTTCGTCGGCGCGTATCTCGACGCTCTTGTAGACATCGCCATAGGCGTGGCGCGCTATGGTGATGGGCTTCTCCCAATTCTTCACCGCGGGGCGTATGCTGGGGATGGTGATGGGTGTGCGGAAGACGGTGCCGTCGAGGATGGAGCGGATGGTGCCGTTGGGACTCTTCCACATCTGATGGAGTTTGTACTCCTCCATGCGCTGGTGGTTGGGGGTGATGGTGGCGCACTTGACAGCCACGCCGAGGCGTTTCGTCGCCTCGGCGGCGTCGCGCGTGATTTGGTCGGCGGTCTCGTCGCGCTTGACGAGTCCGAGGTCATAATACTCTGTCTTGAGGTCTACGAAGGGGAGGATGAGTTCGTCTTTTATCATCTTCCACAAAATTCGTGTCATCTCGTCGCCATCCATCTCTACGAGAGGAGTGGTCATTTTAATTTTTTGTTGCATAGTGATATTGGTTTTTGAAATGTAAGTTTTGGTTTTGAACCACGAATTAAACGAATGTTTTTGTCAAGAATTAAGGAATTAAAGACCCTGCGGGGCTTACTTCCGTGAGTTCTGCGTTAAAACATTAATCGCAGTTAATCGACCGTTAATCTTTCGTTAATCTTTCGTTGTTAGCAAGGGTAATCGTAGTAGGTGCGGATGCAATTCT
>CAYXGN010000258.1:0-1911 GCA_964464505.1 uncultured Prevotella sp.
CAATTTAAGAACATTCCATAATGAAGATAGCAGTAATGGACGGGCACGGAGTGAACCCCGGCGACATGTCGTGGGCTCCGTTTGAAGAGTTAGGACAGCTGACAGTCTTTCCGCGCACCGCCCCCGAAGAGGTCATCGCCCATGTTGGCGATGCCGACATAGTGCTCACCAACAAGACAGTATTCAGCGCAGAGGTCATCGCCCGGCTCCCGAAAGTGAGATATATAGGCGTGCTCGCCACGGGTTATAATGTCGTCGATACGGAAGCGGCACGGCAGCGCGGCATCGTCGTCACCAACATCCCGGCTTACAGCACCGACAGCGTGGCACAGATGACCTTTGCCCACATCCTCAACATCACCAACCGCGTGGGCTACTATGCTGCCAAGAACGCCACGGGAGCATGGAGCCGCTGCCCCGATTTCTGTTATTGGGACACTCCCCTCACCGACCTTTCCGGCAAGACCTTGGGCATCGTGGGCTTGGGAAACATAGGAAGCAGGGTGGCACGGCTGGCGCACGACTTCGGCATGGATGTGTTTGCCCTCACGGGCAAGAACGCCGCCGACCTCCCCGAAGGCATCACCAAGACCACCTTTGAAGGACTCCTTGGCGCGAGCGACATAATAACCCTGCACTGCCCGCTCACGCCCACAACACGGGAACTCATCAACAAAGACAGCATCAAGAAGATGCGGCGCGGCGCAATACTCATCAACACGGGGCGCGGACCCCTTGTCAATGAAGGCGATGTGGCGGAAGCCTTGCAGAGCGGACAGTTGGGCGCTTACGGTGCCGATGTAATGTGCAGCGAGCCTCCCACTGCCGACAACCCTCTCTTTGCGCAGCCCAACGCCTACATCACGCCCCACATAGCATGGGCAACGGTGGAGGCACGCGAGCGGTTGATGAGAATTGCCGTCGACAACCTGAAGGCTTTCGTGTCGGGTAAACCTATAAATGTCGTGGGCGCACTATGATTCAGCAGGAACTCTACGGGCCGCTCTTTAAGATAATCGAGTTTTTAGGCACTTTCGCCTTCGCCATCTCGGGCATCCGCCATGCGGCAGCGAAGCATTTCGACTGGCTTGGAGGCTTCGTCTGCGGCATTGCCGTGGCAATAGGAGGCGGCACCATCCGCGATGTGATGCTCGGCGTGACCCCCTTCTGGATGACCTCGTCCATATATATAATATGCACGGTGCTGGCGCAGGTGTTCGTCATCGTCTTTGCCAAGTCCTTGCGCCGGCTTGACAACACATGGTTTCTCTTCGACACCTTCGGACTCGCATTGTTCACGATAGTGGGACTGCAAAAGACCCTCGACTGCGGCTACGCCTATTGGGTGGCGATAATAATGGGCTGCATCACCGGGGCTGCCGGTGGCGTCATCCGCGATGTGCTTCTCAACAACGTGCCAATCATCTTCCAGAAAGAGATTTACGCCATGGCAAGCATCTTCGGAGGCTTGGTGTATTGGCTGCTGATGCGGCTCGGAGTGGATGTGAACATCACTGTCGCGGTGACGTTCCTTGTCGTCTGCGCAATAAGACTCCTGGCTGTGAAATACCACATCTCGCTCCCGGTCCTGAAAGGAGAAGACTAAGCCTCTCCCGACCTCCCCTAAAAGGGAGGAGAAAAGCCCCACCCGACCTCCCCTGTAGGGGAGGAGAAAAGCCTACTACGATTGCCTGACAAAACGTAATCTTTTTTATCTATTTTTGAAAAAAAAGTGCAATAAAATTTGGAGGGTATCGGAAAACTCCTTACCTTTGCACTCGCAATTCGGAAATAACGATGCGGACATCGTTGAACGAAAAGCAAAAAGAATGGCTCCGTAGCTCAACTGAATAGAGCATCTGACTACGGATCAGAAGGTTGCAGGTTTGAATCCTGCCGGAGTCACAAAAA
>CAYXGN010000259.1:0-1902 GCA_964464505.1 uncultured Prevotella sp.
ATCCGCACCTACTACAATTACCCAGTGCTCCTATGACTGTGTTTCAGACTCTTTCTTATCGCCCTTGCGCTGTAAATGAGGCTGATAAGGAAGATGGCGATGCCGGCAATCCAATAGGATGCCGCGCTGTCGCTGGTGAAGGCAGTGTGCAGGGCGAGCAGACAGCAGAGGGAATGAAACAGCATTGCCGCCGCGCCGCGCCTTGAAAGGCGGTAGCCGTAATGCCATCGTGAGAACACCAGCACGCCCACTGTCTCGACGGCATAAGCCACAACGATGCCGCCGCCGAGTGCTGTCAGACTCCCGATGCCGGTGGCTTCGCCCAACCGGTACCCTGCTATCTCGCACACAATGAGCAGCAGCACGCAGCACGACTCCTGCAAAAGGTAGACCTTCGACTCGCCGCGCGAGAGCGGAAGATACTCTATCGGCAGATACAACGCCCTGAAAAGCATTCCCAAAGCGGCTGTCTGCGTCATGCCAAGCATGCCAAGAAACCGGTCGTTGTAGAGCAAAGGGATGATGAGGGGGAGTCCGACAATCATGGCAATGATGATTGGTCCGATGAGCATGATGTTCATTTCGAGTTGCCGGTTGACGCAGGTGTTCATCGCTTCGCCCTTCTCGCGGATGGCGGAAAGGCGAGGGTAGTAGTCGGACTCCATCACTGAGAAAATCATTCCGGCGTAGATGATTACGATGGTAATGCCCGCATTGAACAGACCTACGGTCTCAAGGCTTCCGCGAGTGTTGAGGTAGCTTCGTATGAGGAACTCGCTTCCGCTGTTCATCATGCTTGCCAGCATGAAGGCGATGCCAAGGCGCAGCAATGGAATGCCCCGCATCCACACGCGGCGGTTTATCCTTAGCCGCAGAGGGGCAATGCGTGAGGAGAACCGCAGAGCCAACGCCCACTGGCTGAATGCCGTCAGGAAGAGTACGCCGATGATGCCTGTCTCGCCCCAAAGCCAATAGATGGGGACGGAGATGAGCAGCGAGAGCAGTGCCATCAGCGATGCCTGCACCGCCAACGCTTTCAGTTGGCGCGTGGCTTTGAGTATTGCCGTCTCGCCACCGGCAAGGATTGTGAAGAACACTGTCGGCGAGAGGAGGATGAAATGAAGTGTGTGGTCGCCCCAATGGAAGGTGATGAAGTTGAGCAACGGCCCCAACACTGCACACACGATGAGTCCCAACAACGCCGCCACCACACTGAAAGAGCGCACCATGCACACCGCCTCCGCCTGCCGCGCGTGGCACGCCTGCGGCATGGTGTCGGAGATAATCTTTACGCCACTTGCCTGGATGCCGAGGTTGGTGGACGATGAAACGAAGTTGGTGGTGGAATTGAAGAGCGACAGAAGACCCATTCCCGAGGGACCGAGAAACAAGGCTGTGAACTTGTTTCTAATCACTCCGACGAGAATGTTGAGCCCTTGCACGCCGCCAAAGATGCCGGTGTACTTCAAAATATGCGAGTAGCTGTCTTCCCGTTCCTCTACATTCATATTACAAAGAACGCACCTTCGCGCGCTTTATTGTGCCTTGTGGGGGAGAAGTTACAAAAAAAGCCTTGCGGGGCAAGGCTAAAAGTGGAGCTGGTGGGATTCGAACCCACGTCCAAACAGGGAAACCATACGCTTTCTACACGCTTATTCCGGCCTTTTGTTTTCGTGTTGCAACAAGACCCGGACCACCAATTGCAACCTTATCCCCTAAAACTTCACCCTAGCGGCGGGGCACACATGGGCTATTCCCGATTTTTCCTGCACCGCTTTACCCTCCGATTCGGAACAACATCGTTGGAGCAGTGTCTCGTTCCATCACCTTGTGACGGAATAAAGCTAATCTACTATACTTCGATTAGGCAGCGAGAGCGTAGTTGTTTTCGCCAATTAAATT
>CAYXGN010000260.1:0-1854 GCA_964464505.1 uncultured Prevotella sp.
GGTGGTAATTTTTAGAACCCACCTTATATGTTTTTACCTTCTGAGTAATGAAAACTCGTAAAAAGTTTGGCTGTTTCATTTAATCATTGTCAACTTTGCGTTGACAGAATCCGACACGCTTCCCGTAGACCAGCGAACCAGGGCGGGTCTTTTTTTATGTCATTACCGTTTCATCACTCCAAATTCCGGAAGACCCAGATAACTCTCAATGCGGTAGATGCCGCGTATCATCGTGCCCACACGGAGCATCGATTGTGTGTTCATGTCATTCATTGACTCAGTTGTTGATGTTTTGTTATTTCTTATAATTTTCGTAACTTTGCAGCGCATTAGTGTGTTAATACGATTTTATCCATTGATATGAAGGACTTTAAGGATTATACTTTTGCTGACTTCAAGCGCGTGCCGCGAGCCAAGACCGCCGAGGTTACGTTGGCAAAACAACACCACCATACAGCTTTCAAAGTAAAGAACTGTACCATATCGTTGAATGATGGCACACATCGTTCTCGTCCTTTAACCGAAGTGTTCAAATGAGCAAGTTTACATACGAACGCCCGTCAAAGAGAGATTTGGATTTTACCAACGAATTGTAATCCCCCCGAGGTATTGGAAAGTTGGATGCGAAGTGTCGCTGCTTTGCGTAACTATTGTGCCCATCATTCTCGCTTATGGAACCGTAAACTCAACGCCACACCAATGTTAGCAGTCCGCTTGCGAGGGGCTTGGTTGCATGATGCTCGTTCCATTGACTCCAACCGTTTGTATGCCGTCATTTGCGTCATTGCCTATTTTGTTACTCGGAGAGGGCAAGGCGGAAGCCGAGGTTGTCGCTCCTTTGGTCAGGGTCGTAGCAGGCACGGCAAGTACCGGGCTCGACTCACTTCCTTTGCCGGCGTTTCGCCGTTTCTTCCGAAGCAAGCTACTAAGCCGACATTGATGCAATGACCTTTGTTGCAGTCATCGGTTTCGAATGGTGCCGCCGGCATCATTCAAGATGACAATCTGTTTACAACACGCTGAGCATCCGCTCATTCTTATTGTTCTAAGCTCGGAGAGGGCAAGGCGGAAGCCGAGGTTGTTGTTCCTGTTGTCAGGGTCGTTGTTGTTACGGTTCGATGAGCGACAGTTCCTCGCGTTGTTGTTCCAGCTACCGCCACGGTTCACGCGGTTAGACCCACTCTCTGATTGTCACCTTTAAGGTGGGTTCTAAAAATGCTCCTTTAAAAAGTTCATATCGCCAGGCAAGACTCTCTGAACTGCTTGCTCTCTGCGTGCAAGGCAAAAGAGAGCAGAGGCAGGATGTGTTCTTGATATTGGCGTTCGTTCCATTTCTCTTTGGCCAGAAGACTGTTGTAGGTCAGCAATTTGCTGCGAAACCGCCGCTTGCTGCGTCCTGACATCTTGCAGTGATAGGGCAACACGCGATAGCCGAGGAACACCTGACCGTCAGCCGCCTTGCGGAAGATTGGAGGCTTGAATGTGAGTTCCAGTTCTTTGGAGGAGTATTCGGTCATCAACTCCACGCAGTGTTTCAAGGCTTGCTTGTCGTTGCCGGCAATGAGGATGTCGTCCATATACCTTATGTATATATCGGCTTTCCATTGCTCCTTTACCATGTGGTCAAGGTCGGAGAGGTAGAGATTGGCGAAATACTGACTTGTGAGATTGCCTATCGGCAGCCCTTTGCCCTCTGCGACGCAGTAACTGTCGATGATTCTGTCGAAAAGGCCAAGCAACGCCTTGTCCTTGAACATTCTCCTCAGCCGCTGCTTCAACACTCCGTGGTCAATGGTGTCGAAATGCTTGCGGTAGTCCAGTTTCACCGTGTAGGCGTAGTGCGATGCCGCAAAG
>CAYXGN010000261.1:0-1837 GCA_964464505.1 uncultured Prevotella sp.
AGGACTGCTATTACATCAACGCCCACTGCAAGACACTCTCCGTGGACACACCCAAAGACCGTGTGCAGGTTGAGCGTTACATGACCGAAAACGGTCTGGCGTAAGATGGTGCAGAACAGAAATCCGGCGGTGGACATCGCAAAGTATCTTGCGGCACTGCTGGTGGTTGTAATTCATACGGCGCTTTTCTCCGATTATAACGATACACTTAATTTCGTCGTGGTTCATATAATCTGCAGAACAGCCGTTCCGTTTTTTGCGGTGTGTACGGGGTATTTTCTTGGCGGAAGGCTGTCATTTGGAGACAGACTCGAAAAGACACGCGATAATCTGAACGTGTTCGTGCATCGATGGAAAAAGGTTTTTATACTGTATTTTGTCTGGTCATGCCTGTATCTCGTGTTTTCCATTCCTTCATGGATTCAGACGGGATGGTTCTCCCCGTGGGCGTTTGTGGATTACGCGGTAGGCGCAATAACAAACGGATCGCATTATCAACTGTGGTATTTACTCTTTCTGCTTTATTCACTGCCTTTTGTATATGTGTTTCTCAGATTGTTTTCGACAAAACACCAATGGCTGCCGATATTGCTTTGCTGGATAATCGCGATTTTCGCTTATACTTATAACTCGTTTATCCCGGTGAATATTCTGCCGTCAGCCGAGTTAATGGACACTTTTTCGCATATACCGACTCTGACTTCCCTGATTCTGGTTGGAGTCGGGATCAGTCAAGAAAGAAAGAGACGGCACCGGGCATACTATGCAATTGGTTTTGTGATTTCGTTCGGACTTCTGTTTGCCGAAGCATTTGCATTGCGGCATTTCGGCATTAAAAACGTGTCATATATTATCTTCACTCTTCCGACGGCGTACTTTTTGTTCCACATGATTCTTGAGTGTGAATCGAGACTGAATGCAAAGATAACAAAATTTGCCGCTCTGCTCGGAAGTATCAGCACATTCGTTTACTGCATCCATCCTATGTTTATTGAAACAATAGGTCAGAAGATCAACAACAGTATATTAAGCTGTGCGACAGTCATACTCTTGTCTACAGCGACAGGATATATCTTTTGTATGATAAAAATAAAAATCAGAGAGAAAAAGGATAATCCATGTTTCAGCTGATTGACGGACACTGTGTGATTGATTAATTTTTCCATCACTGCGAGTGAACACATCGGGTATATATTAAATGTTTATTTACTTTTATTCCCGTCCATTGTGGGCAGTTTGGGCAGTTATGCTTATCGGGCTTGCTATTTGGACGATTCTGTGTATACATACACCGAAAAAAATATGGCACACGGTAAATCTGCCGCTTGCTGTTGTCTTTGTTCTGTTTATACTTTACGCAACGGTATTTAACCGAACGAGCGGTGAAACGGAGCTTATCCTTATGCCCTTCGCGGCTTTCTCTGCCGCAAAACAGCAGCCGGAGCTTTACCGTGAAATGCTGATGAATGTATTTCTGTTTTTCCCAATGGGGCTGACCCTGTCAAATGCTCTGCCGTGCAGGTGGCGTATATCGGTAAGAATTGGCGTCACGGTGCTTGTCGGATGTGTGCTAAGTGTGGGAATTGAGTTCATTCAGTATCGTTTTGCCCTCGGCACTGCGGAGACGGATGACGTTATCTGCAACACGCTCGGCACGTTTATCGGCTCTTTGTCACTGCTCACAGCACTCGCCTGCGAAAAACTGAAAGAAAAGCTCGGTATATGAACATGGCACCGAATACGACAAAAAATTAAAGAAAACCGACAAACAATATCTTGATTTTCGGTCACGGGCGTTATAGAATAAAAGTGTAAAAAGAAATTTTGAGAGGCTGCC
>CAYXGN010000262.1:0-1832 GCA_964464505.1 uncultured Prevotella sp.
GCCTCATCAAGTTTGGTGCCTTCAACGAGAAGCGGGGTCAAGACTATGACCTCATCGCCACAGGTCATTACGCCCAGACGGAAATTGACGAGGAAGGGCGGAAATGGCTCGTCACGAGTCCCGACCCGGTGAAGGATCAGACCGATTTCCTCGCACAAATCCACGACTGGCAACTCCGTAAGGCTCTCTTTCCGATAGGCGGCTACCGTAAAGAGGAGGTTCGCCGCATAGCGGAAAGCCAGCATCTCATCAACGCCAAGCGCAAGGACTCGCAGGGCATCTGCTTCCTCGGCAAGATTAACTACAACGACTACATCCGCCGCTACCTCGGCGAGCAACCCGGAGAAGTGATTGAAATGGAAACGGGAAAACTCATAGGGCAGCACCGTGGGCTGTGGTTCCACACCATAGGGCAGCGTCACGGACTCGGTTTCGGAGGAGGTCCCTGGTTCGTCATAAAGAAAGACATTGCACGCAACATCCTCTACGTCAGCAAAGGCTACGACCCCATCACGGCTTACAAACGCACTTTCGCCATCCGCGACTTCCATTTCCTCACCGTCGACCCCTGGGCTTCTTCCGGCACAACGGTTTCAGTGAGGTTCAAGATTCGCCACACACCCGAATATCACGCCGCCACTCTCGAGCGGACAGCCCCGGGAGAGTTCACCGTCCACGCCGAAGAACCCATTCAGGGAGTGGCTCCGGGACAGTTCTGCGTCGTCTACGACCAACAGCACCACCGATGCTTCGGGTCGGGAGAAATCACTCTTTGAGAACACACTAATTGAAAGGATAACACATTTAGACATGAAGAAATTCCAGTTGAAGCCGCCAATGGTGGCTCATTTGTGCATGTTCAGTGCCGCAGCGTTCTGGGGACTGATGGCACCGATAGGTAAAGACGCCATGACTCACGGCATCACGGGCATTGATATGGTGTCGTTCCGGGTGTTGGGCGGTGCCATACTCTTTTGGATGGCATCATTTTTCACAAAGCGTGAGCATGTGCCTGTGACCGACATATTAAAGTTGGCAGGGGCAGGACTCTTGGGTTTGGTGTTCAACCAGTGTTGCTACACCATCGGACTAAGCATCACTTCGCCCAGCAATGCGTCTATCATGACCACCACAATGCCAATCTTCGCCATGGTGCTATCGTTCTTTATCTTACACGAACCCATCACTTTGAAGAAAGCAGGTGGTGTGTTTCTGGGTTGCATTGGTGCCGTTATCATCATCACTACCAGTGCTGCCGCCACCAACAGCAAGGTGGGCGACATCCGTGGCGACCTGCTCTGCATGGGTGCCCAACTCTCTTTCGCCTTCTATCTCGCACTCTTCAAATCGCTGGTACAGAAATATTCGCTGTTCACGGTGAACAAATGGATGTTCACATGGGCAACTGTTCTTATCTGGCCATTCACCTTTGGCCATGTCGCTGCCATCGATTTCGCCAATGTTCCCGTTGCCTCGTGGTTGGAGACGGGCTATGTCGTCCTCTTCGGCACATTTTTGGGCTACATCCTTATGATGGTGGGGCAGAAGACATTGCGCCCCACTGTAGTGAGCGTCTACAACTATGTGCAACCCCTTGTGGGCGTGACGGTGAGCGTGATGTGCGGTCTGGCGGTGTTCAAGGCATCGCAAGCGCTTGCCGCGCTGCTTGTGTTCTCAGGTGTGTGGCTTGTGATTAAGTCGAAATCGAAGCGGGATTTGGAACAAGATGCAGCAAAAATGTGAGTTTTTTCCCCAGTACTTGCAGTGGTTTACTCCAGTACTTGCCGTGGATTACTCCAGTACTTGCCGTGGATTACTCCAGTACTTGCCGT
>CAYXGN010000263.1:0-1773 GCA_964464505.1 uncultured Prevotella sp.
TTCATTTTTATTTATTCTTTACGGTGGGAATTTTTAGAACCCACCTACTTGGAATCGTAACTGCTCTCCGAGCCTACGCCAAAGTTCAGCGAACCGATGAGGTTGCCCGAAGCATCGTAATGCTTGCCATAGACCACAAAACCATTGTAGAACTCGCCGATGACGTAATCGCCGGCATCGGCAGTGCGACCCTTGGCATCATTGCGGTTTATCACACGGCTCTTGGAGTAGGTAAGCCGCCCTTGGCCATGCGGATAGCCATTCTTGATGGCACCGCTATATTTGCCGTAACTCAACCGCAGCGTGCCGTTGCCGGATGATGCTGCCGCTTTTGGAGCGGATGACTTTGCATGTGAAGTGGTGTTCACCACTGTCTTCGTGCTCGTCTTCTCGCTGATGGTGGTGGTATTGTCCTTCACTATCGTGTCCCTTACGACCACTGTGTCAGTCTTCACCGTTGTGACGGTGTCCTTCGCCGGTTGAACTGCCTTTACGGCAGAGCTGTCAACTGGAGCGGGAAGGACTTCGGAAGGCTCGTCGCCTCCCGAGAAGGCGATAATGCAACCCACAATTATGGCGATGGCGAGGATGGCTCCGCCAATGCAGACAAACATCTTTGTCTTGTTAGTTTTCAGTGGGTCAGGCTCTTCTTCATCTTTTACAAACTCCAAAGGAGCCTCACAGTATGGGCATGTATCACGGTCATCGTCTGTGATAATCTGCACCTTGTTGGCATGGTCGCATACACCAACATTTCTACATATTGCTTTTCTTTCCATTATTGTTCAGTTTTGTTTTGTTATACATCTGTTACATCATCATTGGTGGCGGCGGAGGTGTGGTCGTTGCGAAGAGTGCAGAGATTTCAGGCACACTCTCAGCCGCAGCCCATCCTGCCATGCCTTGCTTCCAGACAAATGTTTGGCGAGTGACAACACCCATTGTCACCTGTTGCTGCATCTGCTGTAGAGAGAATGGACCGGTCTGTGCGTTGTTTGCATATACGAAATACTCAGCTGTTGGTGGTGGAGGTGGGGCTATGCTTACACTTGCCGTACCATTTCCAGCAGCTACGTTGCTGTTAGCGCCACCTACAGTCTTCCCGGTTTCTTCTTTCTCCTTCTCTATTTCTTTAAGTTCTTCATCGGAAGGATTGTAGAGGGACGGCAGACAGTTATGTTGGATGCAATACTCCTTGCTGCGCGGACAAATTCCATTGTAATCCTCAAGCTGAGTTTCGAACCGTGCGACCTTTCCTTGAGTCGAGTTCATGAGTTTGTCGTATTTTTCTTTTAGGAAATATACGTTTTGTAGATAGCGCGGAGTGATATTGGCTTCCAGGTTGGCAACAACAATCTCATGAGGATTGCCGCCCCGTGATACCTTGATTTGCCCCTCTGTCGTGAGTGACTTGAGAGTGTTTTCAACCTTCTGAAGGAAGTCTTTATTCTTATCATAGTTAGGAAGAATAACGAACATGGAAGAGCGTATTTTTTGTCCTCGGTTGTTATTCACCTCTGCATCGCGCTGCCTGTTAAGGATAGCAGCCTGCTTTACGAGTTTTGCGAGTTTCTTCTTCAGCCCCTCGTCATTATGACCATAATCTGTCTCCAGTTGCTCTATGATGTTCACGCCCAAAAGTTTCTTGTACTCCTGGATGTAGTTGTGCCCCACTTCGTTAGTGAAGAAGGTGGTTGCCTGCAAGATGCCGCTTTCTTCAAGCTTTTCAATGATAATGCCCACTTTCAGTTTCTCTTCAACCTCACGGAAATT
>CAYXGN010000264.1:0-1741 GCA_964464505.1 uncultured Prevotella sp.
TTAATAATCTAATACCATGAAAAACACGATGCAAAGGTAATGAATATTTTCAGCGTTTGCAAGTTTTTCGAAAAGTTTTTTTGAAAATGTTGAGAAAAGTGGTTAAGGGTCTTGATTCGAGGGGCGCATCAAAGCCCCACCCATCCTCCCCCTGAGGGGAGGAGGAATGCATCTAAAGCCTACTACGGTTGTATAAGATAGGCTGCACCTCAGCAATTTAAAGCAAGCTATATTGCGTTCGGTTTGCACTATCTTTGTGTAATCTGTAGTTTTTTTCACTTAGAGGGCGCATCTCGGCGATCTGCGCCTACTACGGTTTGCATCGCCTTTTCGTGTAATTACTTCCCGTTGGTCAGTGGGTCTTCGACACTTGCGCAGCTTGATGAACTCCTTTCAATATAAACAATGTGTGAATAAATCTCGTGTAATCTGTAGTTTTTCACTTAAAGGGCGCATCTCGGAGATACGCGCCTACTACGGTGTGTTCAGTGTTCGGGAAATGAAAAAGGGGCTGCGCCTTGCGGTGCAGTCCCTTTTAATGTGTTATGAGTTAAGCGCGATGATTACTCGCCCTTTTCCATTTTTGCTTTCAACTCTGCAAGGGCATCGATGTCGCCAAGAGTGGTGCTTGCTGCAACATTGTTGATTGCAGGAGCAGCCTCCTTCTTGGGAGCGTGCTTGCGGGCAGGCTTAACCTCCTCCTTGGCAGCCTCGAAGGTGCGGCTGTGAGAGAGGATGATGCGCTTTGTCTCCTTCACGAAGTCGATAACCTTGAACTCGAGTTCTTCGCCGAGTTGGGCCTGTGTGCCGTCTTCCTTAACGAGGTGCTTGGGAGTGGCGAAGCCTTCGCCGCCTTCGTTGAGGGTGATGACAGCGCCCTTGTCCATCATTTCGGTAATCTTTCCTGTGTGGACAGAGCCGGGAGTGTAGAGAGTCTCGTAGGTGTCCCAAGGATTCTCCTCGAGTTGCTTGTGGCCAAGACTCAGACGACGGTTCTCCTTGTCTATTTCGAGAACGACAACATCGATGGCTGCGCCTACCTGAGTGAACTCGGAAGGATGCTTGACTTTCTTTGTCCAAGAGAGGTCGGAGATGTGGATGAGTCCGTCAACGCCCTCTTCGAGTTCCACGAAGATACCGAAGTTGGTGAAGTTGCGCACCTTTGCTGTGTGCTTGCTGCCAACAGGATACTTAACCTCGATTGTCTCCCACGGGTCTTCCTTAAGCTGCTTGATGCCGAGAGACATCTTGCGCTCTGCACGGTCGAGGGTGAGGACAACGGCCTCTATCTCGTCGCCTACATGGAGGAACTCCTGTGCTGAGTGGAGGTGCTGGCTCCAGCTCATCTCTGAAACGTGGATAAGTCCCTCTACGCCCGGAGCAATCTCTACGAAAGCACCGTAGTCGGCGAGGACAACAACCTTTCCCTTAACGTGGTCGCCCACCTTGAGTTCTGCATCGAGAGCATCCCATGGGTGAGGAGTGAGCTGCTTCAAGCCGAGGGCGATGCGCTTCTTCTCGTCGTCGAAGTCGAGAATAACTACATTAATCTTCTGGTCGAGGGCAACAACCTCGTGCGGGTCGCTCACGCGGCCCCAGGAAAGGTCGGTGATATGGATGAGTCCGTCCACACCGCCGAGGTCAACGAATACGCCGTAAGAGGTGATGTTCTTGACCGTACCTTCAAGAATCTGACCCTTTTCGAGCTTGCTGATGATTTCCTTCTTCTGTGCTTCCAACT
>CAYXGN010000265.1:0-1739 GCA_964464505.1 uncultured Prevotella sp.
TGCCGAGTGCAGCCTATCTTATTCAAATTCAGTACTGTGTTAATTTGTTACATTTTCGGTCAAAAACGTAACAATTTATTCGAGGCTTTTACAAAGAGGCTCTTTTGAACACTAAAATAAGACATTTAGAACACTAAATGTTAAATGATTTAACCAAACAGAGTCCCATTTCACAATAGTTAACTAAAACAGGGTTTATAGAATAGTCTTTGCAACCTTCTGATTATCAAGACTTTAGCAAAGCACGAATTTTCATCGAGAAAAGCGGCACTTTTCTAGGAGAAAACCCCTACTTTTCGAGGAGAAAAGTAGGGACTTTCTATTTGAAACTTTTTGGCTTGAAAATGTAACAATTTTAAAGTGCTTTTTGAAAGCGTGTTTTTACAAAAATTAAGACAAGCCCATCAAGCCTCCCAAATTTCTCCTCTATCCTTGGCGTATCCACTGGAATTGTTTATCTTTGCAAAATATACGATTATCTAAATCTAACACTATGAAGAAAAAGAAGAATGGCGTTAAAGACGTACTGAAACAGATTCCCGAAAAAGATTTGCGCAAGTTTGTTTCAAAAGAACTTGGAATACAGGAGGTGCTTGACGATTTTATGGTTGAGTTCAAGAAATATTTTATGGAAGGTGATTCTGCCGATGCATACATCGAACAAATCATCAGTGCCTTTATGAATGCCACCCTCGACCACGATTATATCTCTTTCCACGAACAGTCAAATCTTCTCGATATTGTCTGTGATGCTGCCGAAGCCGCCGACAACTTTAGGGAAAAAGGAAAATATGAAGCTGCCATAGACATCTATTTTACCATTATGGAGAACGGCGTCGATGCTGTCAATCATTCGGATGACAGTTTGGGATATCTTGGTTCCATAATGCGTGAAGGTTTACAGGGATTGCAAAAACTTACCGACAACAAAGTTTGCACTCTTGATGAGGATAGCCGCCAAACGTTTATGGATAGATGCTTCGGCTGTATAGACGAATACATCTTTGAAGGTTGGTGCTGGCATTCGGATATGTATGACTTTCTCATATTGCTTGCCAAGAATGAAGAAGAATACGATGAAATCATGGAGTGTCTTAATGATGACAAATATCTGAAGAAAGAATACAATCAGGAAAAGTTTCTGAATTTGAAACATACTTTGACAGCCAAGCAGAAAAGTAAGGGTAAGTAATTTGTCTGTGTATTTGACTTCTGTATTCGAAAAAATCTGTGGGAAATGTTTGGAATTTTGGAATAAATATTGTATAATTGTAAATGAAATTATTAAAGAAAGTTGCGCAAAGCAACATAAATGAGAACTAGTAACTATTTGTAATAGAATAATATATGAGCAAAGTGAAACATAACCTAAACGTGAGTTATCTACAGTCGCTGACAGAAGAACAAAGAATTGCGGAAATGAAAGAGTGGAGCGCAAGTGAATGGCAACAATACTATTGCCCTAATGGAACAATTTCGCTTGAAGAATTTTGCCAGGCATTATATAATAAGGTAGATGAAATGATATTGGAAAAATATGGTAGTGATTTTCTCGAATGAAGTATTGAACAGGATTGACAAGTATGCTTTTGCATTAACGGGGTGTCCTATATTTCCCCAAAGAGCAAAGGAAGGTGGATTAGGCAACAATATACCTGTTGTCACAAAAAACCGTTATGAAAAACTGCTTTAATGTTTGGATTTTTGAAACTTTTGTATTAATTTGTATAAGTAATTCA
>CAYXGN010000266.1:0-1738 GCA_964464505.1 uncultured Prevotella sp.
TAGTGAAAATATGTGAAAATGGGATTGTTTCCCGCTTGCATCGGGCGCGCCTCGGTAAATTAAAAACAGTAAAATTTTCGATAGAAAATAAAGTTTTTCTTCACTTTCTATCGTTTTTTTTACTACTTTTGCAGCGGTGTTATGCTTCCTCTCCTTATCTCGTCGGGAGCGGCACACATAAAAATTGCAACCTTACAAAGGCTTCTCTGAATGGGAAACGTATTAGCACAGTTGGGGAATATCCCCGTCACATCATCGGTCATCGCCTCGTATTTTCCTGAAATCAAGGCGAAGGCAGCCAAGATTTCGTCACTCGAAAAGAGCGGAGAGATAATCCGTCTGCGGCGCAACCTGTTCGTCCTCAACCCCAAAGAGAGCGGCATCGCCCTCTCCATGGGGCTCATCGCCAACCACTTGCTGGCTCCTTCGTACGTCTCCATGCACACGGCTCTGCGCCACTACGGGATCATCCCCGAGGCGGTCTACACCGTTCAGTCGATGACTTTAAAGGAGCCGAAGAACTATGCTACGCCCATTGGCAACTTCATCTACCGTCATGCGTCGCGCGAGGCTTACCCCATCGGACTGACACAGTGGCGCGACGGCGATGCGCAATACATCATCGCCACTCCGGAGAAGGCACTTTGCGACCTCATTGCCAACATGCCGGGAGTGAATCTGCGCTACCAGTGCGAGGCGATGCACTTCCTCGAGGCCGACCTCCGGCTTGACATGGAGCGCTTCTTCGCCTTCTCGCCCGAGATATTCGAGAATTATGCCGCCGTGGGCAAGAAAGCAACGTCAATCCTTACCATCTTAAAACTCCTCAACAATGAACGACATCTACGATAGAATGTTGTCGGCGTACGACCTTACCACCGACCAAGCGCGGCGCAACGCCATATTTGAAGTAAACCAGCAGGTTATCCTCGCCGGGCTGTATCAAGGCGGATTCTTCTCCAAGGCAGCCTTCTACGGCGGCACATGTCTGCGCATCTTCTATGGATTACAGCGGTTTAGCGAGGATATGGACTTCTCTTTGCTGCACGCAGAAGCCGATTTCGACTTCTCACAATACTTTCAGCCCATTGTCGACGAGTTTCGGGCGATGGGCAGAGAGGTGGCGATAACAAAGAAAAACAAAAGCCATTTCAGTAAGGTGGAGTCGGCTTTTCTGAAGGACAACACCGATGTTTACGACATTTCTTTCCAAACCGAGAAGTCGGTAAAGATAAAAATAGAAGTTGACACGTGCCCCCCGATGGCCTTTTCCACAGAGCAACGGCTGCTGCTTGAGCCGCGCTCGTTCATGACACGCTGCTTCACCCTACCCGATTTGTTTGCAGGCAAGATGCACGCCTTGGTGTATCGGGCATGGAAAAACCGTGTGAAAGGACGCGACTGGTATGACTTTGAGTGGTATGTGCGGCATCGTGTGCCCCTCGATTTCAAGCATTTAAGCGAGCGCATACACGAGTTCAACGGTTGTGACAAAAGCAAAGAGGAATTTCTTGACGACCTGATGACGCGCCTTTCAACTGCCGATGTCAGTCAAGTGAAAGCCGATGTCATGCCATTTGTCAAAGATTCCAGGGATATGGAGATATGGTCGAACGACTATTTCACGCAACTTGCCAAACTGATAACATTCACTGCCGACTGAAAAACAGCCTTTCTGCGGCGGCTTTTCTCTCCCGAAAAGCGTAACTTTGCATTCGTTTAACGACAAGGAAAGAGC
>CAYXGN010000267.1:0-1734 GCA_964464505.1 uncultured Prevotella sp.
AGGGCGGCTCCGCCATACTTATTTAATACTTCTATGTTTTCTTGCCGCAACACTGCTGCCGCAGGGAGATTGTCGGGTAAAATCAGTGACATTTTTATAACAATTTATAATTACAAAGGTAAAAAAAATATTGAAAACACAATGTTGTTGAGCGGTTAAATCTACAGATACAAACAAACTTACTAATGGGCATTATGATAAATAGCGGCGTTAACATTATCTTTGATGGGCTGCACTCGGCATAGTTTAAGCAAGCTTAACTCTGCCCTCGCTTGTACTATCTTTCATTGAGTTCGGCTTGGAATAGTTCCGCAATCTGACAAAGTCAATTTTTAGAACCCATCTGCTAATAGAATGTGCAACCCATTGAAAGTCAGTGAAGTGTCAATTTGTTACAATTTCGGTCAAAAACGTAACAATTTATTCGGGACTTTTATGGATTAACTCTTTTGACCACTAAAATACGACATTTAGACCACTAAATGTGAAATGTTTTAACTAAAAGGGATGCCATTTCACAATTGTTAAGTAAAATGTATCTTTCAGTATGGCCTTTGCAACCGTCTGAATATCAAGGCTTTAGCAAAGCGCGGATTTTCTCGGAGAAAAGCGGCACTTTTCTGGTAGAAAACCCCTACTTTTCGAGGAGTAAAGTGGCACTTTTCGAGGAGAAAAGTAGGGACTTTCTATTTGAAACTTTTTGGCTTGAAAATGTAACAATTTTGAAGCGGTTTTTGAAAGCGTGTTTTTACAAAAATTAAGACAAGTCCATCGAGCCTCCCAAAGATAGTGCAAACCGAATACAAAGAAGCAAACTTCAAATTGCAGAGGTGCAGTCTTTCTTATGCAAAGTTTACTTTTTTATTGCTGAGCCGCAGCCTATCTTATATAAAATTAGTAACTTTGCATAAAACAAGAATTTAGCATAAACAGCCTTGCGAAGCATGCATGAGCTCCGCAAAATATAAACAATGTGTGAATAATAATGTTGATAGATTACAGAAACGCAAACATTTACCAGTCGGGCGACCTTGTTCTCAGGGAAGTCTGCTTTCATGTGGACGAGGACGAGATGGTGTATGTAATAGGAAAGGTGGGCGCGGGCAAGAGTTCGTTGCTGAAAACGCTGTATTGCGAACTTGACCTGCAGAGGGAGAGGACGGAGAAAGCGGAGGTGCTCGGGCGCGACCTGCTTGCCATAAGGCGCAGGGAAGTGCCTGCGCTGCGGAGGGAGATGGGCATCATCTTTCAGGACTTCCAGCTCCTGCACGACAGGGACGTGAACAAGAACCTCGAGTTCGTGCTGCGCTCCACGGGTTGGAAGGACGCCAAGGCGATGGACGAGCGCATTGCCTCCGTGCTGGCTTCCGTCGGTATGACGGACAAACGCCACAAGCGTCCGCACGAGTTGTCGGGCGGCGAGCAGCAGCGCATAGCCATAGCACGGGCGTTGCTCAACAACCCCAAGATGATTGTTGCCGACGAGCCCACGGGCAACCTCGATGAGGAGACGGCGGAAAACATCGTCGGACTGCTCTACGACATCAGCCACACGGGAACCGCCGTGGTAATCTCCACCCACAACAGGAGTCTGCTGATGAAATATCCCGGACGGGTGTATTCGTGCGAGGGAGGGACAATAGTGAACCGCAGCGACGATTACGGCGACAACGAAAATAAAAATTAACTACAGATTACGCGACAGAATACAAATTTTATAAACTACAGATTACG
>CAYXGN010000268.1:0-1727 GCA_964464505.1 uncultured Prevotella sp.
ATTTAACGAGGTATACCCCCGTTTAAAAAGCGCCCCCCCTCTACCTCATCGGTATGGGTTGCCAGCAAGGTTTTCTTCTCGCTGTTTTTCGTATTTTTTTATTTTTTTTTCGATGCAAGCGAAAGCTTCGTCGATGCTGGTCCTTACCTCGTCGATGGCGTCGCCTGCGGTCAGCACCTCCACGGGTATGCCCGTGGTGCCGGCTATCTTCTTAAGGCGCTTGATTGTCAGCGTGTCGTTGGCTATCTGTTGCGACAATGCCGACGTAGATATGCCGAGCGCTTTTGCAACGTCAGAAAGATTGTAGCCATGCTTTTTTAATGTCGATTTTATTTCCATTAACTTCACAGATTGATTAAGTGAGCGCTTAATTTTCTGTGCAAAGTTACTAAAAGTTTTCGGATTGTGAAGCAATAAGACGTAAAAGTTGTCACAAGAACTTGTTGCGAAACCTCTGTAAGCCATCCTCATTCCGCTTCTTCGTCGCTTGCTTGCCGCTTCTGCCAAGCTCTGTGTGTGTCTTCACGTGGCACTCATGACATAGCGCACGTAGATTGTGCATGTCGTATGCCAATGTCTGCATGTCTGCGAATGTGATAGCAGACTCGATAGGCTTGACATGGTGCACCTCCGAGGCTGCTCGCAGTCTACCTTCTTCTTTGCATCGCTCACAGAGTGGGTTAGCTGTCAGCTTGTCACGGCGCAGCAGCTGCCATCTCTGTGAGTTGATTAGCGATACGTAACGTTTATCTCTCGCCATATCTTAGGGTTGGCTCGTTATCTCTTAGGCTTATAACTTTAAACCTTGAGCCGACTTGTGTTGTTAATCCTCCTGCAATACTCAGCGATGAGCAGAGCGTCGCAGGTTGCCAATGTTAGCTTCTCGTTAGGGAAGAGCTGCTGAGCTTTCGACTTCAGCATGTTCTTCCATTCCACCTTGGAGTGGTTCGACGACTTGCCGAGCTGGTATGTCTTCATCCACTTCTGCGGTGTTGCAGTTGTGGTCGGTATACTGAGCGCCAGCAGTGCCATATCAAGGTGTCCGTTATGCCGTGCAAACTTGGCGGTCGCTGATGATGACTGTCCTGGTAGTCCGTGGCCTACATCCTCGAGCACGCACTGGAGGGTGATGTCGGCACCCATGAGCGACTGCAAATAGTCGAGGATGTCCTTCGGTGTCTCTGGCATCTTGACGATGTCGATTACTCTTCCCTCGGAGTCCACGACGGCAATTCCGCCGCGAGCCCCTGGGTCAATGCCTATGTAGTGAGTGTCGGTCATTCTGCAATGTTGTTAATTTCTCTGTTGATATACCATGCAGCCTTCTTCAAGTCCTGCACTCGTTTCTCGTTGTCCGTCATGCCTTCCTCGTGCTTGTGCCCTGCACGCAGAATATACTTGGCGGCGTTACCGAGGTTAAAGCCAAGATGCTCGCAGATGTCGATAGCCTCAACGCCGCATACACTCTTGAGCCAAGTGTAGTGGCTTGGATGGTTGACGCTGTCTTCCTGCTGCATCTCTTCGGCGTAGTCAGTTCGTGGCGCACTGTATACTTCGTAGCGACCGCCTATGCCGTCGTAGACTATTGATTGTGTTAGACCTTCATTCGTTGTCGTTGTCGTTGTCGTTGTCATTGTCTTGTGTTTATTAGTTTCACTTTCCCGTGCTTCCGTATCCGCCAGTTCCTCGGTCGGTGTCGTCGAAATAGTCTGTCTCCTCGAACTCTA
>CAYXGN010000269.1:0-1678 GCA_964464505.1 uncultured Prevotella sp.
GTTTTCATTACTCAGAAGGTAAAAACATATAAGGTGGGTTCTAAAAATTACCACCCGCTGGTCAGTGGGGCTTCGACAAATCTCCCACCTTAAAAATGTACACGGAAAGTGAATGACTGGCGAAATCAGATTACCAACATTGCAACAAAGTTGGGGAAATGAACTTTTGATGAACTTTTGATGAACTTTCGGAGAACATTCAAATAAAAGTCCTACCTTTGCATATAATAACTAACATACGGCTATAAATCAATATGTTAAGTGCAGAAGGAATAAGAAATCTGGTTAAAGGTGGCGAAGGCTATAATGTGGACTTTAAGCGAAGCGTACCTTCAAAAGTTCGCGAACTTACAGAAGAGGTTTGCAGCTTCCTGAATGCTTCGGGTGGAAGCACTCAATTACAATGGAACAGATTGGAGTAGCTATTGGCATCGGTCGCACATCCGTCTACAAGATTGTAAAAAGTCTTAAAGAATTGGGAGTGTTGGAACACAAGGGAAGAAAAAGTGATGGAGAGTGGACAGTAAAGATGTAGCTTGGAACAAGAAGAATGTGCGGATGACGATATTTGCATGGTTTTAACGGATTTTAAGAATGAGCGTTTAAAAAAGTGGGGAAGAAACCTTTTTTGAATGTTTTTTCTTGTAGCGTTATCTGTTTTTTCCTATATTTGCAACAATTTAAGAGTGAAGCGGATACATTAATGAATTCAAACGGCAAGCGTATGAAAACGAACAAGACTTCTGCGAGTACGCAGTTCCAGACGAACCTCAGCAACTGGAACCGTGAAACGGCATACCTCTCTGTCGGCAACTTCAACAATCGCTATTTCGATGAGATTGTGAAGATGCAGGAAGCGGCTGTGCCTTTCATTTATGAGGAGTTGAAGAAGGGACCCACTCTCCTCGTTCATGCCCTCGACAAGATTTATCCTAACACCGTAAAATGCGAGGGTTACGTCCCTCTCGCTACCATTTGTAATGTATGGCTAAATATTCTGAGCAAGAAGTTGGCACGCTGATAGGATGGTTTCCATCGCTTGGTTCCGACCCAAACTTCAAGATAACGAGTGACGCGACACCTGCTTACAACTGCATAGGCTGGGCTCTTGGTACGAACGATGTGTGGGTAGGGCTTTATCATCCCACCAATTATGCGTGGACATGGTGGCCCGAGGAGGTGCCGTGCGATGAACACAACGAGTCGCTAATGGCCTTGTTTGAGTATTTCGGATTTAAACAATGCGATGATTCCTCGTTTGAAAAGGATTACGACAAAGTTGCCCTTTATGCCGATGCAGAAGGTTGGACACATGCAGCCAAGGTCATTGGCGACAATGTTTTTCATAGTAAGATAGGTACGGCATGGGACATCCAACATAGTGGAGGCAATGTTTTTGCGGAAACAGAATACGGAGAAATCTTCGCCTACATGAAACGCCCGATTTCCGAAAGGTATCTTACTGACATGAAGAAGCCCCTTATCGGTACCATAGAGATAAATGAGTGAGGCCGAAACAAGCAATCCTTTGACGGCGATGCAACTTAGGAGGTCTTGCAGTAGGCGCGTCTCGGAGATACGCGCCTACTACAGTTACCGACATTTTCACGAAAATTCCAAACCCACAATTGCAGCTTTGCGGCGCGTTCATCGCGCCGCTTTCGTATTATTTAATGTG
>CAYXGN010000270.1:0-1677 GCA_964464505.1 uncultured Prevotella sp.
TTCTTTTTACTTCTTTCGCTCGTAAATATTTTGCAATTTCAAATCTTGCCTGACAGAACAATGTTTGAAAATCAATATGTTACCATGCTCGCTCGTGATTTCGCTCGTAATTCGCTCGTAATTCGCTCGTAATTTCGCTCTACTTTACGAGCGACCAATAGGATATGTTCCCTTTGGTCTCATTCCAGATGATTCCTTCACTATGAAGTTTGCGAAGTATGTTGCCTATCCTTGTCTTCTTCTGTGTTTCATTCAGCTGGTCAGAAATGACATTCCACAACAACTTGTCTATTTCCCCTCTTTTTAGCCGTCCATGGTCTTTCAGCGAGTCTACCAGCAGGCTCTCGCACGACTTGTAGTCAAGACCCTTGTGCATGGAATACTCCACCTTCTTGTCTGTGCGCTGGGCAATATGTTTTGCCACGAACAGATGGGGCTTTCTGCCCTCTATGAGATGTTTCTTTCTCAGTTCCTTGATAGCCTCATCACCAATTGGCTTGTCTCGTTGTACCTCATCGAGAAGCACGGCCTCTGTGAGACTAAGGTTCTGATTAGCGAACAGCTGCAGGCTGTAGTTTTCGTCTATCACCGTGCCGTACATGTGCATTACCACGTGCGAGTCGTCCGTTCCGTTGTAGTCAGGCATTGGCAGGAACCGTTCTTTCTGCCTTACAAACAGGTTGTGTATGCCATAGCCCTGCGAGTCAATCATTTTCAGGTTTACCATCGCGCGCATCAGGAACGGATTGCGGTACAGCTTAGGAGTCTTTGTGCCAAGGATATACTGTGTGTAGTCGCCTTCGAGGAAACCTCCGGCATTCTCGAAAGTCAGCTTGTCCTTGTCTTCCGTAACTACGATGCGCTCGTTTGCCAGGAAATTCTGATGGGCTATGCAGTTGTGCAGCCCCTCAAGTATGCTGCGGGTGTCGTACTTCCACACCTCTGCCGGTATGAGCGAGTCCTGCGGATAGATTTTGAAGCGGTAGTTGCGTATGCGGCCCATCAGGGCGGTTGTGGCCTTGATGTAGGGGATGGTGTAGATGTCGCCAAATGTCTCACCGTCCTGGAAGCATTTCCATACAATCTGTGCTATGTGATTGAGTTTGTGCACTTTCTCGGGTTTGCCGGCAAGCAACAGTGCCGTACGTGTAATCTGCCCATCTTGTGTCAGGTGGGCTTTGTCCAAAAACGTCGTGTCATTCCACGTCTCCATAGCCTCAGCAAAGTCCGGATAGCGCAACTTGTAGCCTGCTCTTGCCAGTCGGATGGCCTCGGGGTCGAGGTCTTCTATGGTGGCGTCCTCTACAATCTGTGCCGACCAGTCTGTTTGCGATGTGTAGATTTGCCGCACCCAGTCGACGTAAGGGGTCAGTTCGGTCACGTGGCTGTCAACACGCACATAGGCTTTTTGCTTGTAGGTGGTTGGCTCGTTCACGGCGGCCGGTATCTTGAACGCCACAACGCGCTCGTGCCCTTCATACAGGAATTCTTCTATGGTGAAGTTTACTTTCGGCACGACCATGCGGCGAAGGTATAATTCCAACGCTTCATTGCCGACGGCTTTCATTCTTGCAGCGTCAAACGTTGTGCCTTTCACTTCGAGCGTTTCATCATCTATTCCAAAATAGAGGTATGCAAAGTCCTTATGCTCAAGGCATGCGCCATTCGACAGGGCGG
>CAYXGN010000271.1:0-1676 GCA_964464505.1 uncultured Prevotella sp.
GAAAAGTAGGGGTTTTCTCCTCGAAAAGTGCCACTTTTCTCGGGGGAAATTAGTGCCTTTCTAATGTACTGAATATCAGGCAGATACAAAGACTCTGCATTTTGTCTCCTTTTACCTAATAATTGTGAAAATTCAGCGTGTTTCGTTAAATTATTTCACATTTAGTGTTCCAAATGTCGTATTTTGGGCTTCAAAACGCCATCTTTCAAAACCCCTCCGAAAAATTGTTACGTTTTTGACCAAAAATATAACAAATTAACACTACCCTGTTTTTCAAAGTGTTACAATTTTATAAACTACAAATTATGCTATTAAACGAATTTTCGAGCTGCTCGTAACAAGGGAAACCGTAGTAGGCGCGGATGCTTTTCTCCTCCCTTTCAGGGGAGGTCGGGAGAGGCTTAGACGCACCCATGCAACCACTCTCACATTATTATATGAACACTGAACGCAAAAACGCGCAGAAATTCTTTTATCAACTACAAATTACACAAATTTCACGAACTTTTATAGTTTCCCACAGATACCATTGATTTCACAGAAAGGCAGCATACAGTAGTAGGTGCGCATCTCCGAGGCGCACCCTTGCTGAAAAGCTCACAAAGATAGCATATGCAATTTAAATTTGAACGTAAATCCCCATTAATCGCCCGTAAATCTCTCATTAATCATTTCATCACGATGTTTATTTTATCAAGAATTGAATGTTCTTTCCTTAAATTTTGTATCTTTGCAATACCAATGGTTAGCGTTAAAGACATATCGGAGTATATCGTGTCACTTATTGCCGCTTTTGCCAGCCATTACAATATGACTGACGTTGAAGCATACAAGTATCTCAACAAGTATGGTGCAATCAAAGTGGCGCATGACTTCTATGACGTGATGCATACACAGCCGATGGACGACATGGCGCAAAGCATGTCGAGTTATTGCAAGAGAAAAGGAGGGTCATTGCAATACTGAAAGAGCTTCTTTCACGCATAAACAAAATCATAACAAACAGAAATACGAATCGCCTATGGAATAAAACCGAATCATTTAACATAAAGAAATAGAAGCGTTAGCTTTATTCTTGCTTCTGAAAATCGCCAAAATAGAAGCTGTCAAGAGTAAAAGACTCAACGCTCACGTGTCTTCACGTGGGCTTTTACTCGTATATGACAGCACGGCGTTTGGCGATGCCTCAGAAGCGTAGACGAAGTTTAAGTCCACGCTTTTTGTGTATACAAATCAACCAAATAAAAACTAAAAAAAAATAATCATTATGTCAAAATCATGTAAAGAATGCGGCCATCAATTGGATGACAACGCTCAGGAATGTCCTTTTTGCGGATGTCCTGTTGAGAAAGAGAGCACGTCTGCTGTCGTAGACACGGATTTGCTGAATGAAGGAAAAAATACAGAAGCAGAGTCTACGATTAGGGATTATGCAGAACTTATCCTTATATGGGGTAACATATTGGCAATCGTTGCTTTTGCGTTGTCCATTGTAGTTGGAATTGTTGGAGCCAGTATGGTTGACAAGGATATTGCTGCGTTTGTTTTTCTTTACAATTTAGTGATAGCCTTCATTTTGTTTTTTGTTATAAAATTTATTGCGAAAATCTATTGGGCTACAATTATGCTCTTTGTAAACATTTCCACAACATTAAAAAGAATTGAATTAAAATTAG
>CAYXGN010000272.1:0-1672 GCA_964464505.1 uncultured Prevotella sp.
TGCGACAAGAAAGATAGAGATTTTCTTAATCATAATATGTTTTTTATTTCAATAATTGCAAAGGTAATCAAAAAAAATGACAAACAAGCTATATGTTGAAAATCTTCCAGACGCTGTAGTTCATGCCGTTGTCGTAGGTGTCGGCGTGCTCATGGCGTTTCGTGGCTTTCACCACTCGGATTGTCACGGGCAGGACGATGACTTCGTAGAGCGTTTTCATCACCACCTGTGAGGCGGCGAGGACGGGCAGCACGTCGGTGGGCACCACTCCTCCGAGAGCCAGAGGGAAGAAGATTAGCGAGTCGGCAGTCTCTCCGAACACCGTACTCAATATGGCTCTGGCGGAGAAGTGCTTTCCCTTCGACTTCAGTTTCATGCGGCTCATGACATAGGCATTGACGAAAGAACCCACCAGGAAAGCCACGAACGATGCCGCGGCGATGCGCGGTGCCAAACCGAAAATGGCGTGGAAGCCCTCGCCATACTGCCAGTAAGGAGCCGAGGGGAGCATGTCGCAGAGTGCGCCGAACGCCACAAAGATGAAGTTCATCACGAAGCCCACCCAGATGAGGAGCCTCGCCTTGCCGTAGCCCCACACCTCGCACACGCAGTCGTTGATGATGTAGGAAATGGGAAAGACTATCAGTCCGCCGGTGAAATCAATGCCTCCGAGGGCTATCTGCTTTGTCTCGAGCACGTTTGCAGCAATCAGGCAAACGCAAAAGAGTATGCTGAAAAGCATGAACAGCACGCTCACTTGTTTGTTGTTTCCTTTCATTTTCCTTGTTTTTAAAGAGGTTTGTCAAGCACTCTGTGCGGCGTACCGCCGCCTATCTTATGCAAATCGTAGTAGGTGCGGATCGCCGAGACGCACCCTCGCTAGCGCGAATCTATTTTGCCTTTCCTTTTTAGGGCGCATCTCGGCGATCTGCGCCTACTACAATAAAGCTTGCTTTAATTGCTGAGGTGCCGCCTATCTTATGCAAAGGTAGTGCAAAATAAAAGATAACCCAAATTATATCTAACAAAATAAAAAATGTAGTAGGTGCGGATCGCCGAGACGCACCCCCACTCGACAACACAACACGCAAAACATTCTTGCTCTGGCAAGCGACAAAGTCGAGCGAATCATCATTAATAACCCATTAATCCGTCATTAATCTAACTTTCTTCTTGATGGGCGCGTCTCGGCGATCCGCGCCTACTATGATTACCTTCGCAAAGAAGAAAAGCAAACCATAGTAGGTGCCGATCTCCGAGCGGCACCCCTCAAGCAGCTATGTTTTAGAACGCCGATTACGATCCGCTTCATGAAATTTTGATGTTTGATTTTGAAATCCATAAAAGAATTCGTATATTTGCAGCAGAGTTAAACTAAATTACATGCAAACTTTTATGTCACAACAACTTTCGAAGCTTTCTTCTAAGCAACGAATTATGGCAAAATGGGGGGGTATTTTCTACTTTCCTTCCTGCTGCTTTCACTGCTTTCGTATGATTCTTATTTAATGCACATAGGTTCGCCACGTTGTGATTCTGCGTGGTTCTTTATGTGCGGAAAGGCTTGGATGGAGGGGATGACCCCATACGTTGACTTTGCCGATTCCAAAGGCATTCTTCTTTGGCTCATTTACGGCATTGGTTATTTGCTGTCGCCCACCTCGTATATAGG
>CAYXGN010000273.1:0-1661 GCA_964464505.1 uncultured Prevotella sp.
TCTACATCGTGAGAGTGAATGACAAGTCGCTCAAGGCGGTGGTGAAGTAGGGGAGAGTTTGGTTTTAACAAACGGATGATACACGAAAATGAGATACTCCATTGATGACATACGCCAGATGCCCGAAGGGCAGACGTTCGATTGCAAGAGCATTTTGGTAGACCCAAAGGCTCTTGCCGTCACCATCGTGGCAATGGCGAATGCCGATGGCGGTATGATTGCCGTGGGTGTCTCCGACAAGACGCGTTGCATTGAAGGCGTAGACCAGGACAAAGCACACCTGAACGAGGTGCTCCGCACGCCGTTTGACTTCTGTATCCCGACGGTTTCGGTGACCACGGAGTTTATGGAGTGTACCGACAACAACGGCAATGCCAACCACATACTGATAATCCATGTGCCAGCCAGCATACACCTTCACACCAACCAGGCAGATGAGGCTTTCTGGCGTGTGGGCGACAAGTCGCGCAAACTGACCTTTGAAGAGCGTCTGCAACTCATGTACGACAAGGGCGAACGCTATTATGAGGACACCGCGACATACAATGCCACACTTGACGACATCGACCTGAACGCCGTGGAGGCATACGCCAGGAAGATAGGCTACGGCAAAACGCCGGTGGAATATCTCAGAGAGAACAAGGGTTTCCTCATAAACAAGGACGGCGGCCAGCAGCAAGTGAGTGCCGCTTGCGTGTTGCTTTTTGGCAAACGCCCCCAGAACTTCTTCCCACGAGCGCGCGTACGTTTCATTAGGTACTATGGCACAGAGGAAAAGGTGGGGCGTGAGATGAATGTAATTAAGGATGTTACCTTTGAGGGAACTATTCTAAGTCAGATACAACAGGCTGTTGCTTATCTTGAAACCCAAGTCAAGGAGCACTCCTATCTTGGGGAAGACGGTTTGTTCAGGACGGACAGGGAATATCCCAAGTTTGTCTTGCAAGAGATGGTGGTGAACAGCGTTTGCCACCGCGACTACAGCATCAAAGGCACCGAGATACAGATAAAGATGTTTGATGACCGCATTGTTTTCGAGACCCCTGGAAAGTTGCCGGGCATCGTTCGCACCGATAACATCCGCCATACCCATTTTTCGCGCAACCCGAAGATTGCCGAATTCCTCAAAGCCTACAATTATGTCAAGGAGTTCGGAGAGGGCGTTGACCGTATGTATAACGAACTCACAGACACCGGCGTGCGTGAGCCGCAGTATCAACTTGTTGCTTTCTTAATCAAGGCAACGGTTTGGATGAAAGTATTGAAAGACGAAGGGCAAGAAAAAACGCAAGAAAAAGGGCATGAAAATTTAAGCCAAAGAAGTGACGAGGCGTTTGTAAATGAGTCAGATGCAGAGCCGTCGGGGCATAAAAAGGGCATAAAAAAGGGCATAAAAAAGGGCATAAAAAAGGGCATAAAAAAGGGCATAAAAAAACAAGAAAAAGTGCTTGCTCTGATAAAAGAGAATACTGAAATAACAATCCCGGAATTGGCAAAGCTCTGCAATGTGTCCGATAAGTCCATACGCAATATACTCGAAGAACTGAGAAAAGAAAACATAATAACCCGTGTCGGTCCCAAAAATGGTGGACGATGGGAAATAAACAACGTAACGAAATAACGACGAAATGAGAGGTTATATCTTCCGAATGTTGCTTTGT
>CAYXGN010000274.1:0-1621 GCA_964464505.1 uncultured Prevotella sp.
GTTCGCCTTCCGGCAGGTCGTTGGCACCATACATGCCCGTCTCCTCATCGGCGGTGAAGAGTCCTTCAACGGGACCGTGCTTCAGGGTCTTGTCCTCCATGACAGCCATTATCGTTGCCACACCGATGCCGTTGTCGGAGCCTAACGTGGTGCCGCGGGCTTTCACCCAGTCGCCGTCGATGTAGGTCACTATCGGGTCTTTGGTGAAGTCGTGTGTGCTTTCCTTTGTTTTCTGTGGCACCATGTCCATGTGCGACTGCAGGATGACGCCCTTGCAGCCTTCCATTCCGGGTGTTGCGGGTTTGCGCATGACGATGTTGCCGCCGGCATCCTTGAATGCCTCCACTCCCACTCTGGCAGCAAAGTCGAGCAGGAACTTTTGTACTCCTTCGAGGTGTCCCGACGGACGCGGCACTTGTGTAAGTGCATCGAAGTTGCGCCAGATGCACTCGGGTTTCAGATTGATAATTTCACTCATAGTGGTCTTATTGTTTAAGAGGTTAATACTTTTCTTTATGGATTTATGCTTCTTTGGCAGTGGAGCTACTGTTCCTTCGCTTTGTGAACGAAAGCATTGTCCAGGCGAAGATGCCAAGCACGATGACGAGGAGGGTCTGCACCGAGTGGACTATCAGCACGAAGTTAAGGGCATCGGTCTCTCCCACGCCGTAGAGGATGAGCATCGTCTTCACTGCGAAATGCCACGGACCGGCACCGTTGGGGGTAGGCACGATGACGGCGATGCTGCCGACAATGAACGTAACGAGGGCGCACGCCATGCCGAGGTGTGCTGTCTGGGAGAAACAGAAAAACGTGAGATAGTAGTGCAGGAAGTAGCAACCCCATATTGCAAGGGTGAAAATCACGAAGAGAGGAGCGTTCTTCACCTTCCTCAGCGACATCGCGCCCTGCACGATTCCGTTTATCGTCGTTTTCACCTTATTATATATGGCGAACCTGCGCAACAGATACCAAGCCATGATGCCCACAGCAACGGCGCACACGGCGGTGACGATATAGCCTGTGGAAGAGAAGCCGCGCAGGATAGTGCCGATGTTTGTCCCGGTGCGGGAAAAGAAGGTGTTGAACACATGCACCTGGAAAAAGAATGTCAGGAGGGTGATGAGCAGCACCAGAAGGGAGTCGATGGCGCGCTCCGTCACCACCGTTCCGAGGGCTTTGGGAAACGACACCCCATCGTAACGGTGCAGCACTCCGCAGCGCGCGAACTCACCTATGCGCGGCACAAGGATGCTCACGGCATAGGAGAGGAAAATGGAATTGACACTCGTCGATGTGCGGGGGTGCTCGCCGACAGGCTCCAGCGTGAGGTGCCAGCGCCATCCGCGGAACGCCTGGGCAAGGATGCCGAAGGGGAACGACAGCAGCATCCACGCCCAATTCATGTCGTGCAGCATCACCTGCCCGAGAGCATGGAAGTCGAAGTCGCGGTACATCCAATAGAGAATGAGTCCGCCGAGCAACAGCGACAGACCCACTTTAAGAACGTTGCCTGTTATTTTAGCGTAATTAAACTGCAAATTCATTTATGTTTTTTGACAAATGCAAAAATACAAAAAAGAAATGAATGTGCAAAATGTAGTAGGCGCGTATCTCCGAG
>CAYXGN010000275.1:0-1611 GCA_964464505.1 uncultured Prevotella sp.
TTGCAAAGATACTGCATTTTGGGGGAAAGTAAAAAAGGAAAAGGGTAAAAAAACTCGCGTTTTACTCTTTCAATTCTTTACTTTTTCACTTTTAATGGCCTCATTTGTTGTTTTTTTCATACTTTTGCAACCGATAAAGATAAAATCGCTAAGAACTAACATCACACTTATGAAAAGAAAAACTCTACTCCTTACCATTGCCATGGCAGTGACATCGCTCACCGCCAGCGCACAGTATGTCTACCGCGACGAGCTCTTCACGCTCACAGCGACAGGCGCAACAGATGTCGACGACTATGGCTTCTATGCCAACTGGACACCGCTCACCGAAGACCAGATATACGACAGCGAAGCCAAAGTGCTCGGTTTCTATGTCCGCACTTATGCTGCCAAGCGTGCCAAGGTGGACGGAGAGAAGTTCTATTACATCAACACCGACTTCTCGTTCCTCACAAGCCAGTACACCATCGACAACCCCCACACCGACGTAACCATCGACAACTCATGGATACAAGGCAGCCTCAACGAGCCATACCGGCCCGGAGCATGGAAGGTTGTCAATGCCGGTCAAGCCAACGGAGTGCTCGTGCTCGACAGCAAACTCAACAAAAGCGTGTGCAACGGTGCCTTGGTGCTCAACTACACCAATCTCACTCAGGGCGACGGCATTGTTCACTTCCGCTTCAAAGTGCGCAGCGACGGCAAGGCAAAGACATTGGGAGTGCACATGCGCGACATATCAAAATTCCCCAATGAGGACGTTGATGCGAAAATCATCGACGGTTTGACAACAGAGTGGCAAGAGGTGGAATTCACCCTTCAGAAGGATCCTAATGATACGGACCACAGTCTGAAAGAGGCCGACATCATCATTTATTGCGACGACACCGGCAACCTCAGCAGTCAGTTCGTGTTCATCGACGACCTCCAGATATGGAAAGAACTGAAGGCAGGAGAAGTGGGTTACGTGCAGTATGGAGAACAATTCCTCAAGGACGACCCCGAAGCCAGCCAGCTCTATATGTCGTACGGCGACGTGTATGAGGGCGAAGATGTCGCCTACACAGCACATTGCTACAACCTCGAAGGCATCAGCTACGACAGCAATATGGTGTTCATCCACGAAGAGACAGCCATCAACGCTCCCGAAGCCGATGATGTCAACCCCGCAACTCCAGTCACTGTCTACAACCTTAACGGCACCGTCGTTGCCCGCGGCACCGTCGGCAACATGCCGGCAATGCCCAAAGGGGTGCTCATAGTGAAGACCGGCGACAAGGTAAAGAAAGTTGTCGTGAAGTGATTCAGGCACCGACAATAAAGCTGTAAAGCGAATATAATAAAGCAATAAAGCAATAGCGGCGAAGGCATCAAAGTCCTTCGCCGCTTTTTTTGTAACCGTAGCAGGTGCGAATTTCCGGGACGCACCCGTCCTATTGAGTCCGAAACGGAAGGGGTGCGCCCATGCGATGCACCCTTTACAATCATTTTTGGTTACCAAAAACGGTTCCAAATGGTTGCCAAATAGAATGGAAAGCATTACCTTTGCAAAAGACAAACAACATCAAAATCAATATGGTAGTAGTTAGCACAAGGGATTTCCGCACCAAT
>CAYXGN010000276.1:0-1600 GCA_964464505.1 uncultured Prevotella sp.
ATCGAGGGTATCCGCGAATCCATCCTGAGGAACATCACCGCGGACGAGGCGGCGATAGAGAAGGAGAAGAAAGAAAGATACGATAAGGCGATAAGCTTCAAGAACAACGGGGATTACGTAGAGGCCGCCAAGCGCTTCTCGGAGCTTTTCGACTTCCTCGACGCGGAGGCGCAGTACGATGAGTGCCAGCGCCTGAAGGCCCAGGAGGACCGAAGGAAAGCCGAGGCGAAGGCGGCGAAGGAAAAGGCGGAGCGCCTAGCGAAGTACTATTCCCAGGTCGCTCACATCAGCGGGTACAAGAAGGCGACCTCGAAGGAGCTTGAGAACGCCCTCTCGATGGCGCGCGTCCTCAAATCTGAGAATTACGGGGGCAACGTCAGCGGGTATGTCACAACCCTCACCGAAAGGATCTCGGCGAAGAGAAGGATCAAGAAGATCGCCGTCATCTCCTGCCTCGTCGCGGCTTGCCTCGCCGTGTTCGTGCCGACGATGACTTTCAGCGTCTTCATCCCCTTGGGCAGGCAAAGCGAGATCATCTCCGCGATCGAGGGGAAGGACTATGCCAAGGCAGCTAACCTCCTCGACGAGAACGGGGACTTCGGGGAAAGCAAGAAGCTGAAGGCCATGGCCTCGGCGGGACGCTACCTTGAAAGATCTAATTATTCTGAAGCCTTGTATTACCTTTCCTACATCGGCGGCGATTATTCCATCAGCCTTGATTACAAAGGCGGGAGCGGGGATGCCGAGGTGTCCTTGAACGGCAATTACGCGGTCACGAACGAGGCGACCAAGAATGGCTATTCCTTTGATCGCTGGATGGTGGGCTATTACAGCCTCGATGCCAGGAACTACTCCGCCTCGATGACCCTTTACGCCTCTTATTCGGTCAATACCTACAATATTACCTACGATCTCGGCGGAGGGACCAACAATCCCTCCAACCCTTCGACGTACACGACGGAGGACGCTACCGTCAAGCTCAAAGACCCGACGAGGGATGGCTATACCTTCGCGGGCTGGAGCGACGGCTCCAAGAACGTCACGACGATCGACAGGGGATCATACGGGGATCTTACCTTGATCGCGAATTGGACGGCGATCACCTATTCCATCGCTTACGACCTCGATGGAGGGACACTTGAGAATGAGCCGGTGGCCTACACGATCGAGGACTCGGTCGCTTTACCGACCCCCAACAAGAGAGGCTACACCTTCCTTGGCTGGACGGGATCGAACGGGGAGGAAGCTCAAATCGGATACGTCCAGCCCGTCGGGACTTTCGGCGACAGGTCCTACAAAGCCAATTGGGAGGCGACGACTTATTCGATCACCTATGATTTGGATGGCGGGACTTTGACTCAAAGCGTTGACGACTACACGATTGAGAAGGAAATCACGCTTCCTCAGCCGACTAAGACCGGCTATGAATTTACGGGTTGGACCGGATCGAATGGAGACACTCCGGAGGCGAATGTCATTATTTCGCTCGGTACAATCGGGAACCTTCAATATACGGCTCACTGGAAACTTGCGGTTTATTCAATTACTTATGATTTGGCCGGCGGAACTGTTTCAGCGGAATTCCCAACTTCTTTTACTA
>CAYXGN010000277.1:0-1592 GCA_964464505.1 uncultured Prevotella sp.
GGTGTCGTCACATCCATAATTACCCCGCCCTTAAGCATCTGGGCGAGGTTTCTGTTCAGTGTTTGTCTGTCTTCGTGCATAACGGTTTTTATTTATGATTTTGGAGCTGGGGCGCGTCTAAGCCTCTCCCGGCCTCCCCTGTAGGGGAGGAGAAAAGCATCTGCGCCTACTACGGGTGTTCTTTTTACTCTCTTACTTTTATAAGTTGTTGCTTTCGATATTCTGTCGGCGTTACGCCAGTTGTCTTCCTGAAGAACTTTGTGAAATGAGCCTGGGAGCCGAAGCCAAGCTGATAAGCCACTTCCTGGACGGTCATGTCAGTGGTGGAGAGTGCGCGCCCTGCTTCCCGGCAGATGTGCTCATCGATGATGGCTTTCGGAGTCTTGCCTGCAATGCGTTTCGTCACCTGCGCCAGATAGCGCGAACTCACATTGAGCGTATCGGCATAATGACTCACCTCGAGTTTTATGGTGTTCGCCTTCGCCACTTCATCGATAAAGCTGTTGAAGAGTTCGCTGCTTCGCCCAATCAAACCTTTATGTGCCACAGAAAGGTTGTTGATGTGATTGTAAGCCATGGCGATAGCGTCCGACATACTCAACGACTTGGTGAGGAAAGTGGCTATTGCGGAAGTCAGCATTCCTCCCATTCCGTGCAAGTCGCCACAACTCTCAGCTGTAGCCAACGAAGAGAAATATCTTACATCGTTGCCTTCGCGAGACATAAAAACATCGGTGTGCGACTTGGTCGTGGTATTCGTGTCCTGAACCAAGACATTGCTACAGCCTAACGACAGGAGTTCTTTGGCAAGCGTTGTTGCGTCTGTGCCTGCGTCATCAGAGTTGCCGAGCAGATAGTCCGCATCCCTTTTCCTTACAGACAAGAGGGAGCAAAGGGGAATAAGGCGTTGCTTTATTTCCTCCACGACATCGGGTTGCATCAGGACATCGCCACGAGTGGAGACGATGACAGGGTCGAAGATTATCTCTCGCGTATTATACTTCTGCAAGTCTTCCGAGAGAGCCTTTACGACATCCACCCTTCGCAACATTCCTATCTTCACTATCTCGGGTTGGACATCGTTGACAATTGCCTCAATCTGTCCGCAAACGGTTGCGGCGGGAAGGTCGTAGAACTCCTGGATACCCAGTGTGTTCTGCATAGTGACGGAGGTAATTGCAGAGAGTGTACAGCCACCCAAAGCAGAAATCATCTTGATGTCGGCTTGCACTCCTGCCCCACCAGTCCCGTCTGAACCCGTGATGGTGAGAATTGGTTTATCTGAAACTACATTAGTCATATCCGTAAATTGCTGCATAGCGTTCGGTTTGCAAAGGAAATAAAAAAACGGCAAAACGAAACCGTTTGTTCGTATAATGACAAACAATACTTGATTTTGTATAAAGTAGGGGCTTCTAATGCTGCACTGCCTTGCGAGGGTGCATCACTACGATTACCATAAGGAGGGGGGGAGATTAAATTCCAAGAGAAATAAAAAAGGCGTAAAATGTTTCACAACAAATTACGCCTCATAACCTTAATAATCTAATACCATGAAAAACACGATGCAAAGGTAATGAATATTTTCAGCG
>CAYXGN010000278.1:0-1590 GCA_964464505.1 uncultured Prevotella sp.
TTCTACAACCTTGATGCCATCAAGATTTCCCGATTTATTTATTGTCAATAAACAAATTGGGCTGTTTTTATTTGGCGGCAATAAATAAATGTCGTACTTTTGCATAGTAATCAAATAAAAGGAACCATGCAGAAGGAAGTTTTCAAAGACCTTATAAAAGAGGGACAAGACGAAATACAAACAATAGAACTCTATCAAAGGCCTTTCGATTTTGAGGAACTCGGGAGATATGTGCTTGTTGGTATAAGGCAAGCTGGCAAATCATACCTTTTATATCAGCGTGCCAAACAATTCCTGGCAGCAGGACATGACATCAAGGAAATCGTATACATCAACTTCGATGACGAGCGCCTTTATGGAATGAAGACAGAAGACTTCGACTTGATTCTGCAAGCTTACCATACCATGTATGCCTATAAGCCAATTCTATTCTTCGACGAGATACAAAACATCGAAGGGTGGGAGCATTTTGCCCGCAGACTTGCCAACCAGAAATATATGGTGTTCATTACCGGTTCCAATGCAAAAATGTTGAGCCGGGACATTGCAACAACATTGGGGGCAAGATACTTTGACGAGAAGATATTCCCCTTTTCATTTCGCGAATATATGGAAGCTCAGGGCATTATGCTTGAAAAGAATTGGCAATATGGCAAACAAAGGGACATCGCGCAGCAAAAATTTGCGGAATACTTCAAATGGGGCGGTTTCCCAGAACTCCTTCTTTATAAGAACAAGCGTCATTGGCTCAATGGCCTTTACGAGAAGATAGTGCTTGGCGATGTCGTGCAACGCAACAACATTAAGAATGAGCAGGCCCTGCGTCTTGCCATCAAACGACTGTCCGAGAATGTTATGCAGCCCATTGCCTACAACAGGCTTGCCAACATGATAAAGAGTGCAGGGACATCGACGAATACGGCATCAATGATAGATTATATCAGATACGCCAAGGAAGCTTGCCTCCTGTTCACTCTAGATAATTACGCTTCAAAGTTCGCCGAAAAAGAGACTGCCAAGAAACACTATTTCACCGACAACGGTTTGTTGAGCATATTCCTTACCGACTCGAAGTCGCCGCTGCTGGAGAACCTCTGCGCCATCACCTTACACAAGAAATACAACACCATCACCGAGAGCCCAAACCTTTATTATTACAACCATAATGTCGAGGTTGACTTTTATGTTCCGGAGGAAGGTTTGGGCATCCAAGCCTCCTATACCCTAACCGATGCAGACACTCGCAAGCGCGAAGTGGGTGCGCTGCTCGCCTTGCACAAAGTTCATCCTCTTAAGGAAGCGTTTGTTGTCACATATGATGAGGAAGAGACAATAGAGGAAGGCAGCCTGACCATCAATGCTGTCCCAATATGGAAATGGCTGATTAACATGGGAGGCAGATAAACGCCCCGCAACTCAAAATTGCTCGGGAGAAGCAACCCTAAACAAGAATGTCCTCCCACGGATTCCACTGATTTACACAAATAAAAGATTAATGGGAGATTCGCTCGGCGACGAAGGAGACGCTTGCCAGAGCAAGAACGAACGATTAACGGAGATTGGCGTTTAAAAACATTAATCATCATTAAT
>CAYXGN010000279.1:0-1567 GCA_964464505.1 uncultured Prevotella sp.
GAGGCTTCTATGTCTACTCCCCCGCAATCTGTGCTGCAACTTTCATTACATTGGAGGGTGGGCGTTGTGCTTCCAACTCTTTTTTCATGAAGTCCATATATGGTGCGGCGTGTGAGAAGAAGCGGCAGTAGCCTTGGCAGAGGTAGTTGAGTCCGGGGTTGCCGTACTTGTCGCGTATAAAGCGGTTTTTGGGGCATTCGCCGTTGCAGGCGAAGGCGAACGTGCACTCGCGGCACTGCTGCGGCAGGCGTTGGTGCTTGAGTCTGGCGAACTCCTGCTGCTGTGGGGAGTACATCATCTGGGTGACGCTCTGTTCCCTGAGGTTGCCGAGGCGGTATTCGGGGAACACGAAATGGTCGCAGGAATAAAGGTCGCCGTTATGCTCCATCACTCCTGCGTGGCCGCACTCCTTTGCCAGGGAGCATATTCCGGGAGCCACTCCCATCCAGTTGGCAAGGGTGGCATCGAAGATTTGAATGAACCATGTGCCCACATCCTTCCTTACCCATTCATCGAAGAGAGCGCAGAGGAACTCTCCCCACTGCTCTGCGGTGATGGAGAAGGGGAGGAGGGAGCCGCCCTCCTGCATCCCCGGGGCGAGGGTGAGGGCGTCGTCTCTGGCGACCCTGCGCTCCACTATAGGGGCGAACTGAAGGTAATGGCAGCCGATGTCCTTGAAGAACTGATAGAACTCGTGGGGATGACCCACGTTCGCGTCGTTGACCACAGCCATGGCGTTCCATTCCACTCCGTGTTTGTTCAGGAGGTCGATGCCTCTCATCACCTGGCGGAACGAGGGTCGCCGGGTGGCTGTCTTCCTGTATTTGTCGTGATATTCCTGCGGTCCGTCTATGGAGATGCCCACGAGGAAATTGTTGTCGCGGAAGAAGCGGCACCATTCGTCGGTGAGGAGCGTGCCGTTGGTCTGGATGCAGTTGTCTATCTGCCGCCCTCTGGCGTAAGTCCTTTGCAGTTGCAGGGCGCGCCGATAGAACGAGATGGGGCGCATGAGGGTCTCGCCGCCGTGCCATGTGAACAGAATGTTGGGAGAGGTCTGCGCTTCGATATATTCCTTTGTGAACTTCTCGAGCAGGGCATCGCTCATGACGTGGTTGCTGCCGTCCCTGTAGAGGTTGCCTTTCTCGGTGTAATAACAATACTTGCACCGCAGGTTGCAAAGGCTTCCTGCGGGCTTGAGCATCACATACAGGGGTCGGCTAAAGGCGTTATAGGTTGCTGCCATGGGCTTGTCGTTTGGGAGGGTAATGGTAGATTTATTTTTTTTCTTTTCGAACACAGAAAACACGGAAGGCACGGAAGGATTTTGTCTGTGTATTCTGTGAGTTCTGTGGTCAAGAAATACAATTCGTGCAATTCGTTTTATTCGTGGTCGAAAAAGATTAACGAAAGATTAACGGATGATTATACGGAGATTAACGTTATTCACACATTGTTTATTTTAAGCGGAGTTCATCAAGCTTCGCAAGTTAAAAAAATAACATTCTTGCTCTGGCAAGCGACAAAGTCGAGCGAATCATCATTAATCGGCCATTAATCTACCATTAAT
>CAYXGN010000280.1:0-1560 GCA_964464505.1 uncultured Prevotella sp.
GCGCTTGTAGGTGGCGAAGCGGCGGCAGAAGCCTATGTAGAGGGCGTTGGGCTTGATGCTGTCGAGGAGGGCCACTACGCGCGACGGGTCGCCTTGGTTCTTCAGCCATGTGGCAGAGAACTTCTCGCGGATGTAGTCCACGAGTTTTTTCTTCAATGCCATGCGCGTGGCCCAAATCTCTGCGTCAGGCACATTGTAGATGGCGTGCCAGATGCTTTCGTTGCTCTGGTCGTTGAGGAAGTTCTTGTCGAAGTATTTGTCGTAGACCTTGCGCCATTCTGTCGCTGTCCAGGTGGGGAAGTGAACGCCGTTGGTGACATAGCCCACATGACTCTCTTCGGGGTAGTAGCCCTTCCAGATTGGGGCGAACATTCGCTGACTCACCCATCCGTGGAGTTTGCTGACACCATTGACCTCCTGGCAGGTGTTGCAGGCGAAGGTGGACATGCAGAAGCGTTCGGAGTGGTCGTCGGGGTTGGTGCGTCCCATACCGATGAACTCATCCCAAGAGATGCCGAGCATCTGGGGGTAGCCGCCCATGTATTTGCCGAAGAGTGACTCGTCGAAATAGTCGTGGCCGGCAGGCACAGGGGTGTGGACGGTGTAGAGCGAAGAGGCGCGCACGAGTTCGAGAGCCTCGTTGAACGACAGTCCTTCGTTGATGTAGTCGATGAGCCGCTGGAGGTTGCAGAGGGCTGCGTGACCTTCGTTGCAGTGGTAGATGTCCTTCTTTATGCCGAGGGCCTTGAGTGTGAGGATTCCGCCGATGCCGAGCAGAATCTCCTGCTTCAGGCGATTCTCGTTGTCGCCGCCATAGAGGGCGTGGGTGATTGGCTTGTCAAACTCGGAGTTGAGTTCGTTGTCGGTGTCAAGGAGATAGAGTTTTATGCGTCCCACATTCATCACCCAGACATAGGCATGCACCTGATAGTTCATGTAAGGCACATCCACCACGAGGGGATTGCCGTTGTTGTCGAGGACGCGCTCTATGGGCAGCGAGTTGAAGTTCTGTGCGTCGTACTGGGCTATCTGCTGCCCGTCCATGGAGAGGGTCTGCTTGAAGTAACCGTAACGGTAGAGGAATCCCACTCCGCACATATTGACATTGGAGTCGGAGGCTTCCTTCATATAGTCGCCGGCAAGCATTCCGAGACCACCGGAATAAATCTTCACTACCTGGTTGATGCCATACTCCATGCAGAAATAAGCCACGGAAGGACGCGCCCTGTCGGGCTCGACATCCATATATTCGCGGAACTTCTTATAGACCGACTTCACGCAGTCCATAATCTTCTTGTCGCCTACGATGGCTTCCTTGCGGTCGTAGCTGAGACGGTCGAGGAGCATGACGGGGTTGTGTCCCACCTCTTCGTACAAGTCGTTGTCAAGACTTTTCCACATTTCACGAGCTTCGTAGTTCCATGCCCACCACATGTTGTGGGCCAATTCGTCAAGACACTTCAACTCTTCGGGAAGAGTGGACTTGACAGTAACCTCCTTCCATTGAGGAGCGTTAGCGTAGTCTGCTTTTATTTTCATCACTTTTATAGTAAGTTTTTT
>CAYXGN010000281.1:0-1556 GCA_964464505.1 uncultured Prevotella sp.
TCTCGGAGATACGCGCCTACTACAATTTGTGCCTATACTCACACCCCGCCATACATCCTTGCTTTGAGTTCCTTTATCTCGGGGCTGTAGATGTAGTCGTCGTAGTCCATGAGTTTGTCGATTGTGCCGTTCGGGGTGAGTTCTATTATTCTGTTGGCGACAGTCTGGATGAACTCGTGGTCGTGGCTTGCGAAGAGAATGTTGCCCTTGAAGCCCACGAGGTTGTTGTTGAAGGCCTGGATGCTTTCAAGGTCGAGGTGGTTGGTGGGTGTGTCGAGAATCAGGCAGTTGGCGTTCTTGAGTTGCATGCGAGCTATCATGCAGCGCATGCGCTCGCCTCCGGAGAGCACGTTCACCTTCTTCATCACCTCCTCGCCCGAGAACAGCATCCTGCCGAGGAAGCCTTTCATCACCACCTCGTTGCCGGGGCCGTACTGGCTGAGCCAGTCCACGAGGTTCTTGTCGCTGTTGAAGAACTCGGTGTTGTCGAGGGGCAGATAGGCTGTCGTTATCGTCACTCCCCATTTGAAGGTGCCGCCGTCGGCGTCGCGGTTGCCGTTGATTGTCTCGAAGAGGGCGGTCATGGCCTTGGGGTTATGGCTGAGGAACACCACCTTCTCGCCTTTTTCTATGTTGAAGCTCACGTCGGAGAAGAGCACCGTGCCGTCAGTGTCGACAGCCCTGAGCCCTTCCACCTCGAGAATCTGGTTGCCCGGTTCGCGCTCCATCTGGAAGATTATGCCGGGATACTTGCGGCTCGACGGGCGTATCTCCTCCACGTTGAGTTTCTCGAGCATCTTCTTGCGGCTTGTGGTCTGCTTGCTCTTTGCCACATTGGCAGAGAAGCGGCGGATGAACTCCTCCAGCTCCTTGCGCTTCTCTTCGGCCTTCTGGCGTTGGTTCTGCGCCTGGCGCAGGGCGAGTTGCGAACTCTCATACCAGAACGAGTAGTTGCCCGCGAACACCGTCACCTTGCCGAAGTCTATGTCTACGGTCTGCGTGCTCACCGCGTCGAGGAAGTGGCGGTCGTGGCTCACCACGAGCACGGTCTGCTCCACGTTGCTGAGATATTCCTCGAGCCATTGCACCGTGTCGAGGTCGAGGTCGTTGGTGGGATCGTCGAGGAGAAGGTTGTCGGGGTTGCCGAAGAGGGCCTTCGCCAGCATCACGCGCACCTTCTCGTTGCCCGACAGCTCGCCCGTCAGCTTGGAGTGCAGGGCTTCGGGAATGCCGAGGTTGGAGAGCATCTGGGCGGCGTTGCTCTCCGCCTCCCAACCGTCCATCTCGGCGAACTTCAGCTCCAGGTCGGCGGCGCGGCAGCCGTCCTCCTCCGTCATCTCGGGCTTGGCATAGAGCGCCTCGCGCTCCTTCATGTTGCTCCACAGAGGGGCGTGGCCCATCAGCACCGTGTCGAGCACACGGAAAGCATCGTATTTGAAATGGTCCTGCTCAAGCACCGAGAGCCGCTCGCCCGCTCCCAACTCTATGGAGCCCTTGCTCGGCTCCAGCTCGCCGCTGATGGCGCGGAGCAGCGTCGACTTGCCGGCACCGTTGGC
>CAYXGN010000282.1:0-1543 GCA_964464505.1 uncultured Prevotella sp.
AAAGGAAAAGAAAAGATTATTCTTCAGATTAAATGAAACAGACAAAGATTGTTGCTTCGATTAGTGACAGGCGTTGCGATGTGGACTTCATCCGCAAACTGTTCTTTGCAGGGATGAACGTGGTCCGCATGAACACTGCCCACGCCACGCCGGAGGGGATAAGGACTATAATAAGGAACACGCGGACGGTGTCGCCGCACATCGCCCTGATGATAGACACGAAGGGTCCCGAGGTGCGCACCACGAATGTGGCGGAACCGATAGAGTTCAGGACGGGCGACACAGTGAAGATTTTCGGCAACCCCGAGACCGTCTCCACGCACGAAACCGTGAACGTGACCTACAAGGACATTGCCAAAGACGTAAAGGTGGGCGACCACATGCTGTTCGACGACGGCGAGATAGACATGGAGGTGGTGAGGAAAGAGGGACCTATGCTCATAGCACAGGTGCAGAACGACGGAGTGCTGGGGGCGCACAAGAGTGTGAATGTGCCGAGAGAGCACATCGACCTTCCCGCCATCACTCCCAAAGACCGCCAGAACATCCTCCTTGCCATAGAGGAAGACATCGACTTCATAGCCCACTCGTTTGTGCGTTCCGCCGCCGACGTGATGGCGATACAGAAGATTCTGGACGAGCACCACAGCGACATAAAGATAATCGCGAAGATAGAGAACCAGGAGGGAGTGGACAACATCGACGAGATAATCGACTCCTCCTACGGCATCATGATTGCCCGCGGCGACCTCGGCATAGAAGTGCCCATAGAGCGCATTCCCGGTATACAGAGGCAAATCATCCGCAAGTGCATGATGAAGAAGAAGCCCGTAATCGTTGCCACGCAGATGCTGCACACGATGATAAAGAACCCGCGCCCGACAAGGGCGGAGGTGACCGACATCGCCAACGCCATCTACTCCTACACCGATGCCCTCATGCTCAGCGGCGAGACGGCAAGCGGCAAATATCCCCTTGAAGCCGTGCAGACCATGGCGGCGATAGCGGAGCAGGCAGAGAAGGACCGCGCAGCACTCAGCGATGCGGAGATACCTATGAGCGACAACTGCTCGCAACGCGAGTTCCTCGCCCACGCCGCCATCGACTCCACACGCCGCCTGGGAGTGGCAGGCATCATCACCGACAGCGAGACGGGAGAGACGGTGCGCCACCTCGCCGCCTTCCGCGGTCCCAACCCCATCCTGGCGATATGCTACAAGGAGAAGACGCAACGCTGGCTCAACCTGAGTTTCGGGGTCATCGCCATTCACCAGAAGGAGCACGCCTCGCCCGAATACCTCTTCTCCGCCGCACTGAGAATGTTGCGGCAGAAGGGCTACATCACGCAGAACGACAAGATAGCCTACCTCAGCGGCAGTTTCGGAGAGAACGGCGGGACGACATTCCTCGAGATAAACGAGGCAGGGAAAGTGTTCGGCAAGTCGTACCTGTTCCACCTCCCACAGACAGCCACAAGCAAATAGTAGTAGGCGCAGGGGCGCGTCTAAGCCTCTCCCGACCTCCCCTGTAGGGGAGGAGAAAG
>CAYXGN010000283.1:0-1538 GCA_964464505.1 uncultured Prevotella sp.
CTATACGGTGGAGATACCGGACCTGACTGAAGACAATCATCTGACTTCCGCCTTGCCGGTCCCGGCGGCTATTGCCGAAAAGGTCGAGGCCGCATTGGAAGTTTCAGCTTCCGAGAAAGTCAAGGCTCAGGGCAAGGAGTTCCGCAAATGGGTCGGAATGACGCTGACGGGCGCAAAGAAGGCCGGCTTTGCGGAGGAAAAGGCCGCCGCGGAGCTTCTGAACCGCCTCGGAGTGCTCTATAACGTGTGGCCGACCGCACAGACAAAGCCTGACGGGCCGAAGAACGTCGCCGTGTTCGACGCCTCGAACGTGCGGATAGTCAGGCGCGAGAAGATCGAGATAGAGAACGTTAAGGGCAAGTGGATTCTTAAGAGCAGAAAGGAGAGATGCGTCATCCCCGACGGTGTCGCAAAGGCGACAGAGAAGACACATTCCCTGGAACCCAAATGCCAGTTCCCTACTCAGGAGTCCTTTTGACTCCTGTGCCAGTCATCCAGTATCCAACGGCGCTCCAACTTCCAACCAAGGCTTTCCAGCATTTCCGGTCTTATCTTTTCCCTGTCCAAGGCAGACTTGGCCCCGGCATAATTCTGACCGTCACAGATGATGCCGTAGCTATAATGTCCTTTCTGTTCCGGATCGAGGACGGCAATGTCTATGCGGAAGCCCGAAGTGCCGACATTGGTATTGACCTGCAGTCCGCGCTGCCGGAGCTCATCCGCCACCTTCTCCACCCAGACATCCCGCTCTGCGGATGAATCGGCCCTGTCCTCAAGACACTCCCTGCCTTCTTCCGCATAGCGGATAAAATCACGCAATCCCACGACACCCTTCTCCGTATTGTAGTCAACCCGTATGTCGTCCGGAGCTATGGATGAGAACACTTTCATCTCATAGCGCGCTCTGGAGACAGCCACATTGAGCCTGCGCCATCCGCCTTTCTGGTTCAGCGGGCCGAAGTTCATAGGAAGGCGTCCGTTCTTGTCCTTTCCGTAGCCGATGGAGAAAAGAATCACATCTCTCTCGTCGCCCTGGACGTTCTCCAGATTTTTGACAAATATCGGTTCTTCCATTTGCGCGGCGACATTCGCCAATCCCGGATTGTCCCTCAGCATCGCCTCAAGACGCTTTTCGACTGCGGCCTGCTGCGGCTCGCTGAATGTGATGACGCCGATGCTCCTTTCCGGATTCTCTTCCAGACGGCGCCTGATCTCTGCAACCACCGCCTCGGCTTCCTTCTTGTTCTGCCGCGAGCCGCCCCTCTCATAAATGCCATTCACGCGGGTCAGCGTAACCTTGCCGGTCAGGTCATCTGCCGAAGGGAAAGTCAGAAGCGAATTGTCATAATACTTTGAATTGCTGAAAGCGATGAGACTCTCGTGACGGCTGCGATAGTGCCAGCGGAGCATATTGGACGGCAATGAGATGGAGATGCAGTCTTCCAGAACGCTTTCAAGATCCTCCTGCTCGGCATTGTCATTGTCGAATGTGAGAGTCTCGAAGAAAGTCGTAGGCGGAAGCTGTTTGCTGTCACCGG
>CAYXGN010000284.1:0-1511 GCA_964464505.1 uncultured Prevotella sp.
TACAGATTTAACGAAAAATCCATGGAGTCTTACGACTGATACGAACTTTATGCAACTTATAAGTGATATTCGGGACAAGGCGGTGCCTCTTTCTAAGGTGGCTAATATATTTAATGGTATTCAGACAAGTGCAGAAAGACCTGAAAAATTTTCGGATAAAAAGGAAGTATACTGGTTCGATTATTCTTGCATAGAATCAGAAGATGAAAAGTGTATTAATATTGAAAGATTCGGGGAACATTACAGTATTGAAAAGGATATCTTGAAGCCGTATTTTAAGCCGACAAAAGCAAGTGAAAAGGGAATGAATACATATTCTGTATTATCTACTGATAAAAAAATTATTTTTCCATATGATACAAAAGGAAAATTAATTGATATGGACACTATGCAGAAAAAGTACTCAGGAGCATTGAAATATTTGCTGGATTGTTATGACAGACTAGTTCCGAGATGTTTGAATAATGGAGTGGGCAGAGATGTTCCAGATGCAACAACAGATACATGGTATAAATATGGAAGGACTCAGGCTTTAACAGCATTTATTAATACACCCAAACTGATAGTTAGAATATTAAGTAAAGAGCCAATGTATGCATATGATAAAGATGATATGTTAATTGCATCTGGGGGAACAGCAGGATATTGTGCTATTAGCGAGCTAGAAGATAAAGAGTATGATTTGGAGTACATCCAGGCATGGTTAGCACATCCATATACAGAAAAATATTTTCAAATGCAAGGAAGCGATTTTGAAAATGGATTTACCGCCAGAGGAACATTTTTGCTTAAGAAGTTACCATTTATAAAATTAAATTTTTCAGATGCGAAACAAAAAAAGCTATATGATGATGTGGTACTAAAGACAAGAAAAATATATGCTTTAAATGAGCAAATGATAAAACGCCCTGATAAGGCATCTGTTAAAGTATTAGAAAAAGAAAAGAACAGAATAATCGTTGAGATACAAGACTTGATAGGGAAAGTATATCGACAGGAAATATAAGGTGATTAGATGAAGCTAAAAGAAAATAGTTCTGCTCAGAAATTAAGAGGAGCATATTATACACCATTACCGCTTGCAGAGATGATGGTGAAATTGTTTTCAAGTGATAAATCAATAAAGACAGTTTTAGAACCTAGCTGTGGAGATGGTGTGTTTATAGATGCTCTTGACGATATGAAAATGCTGGAACAACTTAATGATGCTACAGCAATTGAGATTGAGCAAGACGAGGTAGAAAAGTTAAAACATAGATTTGCCAATGCTAAAAATATAAAGATAATTAATCGAGATTTCTTTGATTATTATGAAAAAACATGTGAAAAGAAATTTGATTTAATCCTAGGAAATCCGCCATATATAAGATATCAGTATCTTGAAGAAAATCAAAGAATACTTATGTCAGAAATTTTGGTATCGCAGGGGATGAAATCTAATAAGCTTGTAAATACTTGGGTTGGATTTATGGTGGCTTGTGTAAATCTTCTTTCGGATAATGGAAAAATAG
>CAYXGN010000285.1:0-1502 GCA_964464505.1 uncultured Prevotella sp.
TGCGGATGCAGTCCCCTCCCCTCATGGGGAGGATGGGTGGGGCTTAGACGCACCCCTCAAATAGCGACCACTAATTGCGGAAATAAAGATTAACGAGAGATTCGCTCGGCTTTGCCGCTTGCCAGAGCAAGAGCGGTAGATTATACGGAGATTAGCGTTTAAAAAGAATAACATTAATCATCATTAATCGCCCATTAATCTTTCATTAATCTTCTCGTTGTTGTGTCGAAGAGGTGTCTTTTTTTAAAATTCTTTAATTCTTTAATTCTTGACATTAATCTCTTATGAGAGTGTTGTCGAGCGAGGACGCTCGACAACATATTGGGGCGCGTCTCGGAGATACGCGCCTACTACGACTTGTTGAGTTTCAGTGAGAGTTTTTCGAGCATGTCCTTTGTCATTGCGTCGAGGTTGTATTCGGGTTTCCATCCCCACTCTTTGCGGGCGCACGAGTCGTCCATTATGTCGGGCCAGCTCTCTGCTATTCGCTGCTTCAGAGGGTCCACATTGTAGGTCATCTCGAAGTGGGGTTTGTATTTCTTTATGGCGGCGAACACTGTCTCGGGGGCGAAGCTGAGGGAGGCTATGTTGAAGGCGTTTCTATGGACGAGCCGTGTGGGGTCGGCTTCCATGAGTTGTATGGCAGCCTTGAGTGCGTCGGGCATATAAATCATGTCCATGAGTGTGCCCTCCTTGATAGGGCAGACGAACTTCTCGCCGCGCACGGCGGAATAGTAGATGTCGACGGCGTAGTCGGTGGTGCCGCCTCCGGGGGGCGTGACATAGGAGATGACTCCGGGGAAGCGCACGGCGCGTGTGTCCACACCGTATTTGTTGTGGAAGTAATCGCTGAGGAGTTCGGTGGTGACCTTCGACACTCCATAGATGGTGCGCGGGCGTTGCACGGTGTCCTGGGGAGTCTTCCAGTGGGGCGTGGACTCGCCGAAGGAGCCTATGCTGCTGGGGGTGAACACGGCGCAGCCGTGCTCTTTTGCCACCTCGAGGATGTTCCACAGTCCGTCGATGCCTATCTTCCAGGCGAGCCGCGGCTTCGACTCGGCAACTACCGACAGCAGGGCGGCGAGGTTGTAGATTGTGTCGATGTTGTATTTATTTACTGCATCGGCTATCATCTGGGGGTTGGTGACATCAGCCTCCGCCGAGGGACCGCCCTCAAGCAATTCGCCTTTTGGCTCCGCTCCTTTGATGAAGCCTGCCACAACATGGCTGTTACCGTAAATTCTCCGTAATTCCCTTGTGAGTTCGGAACCAATCTGTCCCGTTGAACCAATAACCAAGATATTGTTCATGTTTTTTTTATTTAAGCGTTTTTACAATCGTCTCCTTGAGGGGCGCATCTAAGCCTCTCCCGACCTCCCCTTAGGGGAGGAGAAAGCATCTGCGCCTACTACAATTGTTCATGTTTTTTCATTTAAGCGTTTTGTGAATGCAAAGTAACACTTTTTTTATGACACAGTGAAGAAAAAACAACACGAAATCTT
>CAYXGN010000286.1:0-1494 GCA_964464505.1 uncultured Prevotella sp.
GTCGGGCTGCCTTTCTTCGAAAGTCTTTGGAGGGTGCCGCCATCGTCTGCCAGTGAGCAAGCTCACGCACCCGTTGCCGCCATCCTCCTCTGCCGTTCCGGCATCGCCCGCCCATCGGGCAAAAACAATGAAAAACGCATTCGATACTTTAAATCTGATAAGGAAAAGGACCGACGGATTCACCAGGCTGCGCCAAGCGCGCTGAAAGCGCAACCTGCCCTCAGCCCAGGGCAGAGCCTCGAAGCGATAGCGGAGAGGCGGCACCCTGGGTAACGTAGTGGCCGCACACCCCTGCGCCCTGTAAGGGCAGCAGCATTGATAATATGTTTGTTGTCGAGTGGGGACGCTCTACCTCCAATGGGTGCGTCTAAGCCTCACCCGACCTCCCCAAGCCTCTCCCGACCTCCCCTGTAGGGGAGGGGAACGGAGAAAAGCATCCGCACCTACTATGGTTACCCGCACCAATATCCCACCTTAAAAGATTAATGAAAGATTAACGAGTGATTAACGGAGATTGGCGTTAAAAAACAACATTAATCTTTTTATCCGTGGGAGAACCTTATTCGTTTGATTTGCGGGATTTGTGGTTAAGATGGGTCCTAAACAGAAAAGCCCGCTGCAATGCAGCGGGCTTTGCGGAGAGAGAGGGATTCGAACCCCCGGTACCTCTCGGTACGACGGTTTTCAAGACCGTTGTAATCGACCACTCTACCATCTCTCCAATGGCTTGGCGTTGTGCCAATGACGCTTCCGGCGAACCGTCGGCATTATTGACGGGTGCAAAGGTAGCGGTTTTTTTTTGTCGCACCAAATTTTTTGTCCTCAAATCGTTATCGGAATTGTGGCGAAGGATTTCTCCATAAGGCAACATTTTCGTATCTTTGTGTGCTTTGATGGAGCAAAATGAGAATGTGTCAAGGCATAAACTTCTTGATAATCAGACAATATGACGAGGATAGAAAGGGAGAAACAGACTGTCGGGCAGATGGTTTCGCTTTATTGCCACGGTCAGGGTCATGCATCAGACGGACTTTGTGAGGACTGCGCCGCACTGCTGGCTTATGCCCACGGCAGACTGGACCGCTGCAAGTTTGGCAACAGGAAATCGACGTGCAAGCGTTGCCCCGTGCATTGTTACAAGCCGGTGATGCGCGAAAGGATGCGCCGTGTGATGCGCTACGCAGGCCCGCGGATGCTGTGGCATCATCCTTTGGCAGCCTTGCGCCATCTCTTCATGGAGCGTTTCTTGTAGGCTTTACGACCGTCGCAATGCGCTTTCTGTCAGCCTTTCATGCGCTTTGTGGCGAAGAGCAGGGCGTAGTAGAGCACCACTCCGCTCACGAGCCCTGCCAAAGCATCGATGACATAGTGGGCCTGGATGTAGACGGTGGCGAAGCAAAGGAACACATAGAACGGCAAAAGGATGTAGAGCAGGCGGCGGTTGCGGCTGTGCCAGGCGAGCAGCATGCACACTGTGGCGATGCCCACATGCGA
>CAYXGN010000287.1:0-1493 GCA_964464505.1 uncultured Prevotella sp.
GGAAGAACTTTCGGCAAAATTTCAAATAAAAACCTTACCTTTGCATAAGGAATAAGGAAAGCCAATTTTTAGAATCACTTTTATTTGTGTTGAAGCGTGTCGTTAATTTTTTGTTGTGGACGATAGTCTGCTGTTACTTGGCGGCGGTCGTTGTGCTGCACGTTCCTGCTGTGCAAAGGGGCTTGGGGGAATGTGTGGGCAATGCTCTCTGCAAGAAGTTCGGCACGAAGGTGACGGTAGGGCGTGTGGACTTGGGCTTCATCAACCGCCTCATCGTGGACGACGCCTGCATCTGTGACAAGAGCGGCAAGCAGATGCTGAAGATAGCGAGGACTTCCGTAAAAATAGATTTGACAGAATTGCTCAACCAAAGGATTTCCATTACTTCCGCCCAGTTCTTCGGATTGCAAGCCTACGCCTATAAAGCCACTCCAACATCAAAACCCAACTACCAGTTTCTCCTCGACTCGCTGGCTTCGAAGGACACGACGAAGCACACGCCTCTCCACCTGAAGATAAACTCCCTCATTGTGCGCAACGGCAGCATCCGCTACCGTGACCTCTGGAAACCGACAAGCACGGGGACGTTCTCCCTCTCCGACATAAACACGAGCAACATCAGCGCCCACTTTATTGTCAATGCCGTCACCGATGACTCCCTTGACGTGAAGGTGAAGCGACTGTCGCTGAAGGAGAAATCGGGACTGGAGTTGCGCTCCCTCTCGCTCCACCTTACAGCCAACAGGGAAAGAGCCACGCTGCAAGACCTCAGCATAAAGTTTCCCAGCACTACTGTTGCTGTGAAAGAGTTGCGTGCTCAATATGCCGTGGAAGGCAAAAAGATAAAGCCAGGGTCGCTCACTTACAGCGGCGACATGGAAGCAAGCAGAATCACGCCCTCCGACTTTGCCTGCTTTGTCCCTGCCTTGAAATCGCTGGACACGAGTCTTTCCCTTTCCTGCAAGACAAGCGGCACCGATTCCAGACTCAACGTAAAGCAATTGCTTTTGCGGAGCAACGACAACCTTCTGTCTGTCGCTGCCAGCGGAGCCATAAACTTCCGCAAGCCCAAGCCAGAATGGAATGTGGAGATAGGGAAGTTTAAGGCGGGTGGCAGCATCATAACCTCCTGTTGGCAAGCATTCACGAAAAAGGAAGTTCCCGACATTTTACAAGCGTTAGGCGACATCAGCATCACTGGCACAGCAAAAGGAAACAGCAAGGAAGTGGCTGCGAAAGGCAGTGCCGCCACAGGGGTGGGCAAGGTGGATTATGAAGTGAAGAAGCAGGGCGACAACATCGCTGCCACCGCTGAGACAGAAGACTTCCGTCTGAGTGAGCTGACCGGTAACAAGCACTTGGGAGCAGTGTCGGGAAAATTGCACGCCGAGACGAAGGGGAAGGACAACATCAGAGGCGGAGGAGAAATCAGCAGCATAGACTACAACAACTACCGCTACAACAACATCCGCATCGATGCCACCTACATAGCG
>CAYXGN010000288.1:0-1482 GCA_964464505.1 uncultured Prevotella sp.
GCGAGGGTGCGTCTCGGAGATACGCACCTACTACGGAATGTCTGTGTATTCTGTGATTTACCTTTACCTTTCCGCTCCGCGCCGGTGACCGTTGGTTCTGTGGTCGAATAAAATAGTAAAATAGTAAAATAGTAAAAACAGTAAATATACAGATATGAATGTAATGAAATTTGGTGGCACTTCGGTGGGCACACCGGAGCGAATGAAAGCAGTGGCAAGGATGGTCAGCGAACCGGGAGAACAGGTGTTTGTGGTGCTGTCGGCAATGTCGGGAACTACGAATTCCCTCGTAGAGATAGCCAACTACCTCTACAAGAAGAATCCCGAGGGGGCCAACGAGGTTATCAACAGTCTCGAGAAGAAGTACATGCAGCACGTGGACGACCTCTACTCCACCGACGAATACAGGCAGATGACAAGGGAGTTCCTCGCCACGGAGTTCAACTACCTGCGGTCGTTCACAAAGGACATCTTCACGAGTTTCGAGGAGAAGAACATCGTGGCGCAGGGCGAGATTATGAGCACGAACATGATGAAGAACTATCTTCTGGAGCAGGGCGTGAAGGTGGTGCTCCTGTCTGCCCTCGACTTCATGCGCACCGACAAGAACGCCGAACCCGACACACAGTATATCAAGGAGAAGCTGAAGGCGCAGATGGCTGACAACGAAGGCTATCAAATATACATCACCCAGGGCTTCATCTGCCGCAACGCCTACGGCGAGGTGGACAACCTGCAGCGCGGAGGCAGCGACTTCACCGCCTCACTGATAGGGGCTGCCCTGCCGGCGGAAGAGATACAGATATGGACGGACATAGACGGAATGCACAACAACGACCCGCGTGTGGTGGACAGGACGGAGGCAATCCATCAACTCAACTTCGAGGAGGCTGCCGAGCTGGCTTACTTCGGAGCGAAGATTCTCCACCCCACCTGCGTGCAGCCTGCCAAATATGCCGGCGTGCCTGTAAGGCTGAAGAACACCCTTGACCCGAAGGCTGAAGGGACAATCATCGACAATGTGCTGATAAAGGGCAAGATAAAGGCGGTGGCTGCCAAGGACAACATCACGGCGATAAAGATAAAGTCGAGCAGGATGCTGTTCGCAACGGGATTCCTCCGCAAGGTGTTCGAGATTTTCGAGACCTACCAGACTCCGATAGACATGATTGCCACCAGTGAGGTGGGCGTGTCGATGAGCATAGACAGTTGCACACATCTCAACGAGATTGTGGACGAACTGAAGAAGTACGGCACAGTGACCGTTGACACCGACATGTGCATCGTCTGCGTTGTGGGCGACTTGGACTGGAGCAACATCGGCTTCGAGACCTGCGTCCTCGACGCTATGAAGGACATCCCTATAAGAATGATTTCCTACGGCGGCTCCAACTACAACATCTCGTTCCTGATAAAGGAGTCGGACAAGAAGCGTGCCCTTCAAAATCTCAGCGACACGCTGTTTGGCGCGAAATAAATACA
>CAYXGN010000289.1:0-1481 GCA_964464505.1 uncultured Prevotella sp.
GGCGGGGTAATTATGGATGTGACGACACCCGAACAGGCACGCATCGCTCAGGAAGCAGGGGCGTGCGCAGTGATGGCTCTCGAGCGTATCCCCGCTGACATAAGGGCGGCAGGAGGAGTGTCGAGAATGAGCGACCCAAAGATGATAAAGGGCATTCAGGAGGCGGTGACTATTCCTGTCATGGCAAAATGCCGTATAGGACATTTTGCCGAGGCGCAGATTCTTCAAGCCATTGAGATAGACTATATTGACGAAAGCGAAGTGCTTTCCCCTGCCGATGATGTCTATCACATCGACAAGACAAAGTTTGACGTGCCTTTCGTCTGTGGGGCGAAGAATCTTGGAGAGGCCCTTCGCCGCATTGCCGAAGGAGCCACGATGATTCGCACGAAGGGAGAGCCTGGCACGGGCGATGTAGTCCAGGCAGTGCGCCACATGAGGATGATGCAAAGTGAGATTCGCCGCATTGTGTCAATGGCAGAGGACGAACTCTATGAGGCGGCAAAACTCCTCCAAGTGCCTTATGAGTTGGTGAGGTATGTGCATAAGAACGGCAAGTTGCCCGTAGTCAACTTCGCCGCAGGAGGCATCGCCACCCCTGCCGATGCTGCCCTGATGATGCAGTTGGGGGCAGAGGGAGTGTTCGTGGGTTCTGGCATCTTCAAGAGTGGAAACCCCGCGAAGCGTGCTGCCGCAATAGTGCAGGCTGTCACCCGCTACAACGACCCAAAGACCCTCGCTCAACTCTCCGAAGACCTTGGCGAAGCGATGGTGGGAATCAACGAGAGCGAGATACAACTCTTGATGGCGGAAAGAGGGAAGTAATCGTAGTAGGCGCGTATCTCCGAGACGCGCCCTCTAAGTGAAAAAAAACTACAGATTAAATTACACGAAAAGGCGATGCAAACAGTAGCAGGCTTTAGAATGAGAATCGCTGTTTTGGCTCTACAAGGGGCATTCCTTGAACACCGGCAGATGCTTTCGCGCCTCGGCGTTGAGAGTTTTGAGGTAAGACAGTTGAACGACTGGCTGCAACCCAAGGACGGACTGATTATACCGGGAGGGGAGAGTACAGTGCAGTCGAAACTCCTTGTAGACTTGGGGTTGCGCGATGTCATAAAGCACGACATAGAGGCAGGACTCCCTGTCTTCGGCACTTGCGCCGGGCTCATCATTCTTGCCAAGCGCATTGAGGGGCAGCCCACGACAGGTCTCTCCACCATGGACATTGCCGTCTGCCGCAATGCCTACGGCCGCCAACTCGGAAGTTTCTTCATTGAAGCGAAAGTGGAGGGCATCGGCGAGAAAGTCCCCATGACCTTCATCCGTGCACCTTACATAAAGCGTGTCTCCGGCAACGCCAAGGCATTGGCAGAAGTGGAAGGCCGCATCGTCGCCGCACAAGAGGGCAACCAACTCGTCACCGCCTTCCACCCAGAACTAACCGACGACACACGAGTACACGAATACTTCCTTCGCAT
>CAYXGN010000290.1:0-1478 GCA_964464505.1 uncultured Prevotella sp.
TGACTTAATACAGATTTACTTTACACCGTTTTAACACTTTAAAAAGTAGAAAAATGGAAAAAGTAAGAAAGAAAAAGCAGTTTTTCAGTGAAGAGTTTAAGCTGTCCGTACTTAAGGATCGTTATGAAAACAATCTTACCGCCACGACCGTTGCGCGCAAATACGGAATTGGAAGCGATGTCAGCATTTATGCATGGGAGAAACGGTATCCTGTTGATTCAAAATTGTTATCTTTGTCGGACGAAGTAATAGCAAAAGTGAAAGCCATGCAGAAAGAACGTAAAATCATAGCTAGGCATGAGAAGCCACAGACTCGTGAAGAACAATTAGCCCAGGAAATTGAATTTCTGCGTAAAGCATTGACCTACTCGGAGTTACGCAACGAAGCACTGCACGAAGTATTAAAGATAGGCAAAGAGAAATACGGCATTGACTTATTAAAAAAAGCTGGCGCCAAGCAGTAGACAACCTTCAGCTCAGACATACCGATGCCAGCATCGGATGTCTGAGCGGACTGTTTGGCAAGACACGTGAAGGTTATTACTCGGTAAGTCGCGAACGGCGTAACCGCCTGGAACTAACGGAGCGGGAGATCGTCGAAGAAGTGCGACGCCTGCGCGAGGAATCGCCAGGAATCGGGGCCTACAAGTTGTTCATCATACTCAAGGACGTCTTCCCGAAAGCCATGCCCGGACGCGACAAATTCTATAAAATAATCCACAAACACGGCCTCATGCTCAAGCCCGAGCGCCGCCGTCACACAACCAATTCAAACCACAACTACCGCAAATACAAAAATCTGATAAAGGAGTTCGCGCCAGAACGCCCCAACCAACTGTGGGTGGCCGACATAACCTACGTTGAGACCGACGACGGCGTGTGTTATCTTCATCTGCTCACCGACGCCTGGACGCACGAAATCATCGGCTGGGTGCTGTCCGATTCGCTTATGGCAACGAACACGATAGCAGCCCTGGAAATGGGCATAAGCCACAGCGCAGGCGCCGACCTAAGCCAGTTGATTCACCACTCCGACCGGGGGTCGCAATACTGCAGCAATGCCTATGTGGAGCGGTTAAAGTCCGTCAAAGCCCGAATATCCATGACCGAGGACTACAAGCCCACCGACAACGCCATCGCTGAGCGCGTGAACGGCATCATAAAGCAGGAATGGCTCTACCGCATGAAGCGCCCGAAAGACATTGCCGACGCGCAAAACATAATCCGCAGCATCGTTGATTTCTACAACAACAAACGCCCGCACATGAGCAACGGAATGATGACTCCCGTGCAAAAGCGTGAGAGCTACGAAACGGCATAGGCAAGCCTTCGGCGTGCAGAGCCGACAAGCACTAAATCAAGGCAACGATTTGCCAATATAAGGAATTTGTGTAATTTTGCATTCGAAAACGTCAATGTAAAGCGTTTCAGTAACACTTTCCTTGTGGTGTAAAGTTGTCCAGTAAAGGAATAATTGA
>CAYXGN010000291.1:0-1434 GCA_964464505.1 uncultured Prevotella sp.
CGAGGTTGTACTCCTCGTCAAACTTGAACTCGGCCAAGTGCTTCTTTGGTGTTGTACCGGCTTTCTTGAAGCAGCCCATCAAAGGTTTGGTGGTGTTCTTTTCCTTTGCCTCACCAAATCCTAACTGAACTGCTTTGTAACCGTCTCTTTCAACGGTCTTCACCTGTGTGACAACACAAGGACCTGCTTCGATAACAGTGCACGGCACATTCTTGCCGTCGGCACTGAAAACGGATGTCATTCCGATTTTTCTTCCAATTAATCCTGGCATTTCAATTACTGTAAAAAATTATTATACTTTGATTCCTACTTCCACGCCGCTGGGCAACTCGAGTTTCATGAGAGCGTCAACGGTCTTTGCTGTCGAACTGTAGATGTCGATAAGACGCTTGTAGTCGGAGAGTTGGAACTGCTCACGGGCTTTCTTGTTTACGAACGTACTACGGTTCACGGTGTAGATGCGCTTGTGTGTGGGCAATGGAATTGGACCGCTCACGATGGCACCTGTGGCTTTCACAGCCTTTACGATTTTCTCTGCTGACTTATCGACGAGTTTGTGGTCGTAAGATTTCAGCTTAATTCTAATTTTCTGACTCATTTCTATTAAGTTGATTTATACATTATTTAATTAGAGAAGGAGTACGCCACTTAAGAGTCATTCGCTAAGCGGCACTCCATTCTCTGATTGTTAAAAGCTTTTTCAGCGCGTCTTGATTACACGAGGTCAGCGCGACCCTTCACCTCTTCAAGCACTGCCTTGGCGATAGAACTTGACAGCGGTGCGTGGTGGTCGTACTCCATCGAACTTGTTGCGCGACCGGAAGTGATGGTACGGAGAGCGGTAACATAACCGAACATCTCTGACAGCGGCACCATAGCCTTGACGATGCGTGCGCCACTGCGTGCCTCTTCCATTCCTTCCACCTGTCCGCGACGCTTGTTCAAGTCGCCGATGACATCACCCATGTTCTCTTCGGGAGTCACAACCTCTATCTTCATGATAGGCTCCATAAGCACAGGGCCTGCCTTCGGGCAAGCGTTCTTATAGGCATTGAGGGCTGCGAGCTCGAAGGAGAGCTGGTCGGAGTCAACGGGGTGGAACGAACCGTCGGTGAGCACCACTTTGAGGTCGGTCATAGGATAGCCACCGAGTACGCCGTTCTTCATGGCGTTCTCAAAGCCCTTCTGTACCGAGGGGATGAATTCCTTGGGAATGTTACCACCCTTAACCTCGTTGATGAACTGGAAGTCTCCTTCCTTATAGTCAGCGTCCTTAGGACCGATGGTGCAGATGATGTCAGCGAACTTACCGCGACCACCGCTCTGCTTCTTGTAAACCTCGCGGAGGGTGACGGGTTTGGTGATAGCCTCTTTGTAGTTCACCTGTGGCTTGCCTTGGTTGCACTCCACCTTGAACTCACGCTTCAGACGGTC
>CAYXGN010000292.1:0-1432 GCA_964464505.1 uncultured Prevotella sp.
GCCAAGAAGCGCGACCACCGCAAGATTGGCAAGGAGATGGAACTCTTCATGTTCTCCGAGCGTGTGGGCAAGGGATTGCCAATATGGTTGCCAAAAGGCACCGACCTTCGCCTGCGCCTGCAGGAGTTGCTGCGCAAGATGCTGCGCCCCTACAACTATCAGGAGGTAATCACTCCGGGCATCGGCGGCAAGAGCCTTTATGTCACCTCAGGCCACTATGCCCACTACGGCAAGGACGCTTTCCAACCCATCCACACCCCAGAGGAGGACGAGGAATACATGCTCAAGCCGATGAACTGCCCTCACCACTGCGAGATATTCGCCCGCAAGCCACGCTCTTACAAGGATCTTCCTCTGCGTATCGCAGAGTTCGGCACCGTGTTCCGCTATGAAAAGAGCGGTGAGCTGCACGGACTCACCCGTGTGCGCACCTTCACCCAGGACGATGCCCACATCTTCGTGCGCCCCGAACAGGTGAAGCGCGAGTTTGAGAACATCATCGACATCATCCTGAAGGTGTTCAAAATCTTCGGCTTCCAGAACTACGAGGCACAGATTTCACTCCACGACCCGAAGGACACCGAGAAGTATATCGGCAGCGAGGAAATATGGGCAGAGAGCGAGAACGCCATCCGCGAGGCTTGCCAGGAGAAGGGACTCGAAGCCCACGAAGAGGTTGGCGAGGCTGCCTTCTATGGCCCCAAACTCGACTTCATGGTGAAGGACGCCATCGGACGCAAGTGGCAGCTCGGCACAATCCAAGTGGACTACAACCTGCCGGGACGCTTCAAACTCGAATATACCGCTGAGGACAACTCCAAGCAGACCCCTGTCATGATTCACCGTGCACCCTTCGGTTCGCTCGAACGCTTCACTGCCGTACTCATAGAGCACACCGCCGGTCATTTCCCCTTGTGGCTCACTCCCGACCAGGTGGCAATCCTGCCTATCTCGGAGAAGTTCAACGATTACGCACGCGAGCTGCAAGCCTACTTCAGCTCCGTTGGAGTGCGCTCCATCATCGACGACCGCAACGAGAAGATTGGCCGCAAGATTCGCGACAACGAGTTGAAACGCCTGCCTTACATGGTAGTCGTGGGAGAAAAGGAAGCAGCCGAAGGCCTCGTGTCCATGCGCAAGCAGGGCGGCGGCGAGCAGGCTTCCATGACCAAGGAGGAGTTTGCCAAGCGCATCAACGACGAGTGCGCCGCACAACTCAGCGCAGCAGAAGAATAACAGGCAGCCCACAGTGGCAGCATACAAAAAGGGGGCAGTCGCCAATTCACATTGGCTGACTGCCCCCTTTTTATGCAAACCCTAGTAGGCGCGTATCGCCGAGACGCGCCCTTTATGCAAATTGGATTTTTGAACAAGATAGACATCACTGTCTTTTTAGGGGCGCACCTCGGCGATGTGCGCCTACTACGGTTAG
>CAYXGN010000293.1:0-1431 GCA_964464505.1 uncultured Prevotella sp.
TACGATGAGGCACTTACCCATTATCACTTTCTCCCTTTCATATGCTCTTTTCATTTCTTCCCGCGACGAACCGCTTCGCCTCTTTGAAACAGTCCGCCGGGGAATCCTTAACAAAACTTAGCTGCAAGAGATGCGAGTATCCACAAATGATAGTTATGTGTACGCAGGGCCAATAGCACGTCTGTCCATTTGCCGCCTAACGTCGTATCAAGGTCGGCAAACTCCGGTATAGACTCGAAAAGATTGCAGCATGCCGCGAATAACGCCCGCCGTTCATTCTCATCAAGCGACCGTGTCCTTCCTAACATAAACCAACCCATCTGACGAAGCGTCTGATCAAAAATAGTCTGATCGATCTTTATACCAAGCTCACGACACCATTGCAGCAACTCGTCAATCACCCAAAAAGTATCTAATCCTTTTTTCGTTGAAAAACTAATAACTGTGATACTCTTTTCATGTTTTCTATAGCGGCACACAGTTTGCTCAATATAGCGTTCCTTAAACACAGGACTGACGCAATAAGCCTGAACAGTGTCCTCGTAGTAAAAACCAACGGGGAACTCTATGTTACGCCATACTTCACGCGAATACACACGACCCCATGGCGCACCATGCGTCCTCTTACCAACAGGAGCAGTTACTTTTGATCCATCATAGTTCATCACGCTGTAATTTGCGGTCACAAAGTCGCAATCACCGGCATCATAGGCAGACAAAAGCACTTCAATTGCGTCAAGCTCGAGTACGTCATCCGAATCGACAAAAATCACACACTTCCCACGCGCCAGCGAAATGCCGACGTTTCTCGCACCAGATGAACCTTTGTTTACCTGGTGCACCACACGCAGCCGCGCATCCTGAGAGGCGAGTTCGTCAAGCAGGTCGCCGGTAGCGTCACTCGAGCCATCATCAACCGCAATGACCTCATAAGATCGTAACGTCTTTTGATTCAAAATCGACTCAACACACTCGACGACATAATCGGCAACGTTGTAGCACGGAACAACAATTGAAACCTCCACCTCCGGAATTGCAGGCCAATCACGTTGTGAAGGCAAAGTGCAATGCGGCGGCCGCGGTGAAGCAGCATTCAGTATTGCCAGAGCATCACCGGAATCGGGGAGGATCAAATTTCGGCGAAGAGCTAAGGCGCGAGCAGCAGTATAAATTGATTCAGATTTTAGAAATACGGCAACTCCTTTCTTAAGACATTTATTCATCGTAGTCATTTAGCCCTCCTTATTTAGTCAAGTTCGCGAAGCACCAGATATAGCAACCGAATTTTAAAGCGTCTCCATCTCGTCTGTAGTTTTCAACATCATCAGTCAAATGGCTTATCAATTCGCGGAACAGTCCACATATACTAACCATAGACTTTCTCCCTTTCATATGCTCTTTTCATTCCGTCCCGCGACGAACCGCTTCGCC
>CAYXGN010000294.1:0-1424 GCA_964464505.1 uncultured Prevotella sp.
TAAAGGTTTTGTGGAATTATTTGAGTAAAGTTTGATTCTAATTGCTCTCCTCCTCATCGCGGCTCGAATTTGTTCTCGTTGTGGTCAATTTTTCCTATTCCAAAACATTCGTTTTGGGGGTGTAAATTCCTCTTCCTTAAATTTCCGATTGGACAATATTTGCTGCACGATATTTGTATTTTAAAGCCCTCTGTAGTCGAAAAAAATCGAGCAAGTCGCTTCTTCGTCAGAAAAATCGCGAAATAGATGGTTTGTGGTTTACTTGTTGATAATCAGCGGTTTGCATCATTTTGACTGCGAAACAAGGCTTCGCCATTTGAGAAAAGATGCTTGTTTCGGGTAGAAAAGTTGCTTGTTTCGCCTCGAAAGGTGGCTTCTTTCCACCTGAAAACTCGCTTCTTTCGACCCGAAAACTCGGTCTTTTCCACCCCTAAACTATATGTTTCCCTCCTCCAAACATCATTCTTGGGCAAATAACGAACTTTCTTCCTGTTGCCATTCTTCTAGATTTCAACTTTTCACGGAGTTTTTCTATTTATCATAATGCCAAATTCGTTGCACAATATTTGCCGCATTTTTGCACTGGTTTTTGGGACCTTTCGGCGGACGGTTTTCGTGTGCAAGTGTTCCATTTTTCCTATACTCGTCTTGCGAGGTAATCGTAGTAGGCGCACATCGCCGAGGTGCGCCCCTCTTGGAGATTCATCTCTGCGAAGGGCGCGTCTAGGCAATCTGCGCCTACTACAGTTTGTCTCGCAATCCTGCACCAGCAATTTCGTTGCACGACCATAAAATAAATGTCAAATGGGGCGGTATGTTATAAATTTTCACTACCTTTGCACGGATATAGCCTTTCATTGATTTTTGTCGGCGAAGAAGTGCCGGGAAGACATTGCTGGGAGTTTTTTTAAGAAAAAGGTCACGCTCTCTCGCGGCGTGAAACGGACAGATAACGATTTATGAACAAGAAATCAAGTACATCAATACAAATGATAGCCGACTACGACGGCGATGTGACAACACTTTTCAACATTGACATTGACGGCGTGGTGCCCATTCTTGCCACGCGCAACATCATCCTTTTCCCGGGCGTCATCTCGCCCGTCCTCATCGGCAGACAGCAGAGTTTCAATCTTCTTGAGCAGATGCGCAAGAACCCGGAAGCCGTCTTTGCCGTCTTCTGCCAAAAGAATCAGGAAACGGAAACGCCACATATCGGCGACCTATATAAATATGGTGTGTTCGCCAAACTCGTCAAAGTGCTCGAGATGCCGGGTCCCGGCAACAATGTGACAGCCATCATCCAGGGTCTGGGCCGTTGCCGTCTGAAGACCATAGAGAGGGAGAAACCCTTTATGATGGGTGAGGTGGAGACCTGCATGGAGACGATGCCAGCCCCCGGCGACAGCGAGTTCAAGACCGCC
>CAYXGN010000295.1:0-1415 GCA_964464505.1 uncultured Prevotella sp.
AGCAGCACGTCATCGACGTGCGGACGCAGTATGCGACGACGCCCGACCTCTATCCGCCGCCCTGGGAGGGCGCCTGGGAGGAATACGCGCAGCGTCTCGAGGTCGCGCTCGGCGGCACGGTCTGCGCCGGGCCGGACAACGTCGAGTTCATCGACGACGCGAAGGGGCATCAGCTGCTGGACCGCGGGTTCTACGACGCCGTCGCCGGCCGCAACTGGTGCTGGTTCCTCTACAGCGGCAGAGGTCTCCTCGACTCCTATTCGGGCTTTCGCGACTGGGCGCCGCTGCCGCGGGCGGACGACGCGACGCGCCTGAACCGCTGCGCGAACAGCGAGGTCTATTCGCTTCATCTCGTCCCGCGCACGGGGAGCGCCCTCGCGCTCTTCGGCGCACCGCTCGTCATGCGGCTGACCGGGGCGACGCGCGCGCAGGTCGAGGACGCGGCGCTTCTGCGCGACGAGGCCCAGACCTGGTTCTGCTACGACACGAGCGAGGCGGGCTACTGGCGCACGTGGCGGGAGATCGATCCGTCCGGCGACTGGCAGTTCCCCGTCGTCGGCCCGGCCCGGCCCGAATACGACGTGCGCGGCGCGGCGGCGGTCTGCCGCGTCACGCTCGACGTCCCGAACCTGCTGGAGTCCGGCGAGGATCGCGTGGCGGCGTGGTCCGCCGCCGCGAAGCCGTTCGGCACGGTCGAGAACGAACGCGGCGGGACGGACGTCGTCACGGCGCTGGGAGGGCTCGTCACGCCGGCGTTCGGCCAGGTGCGGCTCGTGCCGATCGACGCGGTGGGCGGCAAGGACACGGCGTCGGCGGACGCGGAGTGGATGCGCCACGTCCGCGAGGATCTGCCGGCGTATCTCGCGAACGGGCCCGACTCCTTGAAGGCGTGTTTCTACTGCCGCCAGCTCGTCTCGTGGGAGAGGCCGCTGCTGCGCCAGCAGGGACGAGACTGGCTGAGGCTCAACTCAGGAAGCTGCTCGCGTCCGACCGGCGGAGGCTCGGGCCGCGGAGGAACTCGCCATGGCCATTAGGCGTTCCGCTTTTCCTCCGTTCCGCCTTTTCGCCTTGCGGCGGGGACAGGCCTTCGTCGAGCTCGCCTGCGGGCTGTTCGCGCTGGCGCTCGTCGTCTCCGCTCTCTGCGGCTTCGCGCACTACGTCGTCAAGGCGCTGGAGATCCAGAACAAGCTGCGCGTCGGCGGACGGAAGGGCGCGTCGGTCGACGTCTCCGGCTCGATGTCGAAGTATGTCTTCGGCGCCGAGACGCTGAAGATCTCCGAGAAGCTTCAGATGCCCGCGACGTCCGTCGCAAGATAGGACAACGCCTACTGCGGACCGATCTGCCTGAGCCAGGCGAGTTCGCGGCGGCGCATGCGCTCGTAGTCGGCCGGCTCGAGGTCGTCCGCGCCGGAGAG
>CAYXGN010000296.1:0-1404 GCA_964464505.1 uncultured Prevotella sp.
GGTTATCTTAAACACGTAGGTGTACTCATAGCCTGCCTTCCAATGGGTGAACGCCTTTGGTATCAATGCCGTGCGCTCGTTGAATGTCGCTGTTGTCGTGCCATTCGAACTGGTGCTTTCCTCTTTCACATACACCGTGCACTCGTAGTCGACATCGGAGGCGGTGCCTGTCGACGGCACCATCAGATACTCCGGCCATGCCTGGTAACGCGTCTCTGCCGATGATAGTTCCACGGGGGAGAAGTTCATTGCGGGCAATGTCTGCGTCGTGGATATGGCAGAGGTCGTCTCCTCCGCTCCTGTCATACTCCAAGTGACGTCGACGGAGCCGTTGTCGGAGATGAGCGATGCATCCTTGGGGTAGAACTTCGCGGAATAGGGAGTGGTGGAGTTTGGGGTCGTGTCGCCGAGCTGTGTCACTGACGAACCGTCGGGGCGTATGAACACCACGCGGACGAGGGCGTAAGGCTTGGAGAACGCCAGCGTGACGGGTTTGTCGTAGTTGTCGGCGGGGTCGCCCTGCCACAATGTGCCGTACATGGGGATGTCCTTCTCGTTGACCAGCGAGTCGCCTTTGTGATAATACTTGTAGGTGCCGTCATCGCCCAAGACGCGCGTCATATAAGTGAGGTTCTTGAAGTCCATGGAGAACGACTTGTCCTCCGTGATGACCGTGGACGATGTGATGGGTTTTCCGTCATACCTCAGAGAGTCTTTGAGATTGCTCAGCACACCGAAGAAGCGGTAGTCGGTGCTGTTGCCGTCCCAGTATTTTATTTCCTGTGCCTCGCCGAGATAGTCCTTGACGGCGGCACCGTTGGCATCGGTGAGTCCCACATACTCCCAGCCTGTGGCGTTGCTGGTGCTGCTGTTGGCAGTGCCGTCGGCATAGCGGAGCGTGTAGCCCGGCATCACGTTCTGGATGTCGCTGCCGAGGGTCTTGTAGCCATACACCTTTATCTCGGTGAAGCCAAGGGTATGGAGTCCCACGGTGTTGTTGACACGCGTCCCCTCCTCCACACTGTCGGCAGTGCTGAAGGTGATGCTGTAGCGCGGGGTATCGGGCACGACGGGGTCGTCAGCCTGCGAGCAGGCAGTGAGGGCGAGTGCCATCAGTATTCCCAGTGATATGTTTTTTATCATTGTTCGTCTTATAAATTCATTTTTTGCGAAAGCAGTGCATTTCGTAGTAGGTGCGGGCTGAAAGCCCAACCTTTCGTCAGCCCAGGGTAGAGTCACGGAGGGACGGCACCCTGGGTTTGTGACGGTGTCCATTCCGTGCGCCCTGTAAGGGCAACTTTAAACGCCTATTCATTTTTATAGCTGCCCTTACAGGGCGCTAGGTCACCTGTCCTTTCGTTACCCAGGGTGTTACCCTGGGCTGGAGGAAAATTGCCCCTTCGG
>CAYXGN010000297.1:0-1401 GCA_964464505.1 uncultured Prevotella sp.
CCGCACCTACTACGGTTACCCTTGCTAATTCAAAAAGCCCTCCCCGGCGGGGAGGGTTGGGAGGGGCTTAATGCGTCGCCTTATACCACGCCGTGCTTTCCCTATATGGCGTGGCCTGACTGTTTGTTGTCGGGTCGCTGATGGTGATTCCGCAATTGCTGCTGACGCGGAAGGTCTTGGTGACGGCGGAGGAATAGTCGCTGTAAAGGTAAGGTGTGCAGCAATGGGCGGTGATAAAAGTGTCGTAGAGGGTGCTGATGGCGAGTGCCAACGTGTCGACGCCCTTCGACTCGAGAGCCTGGCAGACGAGGTCGGTGTACGACTTCATGTCGAAGAAGACGGTATTGGCAAAACCGTCGAGCACCTGTGGGGTAAAATCGGTGGGTTGCAGACCGTGTTGCGCCATGAGCGTGTTGAGTTGTTTCATGGCGGAGGCAGCCTCATCGAGACGTGTGCAGTCGGTCACCGACAGCGCACCGTAGGGTTTTCTGTAAGAAGAATAGAAACTGTAAAAACCGTCTACGATGCCTTGATAGTCGGGTGTGGCGGCACTGAGACTCGCCCAGATGTCGCTGTACGGCATGCCGTAAGCCATTATCTCCGATGTGGAGGCGATGAGATGGTCGGTGGAATGGCGCAGACGGTAGGCTGTCTCGATGTTCGCCATGTAGCAGTCGTCGAAGCAGAGAAACTCCAGATGGCGCAAGCCCGACTCCGTAATCACAGAGTCGAGGGTCTCTATGTTTATCTTCGTCGCCGTGGTGGTGCCTCCGAAGGCGTTGCGCTTCTCAGGCTTGCTCTCCTTGGGCAGCCATCCAGAGCCGTGGGCTCCTATTATCATCGAGTAGGATGTGGCGTTGGCGTAGGCGGCGACATCGTTGAACATGGCGCGGATGTTGTCCTTGTCGGCAAACGACCACGACTCATAACGCTTCAACACCGTCTCCCCACTGATGCCGCCGTCACATGTCAGTTCACTCAGTCTGCCGCTGTTGTTCCCCGTTGCGAGGAGGAGCAGCACGCGACTCCCGTTCTGCGTCGCTGCCATCGCCTCCTTTATGTCGGCGATGTTTTCAAGGATTGCAGTGTAAAGGTTGTCTGCCCAGGGGAAGAACAGCACCACGGTGTGACCGCTGGCAGGCACGGGTGCCTCCTCTTTGTCGCACGATGAGAGCAGCGTCAGCGTCAATGCCAACACAACTATGGTGCTTAGGATGTTTGTTATTCTTTTTGATAAGTTCATGATATAACCAGTTGCATTTTGTAGTAGGGACAGATCGCCGAGATGTCCCCAACGCAATCTCTGTAGCGAGGGTGCGTCTCGGCGATCCGCACCTACTATGCTGGCATTCTGTAGTAGGGACAGATCGCCGAGATGTCCCCAACGCAATTTCTTTTTCC
>CAYXGN010000298.1:0-1378 GCA_964464505.1 uncultured Prevotella sp.
ATAGTATCGAAAGTGCGGATAAAATATCCAACCTTGCAAGTCGTTTAGAGAAAGACCCTGAATTCCAAGCGTACAACGAGAAAGGGAAAAGGCAATACACTAACACTTTGAACACATATATCCGATTCTTGAAAGCAAGGGAATTCTTTAAGGAATCAGATGCGACAGAGGCATACAGGAAAGAAACTTTGCGCACGAACATACTTCCCCTTCAGCAAATCTTCTATGGTGCTCCCGGCACAGGCAAGTCGCATACTATCAAAGAACATACTGAGGGACAGGATGTGATACGCACTACATTCCACCCCGACACAGACTACAGCACGTTTGTAGGAGCATACAAGCCGACGATGAGGCTTCTGCCTATTTGCAATGAACTTGGCGAGCCGGTAAAAATAGGCGGTTCGACGATGCATAAAGAGCAAATAAGTTATGAGTTTGTTCCCCAAGCATTCCTGCAAGCATACGTGGCAGCCTGGCAAAAGATGGGCAAGGCGGAGAATTGCGGCAATGCCGGCGCAGAATATCTTGTCATTGAAGAAATCAACAGAGGCAACTGCGCCCAGATATTCGGTGACCTGTTCCAGTTGCTCGACCGTGGCGACAACGGCTTCTCGGAATACCCCATCAATGCCGATGCCGACATGAAGAGCTGCCTGCAAAAGGCTTTCAAGGCCCTTGACTTGGGCGGCGTGAGTGATGCCATCAACAGGATGTACAACGGCGAGGACATTGCCCGGCAGGTGAAGGCCGGCGACATCCTCCTGCTCCCCAGCAACCTCTACATTTGGGCGACGATGAACACCAGCGACCAGAGCCTGTTCCCGATAGACTCCGCCTTCAAGCGCCGTTGGGACTGGCAGTATGTGCCCATCAGCGATGCCGGCAAGCAATGGGTAATCCGCGTGAACGGCAACGACTACGACTGGTGGCGTTTCCTCGAGGAAATAAACAAGCGCATCTACGATGCCACCTATTCCGAGGACAAGAAACTGGGTTACTTCTTCTGCAAGGCAAACAGCGGCGTGATAGATGCCGACGTGTTCGTGAGCAAGGTGGTGTTCTACCTTTGGAACGACGTGTTCAAAGACATGGAGTTTGAGGGCGATGCCTTCAAGGACGGCGAGGGCGGCAAACTGTCGTTCGACAAGTTCTACACCGTGGAGGCCGGCAAGACCAAGGTTGTCAGCGACAAAGTGGAGCTGTTCCTGAGAAATCTCGGTTTGGAACCGATAGAAACAATTGAAGAAGATGGTAATGCGGAAGCGGCAACATTCTTAGAATCAGGAAAATACAAGTTTAATGGGGAACCATTACCATTAAAAGATATAGTAAAAGAAGTTGTTCTGAAATTCATTGAGAATCATCCGGAATTGAC
>CAYXGN010000299.1:0-1376 GCA_964464505.1 uncultured Prevotella sp.
CCCATATAATAAGGTATAAAATATAATAAGGTATGTCTAAAGACTATTTACTATTACGAAAAAAAAAACTTACTGTTCTACTGTTCTTTGTTCCCTAAAAAGTGTTAAAGAAAGCATTATATAAGGTATAAACACAAGCGATAAGTATTGCGTTTAACACTTATGTGTATATCCTTTACAATTATTAACGCCGCAGGGTAGGTTTTTTCACAAATTTTTGCAGTTGAAAAGACCCTATTTTTTGGTGTTTTCCTCCTTAAAACACTAATTTTGCAGTTGTAATAACTTTCATTCTCTAACTTTCTAAATTCAAAACGCTATGATTTATTTGCGAACTTACAAGATTAACAACGCGAAGTCCTCTGCCAACGGCAAGTACTTCCTCAGGTCGTTCTCCATGGATACTTACGACCTCGAAAAGTTGGCTGAACACATGAGCCAACACAACACTCCCTACTCCGTGGGTGCCATCCGTGGCGTGCTCAAGGATATGGCAACCTGCATCAAGGAGCTGCTCATGGAGGGCAAGAAGGTAAAGATAGACAATATCTGCATCTTCGGCGTGGGTGCCAAGACCAATGGCACTGACACTGAGGAGGCTTTCACCGCCGACAATGTGCTCCGCTTCCACATCAACTGCCAGGGAACTGGCGTGCTCGCCACCCGCGAAAGCAAGTTGATGAACCAAGCCAACTTCAAGATTATGGACTGGAGAGCCGACAGCGCAACCTCGCAGGACGGCTCCGAAGAGGGCGCATAATGAGGGTATAATAAAATAACCTCCATTAAAACCCAAAAATGGGGTTTTGGAAACAAAAACCCCGAGTTTAGTAACATTCTAATTGTAAAAATTTCTTAAAAAAAATTATCATTATGGCAGTTTATTATAAGGTATATAAGTCAAGCGAGAAGTCAAAGGGCGCAGGCAAGTATTACGCCCGCACCAAGGCTTTGGAAACCATCGACCTCGACGGTCTCGCCGCACACATGGCAGAACACAACACTCCCTACTCTGAGGGCTGCATCCGCGGAATCCTCCGCGACATGGCCAACTGCATCAAGGAACTTCTGCTCTCAAGCAAGAAGGTGAAGCTTGATGACCTCGCCATCCTCTCGCTCGGAGTGAAGTGCGCAGGAGCGGACGCGCTGAAGGAACTCAGCGTGAAGAACCTCCTCAAGCTCTACATCAACGCGCAGGGCACGGGCGACCTCACCACCCACGACAACGAGCTCCGCAAGAACGCGAGCGTGGCCAAGTACACCCTCATTGACGACTCCAACGCAACCGCCTAACATCGGGAGGAGTGAACCATGAACAAAACTTGGCAAACCGTGCTGCAAGTGATTGCAGCTATAATCACCTCGCTTCTGACCAC
>CAYXGN010000300.1:0-1375 GCA_964464505.1 uncultured Prevotella sp.
GACCGCAGGGTGGCAAAACGTAATCTTTCATTTTTATTTATTCTTTACGGTGGGAGATTTGTCGAAGACCCACTGACCAACGGGAGGTAATTTTTAGAACCCACCTTAGAGCAGTCGCTTGTGGCGCAGGATTATCCACGACAACGCCGACACGACGAACGAGATGACAAGGGCGATGACAAAGCCCCAGCGGCTGTTCTCCATACCGTTGATGAGGTTCATGCCAAAGAGCGAGGAGATGAGCGTGGGCAACATCATTATGATGGACACCGAAGTGAGCGTACGCATCACGGTGTTCATGTTGTTGTTGATGATGCTCGAGTAGGTCTCCATCGTCGATTCAAGGATGTTGGAATAGATGTTGGTGGTCTCGCGGGCCTGCGACATCTCGATGTTCACGTCTTCGATGAGGTCGGCATCGAGTTCGTCCACCTGCAACTTGAACTTCAACTTTGCAAGGAGGGTCTCGTTGCCGCGGATGGATGTTACGAAATAGGTGAGCGAGTCCTGCAAGCGCGAGAGGGCGATGAGCGACTCGTTGTTCACATTATGGTCGAGATTGTGCTTCGCTTTCTCTATTAGCGTGTTGATTTGCTTCAATCTTTTCAGATACCACACGGCGGAAGAGAGGAACAGGCGGAAGATGAAGTCGACATAATCGGTGAATCCCTCGCCCCGTTTCTGCTGATAACTCACAAAGTCAATCATCATGTTGGTCTCATAATAGCACACCGTTATGGTGACATCACGCTTGTGGATGATGCCGAGCGGCACGGTGGTGTAAGGCGTGCGGGAGCGTATCTCCTTCACATAGGGGATACGGAGGATGATGAGCATCCAACCGTCGTCGTACTCGTAACGGGCGCGCTCGTCGGTATCGCTAATGTCGGAGAGGAAATAATCGGGTATGTTGAATTTATCTTCCAGATAGTCCTGGTCTTCATCAGTTGGACAAGTGACTTGTATCCAACAGTTGGGCTGCCATTCGCCGATGGCCTTCAGTGCAGAGTTGATATTCCAATAGTTTCTCATACAGTTAATCTCCATGAATTAAACGGACTGGAGATTAGCCGCCAACTGCGCACTCCCCTCCTGCCTACAAGTTCATATTTTCCGCGTGATAATCGTCCATAAATTCTTAATGATTTTCTTATTGCGCTGCAAAAGTAATAATTTTAAATGTAAAACCACACTTTCTGCCATCATTTTTCTTCATAAACCCGACTTTTCGCTTGCGCTATGATTCGCTTTAGGTGGATTCTAAAAATTGGCTTTGTCAGATTGCAGAATTTAGTAGGTGCGGATCGCCGAGACGCACCCTGTGAGCGGAGAGGTTTTCTTGAGGGGCGCATCTCGGCGATCTGCGCCTACTACG
>CAYXGN010000301.1:0-1338 GCA_964464505.1 uncultured Prevotella sp.
GTACAAGATAAAGACCTCGCTCGGCACGTTCAGCATCAACACCCGCAAGGCAACGATTACGAAACAGTAGAATGGCTACTACATTTTGTTCTGCAATCTGACAAAGCCAATTTTTAGAACCCACCAAAAAAGAATCGATTATGAAAAAGGTTGTATTTTTATTTGCCGCCACAGTAGCGGCGTTTAGCCTGGCGATGACTGCGTGCCAGTCGCAAGGAAAGAGTAGTGTCAACGATGCTTTGCAGAAGGATGTCTCCGGCATCCTGGAGAAGCATCTGGCGGAGTTTGATGCCGACGCAGGGAAAGTGATAGTAGTGGAGACTGCTACGGGAAAGCTTCGGGCAATGGTGTCCCTGGTGAAGGGTGACAGCGCGTTCACGGCTGATGCTCACGTGTTTGAGTCCTGCAATAATTCGGGTCTCGGTCAAGCCGTGTCGCTTCTCGCAATCCTCGAAAAGGGGACGCTTTCGCTCAACTCGATGATAGACACCGGCAACGGCGTTTATGTCAGCAGAGAGAGCACCGACACCATCTACGACCCTAATTGGCGACAAGGGGGATATGGCGAAATCTCTCTGCGCGAAGTCTTTACGAAAGGCTCAGTGGTGGGAATGGCGAAAGCCGTTGAGCAAAGCTTTGCAGGAAGCAATCAGCTGCTGGAACAGGTGCGGAAGATAATAGGTGATGAAGGCGCTGCCGAGAGTTTCGTGACAAACTATTGGCAAGGTCCTGACGCATACTTCTGTCTGCTCGACTTCTATAATGCCATTGCCAACAATGGTAAGATGATTTCCATTTCCGATAAGGAAGATTCCATCCTCGTAGCCAATCCTCAAATTGCCAAAGCCGGCAACATAGACAGCCTAAGGAGCGTGCTGCGGCAGTTCATCGCTGACGGACTCGGCAGTAAGGCAAATTCCGGCAAGGTGAATATCGCCGGGGCTTGTGCAACAAAGGCAGTTGACGGCAGCATCCAAGGCGACTTCATCGGTTATTTCCCTGCCGAAGCCCCCAAATACACTGTCCTCGTCTCTCTGAAAAGAAAATCTCAACCGATGTCTGCCGGTGCCATGTGCGGCCCTATATTGAAGGACATAGCCGAGCATTTATGTGTGGGTTGTGATAGGAGGGCGCGGTAATCGTAGTAGGTGCGGATCGCCGAGACGCACCCTTTAAGCGTGAATCTATTTTTTTTAGGGCGCATCTAAGCCACTCCCGACCTCCCCAAGCCTCTCCCGACCTCCCCTGTAGGGGAGGAGAAAGGAGGGAGGAGAAAAGCATCTGCGCCTACTACACTTCGACAAACCAAAAGCCCTCCCTTTTAGGGGAGGGTTGGGA
>CAYXGN010000302.1:0-1333 GCA_964464505.1 uncultured Prevotella sp.
GGCTTTTGCGCTTTCAGCGCGCGTTGGAAACGATGGTAATCGTAGTAGGCGCAGATCGCCGAGACGCGCCCTTTGCAAGGTAAAAAGGTAATTGTAGGAGGTCGTGGGGCGCGTCTCGGCGATCCGCGCCTACTACGATTACTTTCACTTCTTTTAACGCTAAATCCTTAATAACCCCCTTTTTCTCAAATCCTTTATCAATGACCAATGCATCTATCCAAACGATATTCATCTCCGAAATTAACACCCTTTAACCTCCAGAATCGCGAATTTTCGGGCGCGCCGACCCTCGCTCGGTTCCGATATGTAGAGATTGCGCGGTATGTTTTAAGCCCTGACAATCAATGACTTCCGTTGCTTTGATGCGCAAACCGGGCGTTTTGACTATGCAAACCAAGCTTTATCGAGCTGCAAACAAGCCTTGTTTGGGTTGCAAAGGAGCCTTATTCGGAGTTCAAACGAGCTTTGTTTGCGTTGCAAAACAGGCGTAATTTTCGTGAAAAATCGCCGCATTTGCGATAATATCGGGCTTAATTTTGATTTTTGTCGCGCTCCCTTTAGGTCGTAACGGCATTTTTGTCCCTCTCAAATCCCTATTTCGCGATTTTTCCCCGATGCTGTTTTTCGTATTCTAACATTTATCGAAAACGATATTTGCACGATTTGAAAGGTTTGTTAACAAATAAACAAGCAAAGCAAACCGTAGTAGGTGCCGATCTCCGAGCGGCACCCCTTAAGCAGCGATGCGAGGACGCTTGACCTCCCACAATCACCATTCTCGCTTGCATAGGGCGCGCCTCGGCGATTCGCGCCTACTATGAATGCCCCATGAGCAAACTAAGCCCTCCCCGGCGGGGAGGGTTGGGTGGGGCTTTCTTTTCTCCCTCTTACGCGCACGAACATACTTAAAAAAAAACTTCTCAAAAAAGTTTGGCGATAAGAAAAAAGTATTTACTTTTGCAGTAATTGTTAGGCAGGACTGCGCTCAATCGCGTCCCACTGCCACGGAATCGTAATAGAGTCGGCACCACAACACGGTCTTTTCCGGCTCCACACATTAAGCAAAACATTTATTTTTAACATTTTATTCAAACATTATTTATTAACTAAAAGAAAGGGAAAAGTATGAAAAAACTTTTTACTCTACTTGCTTTCATGGTTGCGACAGTAGCATCTTATGCTGCCAGCTATACGCAATCGTGGTATGCTCAAGGCGGTTGGATGTGGCCAAGCAGCACTCCCGTTGAGACGGAAAACGTCACACTGACAGTAACTGAAGATGCCGATGGAACGTATACGTTCGATTTTGGCAAGTTTAACTTCAAAACAGGAC
>CAYXGN010000303.1:0-1305 GCA_964464505.1 uncultured Prevotella sp.
CCCAAAGACTTCAAGTTCACGGGGTGGCACCCACACTGCCGATGTCATGTGGAGACTATCCTCAAGACGGAGGCAGAGATGGACCGCGACACCGAGCGCATTATGAATGGAGAAGAACCGCTCGAAACGAGCAAGAATACCGTCAAAAACACGCCAGAGGCGTTTGATAAATGGGTAAAGAAAAACCGCGACTGCATCGAGAATGCTAAGAACCCACCCTACTTCATCCGAGATAACAAAGAGAGGGTAGAGAAAATATGGACGCAGGAGGAGGGGAATGGGAAACTAGAGCCTATTGTCGACAAAATCAAGGCCAGCGCAAAAATAGACCACACTCCCGTAATGAGACTTCAGGAACAACCGAACGAGCAGCAGTTGATAGAACGTGTTGGCGGAGGAGACAGAACTGGTGGCTCATGTTCTTCATTGGCGCTCGCGTATGCAGCGAACAGAGGAGGAATGGACGTTCTAGACTTCAGGGGTGGGGAAAGCATGGACTATTTCTCGAAAAGCTCCAATATCAGAGAAATCATAGAAGCAGTTGGAGGAAAGACGAGAACAACGACGGGATATATAAATATGTCAGGAATGGAACTGATGAGAGAAGCAGAAATCGGAAAAGAGTATTATCTCGGCATAGCGAGACACGCCGCAATCGTACGAAAAAACATAGATGGACGCTACGAATATCTCGAGCTGCAAACGGAAACACGCAACGGGTGGCACGAACTGAATGAGAAAGTCTTTGAAAATCGTTTCAGCGCGAGAGGGCGAGAATTGTCCTACAACATGGTAGATATTTCCAAGCTCTATGAAGATAGCTCGTACAAGGAACTCATGGGGTATATAAACACGGCAGCAGCGAAGCAGAAAAAAGGCCAAGGAGGAATAGCTAAGTAAGCCTTTCGCTGAAGAAATCAGCCCAATAGGGATTTTCCCTGTCAAAGATTTTCCGTTGTCCTCTTGTCAATTGAAACGGATAATCGCGGAACATGTTAAATACGATTTTCTTGTCAAAAGAGAAAAGCCATTCGCCTACCCTTTCGCGGTTTTCTACCCACCAAATGGCATCGGTCCGCTTGTTTTTATAAAATTTGTATTTTACCATAATCATATATTTGCGGCAAAGCTACGAATATGCGACCACTCGGCAAAAATATTCACGCGTTTTTTTCGACACGCAGGGGCGTAGAGCAGATATGGAAAGATGCCGCAAAGGCAGATTAATAATATTTAACGTGCAGAAATACGTTTCCGACGTAAACATTTACAAAAGGTTTCGTATTTTTGCCACAGACAAATAGT
>CAYXGN010000304.1:0-1285 GCA_964464505.1 uncultured Prevotella sp.
AAAAAGTCACGGCAACCAAGGATTTATATCCTGGTTGCCGTGACTTTCACTTATAACTTATTTGATTTATCTTGCTTCTGCTACTGAAGCGCCGTCATAAGCCCACTTGTAGTAGGAGGCACCATGCACGAAACCGGCGCCGAAGGCGGTGAGGATGATTTTGTCTCCCTTCTTCAGATGCTTCTCATGGTCCCACATTGCCAAGGGGATGGTGGCTGCGCTGGTGTTGCCATAACGCTGGATGTTGACGACAACCTTGTCCAACGGCAGATTGACGCGCTTTGCCACAGCCTCGATGATGCGGAGGTTTGCCTCGTGAGGGATAACCCAATCCACATCGTCGGTGGTGAGATTGTTGCGCTTCATTATCTCTGCCACGTCGTCGCCCATATTTGTTACGGCATAGCGGAACACTGTGCGACCCTCCTGATAGAGGTAGTGCAGACCGTGGTCGACGGTGAAATGGGATGCCGGGCAGACCGAACCGCCTGCTTTCATGTGCAGGAACGGCAAGCCGATGCCGTCGGTACGCAGATAAGAGTTCTGCACTCCCACGTTCTCCTCTTCCGTTGCTTCCACAAGCACTGCGCCAGCACCGTCGCCGAAGAGCACGCAGGTGGCGCGGTCTTTATAGTCGATGAGCGACGACATCTTGTCGGCTCCGATGACCATAATCTTCTTGTAGCGACCGCTTTGAATCATCGAAGCGGCGATGTCGAGCGAATAAAGGAATCCGCAGCAGGCTGCCTCGAAGTCGAAGGCGAAGGCGTTCTTCAGTCCTAACTTGCCGAGAACGATTGATGCAGTGGACGGGAATTTGTAGTCGGGGGTAGTTGTGGTGACGATAAGCGCGTCAATGGTGTCGGGGTCGCACCCTGTCTTTCGGAGCAGCAGCTTGGCCGCTTTGCGTGCCATGTAGCTTGTTCCGAGACCTTCCTCGGTGAGGATGTGGCGCTCCTTGATACCTACGCGCGTCATAATCCACTCGTCGCTGGTGTCCACCATGCGCGCCAGTTCCTCATTGGTGAGGACATAATCGGGCACATAGCCACCAACTCCGGTGATTACTGCGTTTATCTTACCCATGCCGTTTTATTCAGCAACCTCCTTCACGATAGCCACTTTACCACGATAGTAGCCGCAAGTTGCGCAGACAGTGTGGTAAACATAATATGCACCGCAGTTAGGGCAAACTGCCAATGTGGGTGCTACTGCCTTATCATGAGTTCTTCTTTTGAGTGTACGAGTCTTCGACTGTCTTCTTTTAGGATGTGCCATTTTGTTT
>CAYXGN010000305.1:0-1284 GCA_964464505.1 uncultured Prevotella sp.
GGGGAGGTCGGGAGAGGCTTAGATGCGCCCCTCAAGAAAGCCAATTTTTAGAACCCACCTTAAAACTTTTCCTGTTCTTTTGTAGCAAAAATGGAGTTGGCGGCGTTTATATAGTAGAGGTGGGTTCTAAAATCTCCCACCTTACTAAAACAACAAACGAAAAAATGGAAACAACAAAACAACAGTTTGAGACCCTCGTCGAGGAGAACAAGGACACCATCTACACGGTGTGTTACATGTTCTCGCAGGACGAGGATGAGGTGGCGGACCTCTTTCAGGAGTCGCTCATCAACCTCTGGAAAGGCTTCCGGAAGATGGCGCACGACAATGTGAAGGGCTGGGTCTACCGCGTTTGCCTTAACACATGCATCTCCAACGACCGCAAGAGTCGCCGCCACAAGCACGCGCAACTATCGATGGACGTGTCGCCCTTCGACGACAGCGATGGGCGGACGCGCCAGGCAGGTCTGCTGCACGCCCGCATCAGCAGGTTGCAGCCTTTCGACCGCGCCATCGTACTCCTGTGGCTCGAAGATTTGAGTTACGATGAGATAGGACTCATCCTCGGCATCTCGGCAAAGAACGTGTCGGTGCGGCTCTTCCGCATCAAGGAGCAACTAAAACAAATGCCTGACAATTCGAATTTCTAAACACCTTTAAAAAGCAACAATCATGAAAGAGAATAACATCAATACGCCTATGGGCGAACTCGAGACAATGCGCCAGGAACTCTCCGACTTCAAGGCATTGCTCAAAGAACAGGAAATCATCAATGAGACGCTGATGCGCAAGTCGATGCAGGGCGACTACAGCAAGGAGCGTCAGAGTGTAGGGCTTACCCTCTGGCTGTCAGTTTTTGCCATCCTGGCTTTTGCCGCCATGACGTTTGTCATGAAAGTGCTGCCCCTATGGTTCTTCGTGCTGACGGTGGTTTATATGGCCTACTGTGTCGCAGTGACAGCCTATTCTGTCCGCCGTTATGTCTCCGACGACCTGATGACAGGCAACGTGATCACCGTGGCGCAACATGTGCTGGCCTACAAACGCTTCGGCAAGCGGTGGCTTGTGTTTGTGGGCATCCCCACGCTCCTCGTTTGGCTGGCGTTGTTCTTCTATGCCATAAGTCAGCAGGTGGGCGATTCCGCAAATGGCATGATTCTGGGGGGCATCTGCGGACTCGTCGGTGGCAGCATCTGCGGAACGGTCTACTACATCGGCTCCCTCCGCCGTGTCAACCGAATCCTTGCGCAGATAGAGGAAATCAAGCAGATGGCGGAATGACAG
>CAYXGN010000306.1:0-1278 GCA_964464505.1 uncultured Prevotella sp.
AGGGCGAGGACGCTCGACAACAAATTATCAATATCCACTCTTTTTCAACATTTTCTTTCAAAAATTTCTTTTGTTTTAAAAATTACTCGTAACTTTGGGGCGGAATATTTGGTTTGGCGCATCCGAGCGCCCCGTTCCAATCGATCTATGCCTCAGCACACGCCGAGCCTTTTTGTGGGTCAGACCCGCAAATAAGGAGGCAGGGTGGGTAAAGAGGCACGACATAACAAAGGCGTTTACTTGACGCTCTGTTTGAGACACACTGTAATCTCGCAAATTACTAGTCATCAAAGTCTTGAACTTAGCAACGGTAGATGTCCAGGGTGTGATTATATCAGCCCTTGTGGTTTCATTGCAAGCCGTCATTGTATCCTTTCAGGCTGCAAATTGTGTTTGTGTTATAATTCCACAAGGTTTTGGTTTTTCATATCGGCGTGGGCTCTGACGTTGTCTGTTCAACTTTGATAGGCAATGCGAGAGCCTCAGTGTGTGGAATGGACAGCAGGTAAGTTCTCCACGCTTCTTTTTATGCTCGTAACACACCTAACTTTTTAACGCCGAATTGGGGAGCTATAGGCAACAAAAACATTATGAACGACAACAAGTTTGTTAAGATTGCCGCGAAATCTAATTTTGTTGGAACTTTTATCGTAGGTGCTTGTATGGTTTCATTATCATCCTGCACCCTAATTGATGGCGTATTTGGGAACAGTAATGACACGCCTTTTAATAAGAAAATTACAGCTTATTTGGAAAAAGGCCTTCCAGTAGTGAGAGTAAGTAGTGAGAAATATTCTGCTTACGTTGATTTCACTGGTGCCATGATTGCATGCAGCGACAGTCTAACATCGCAGACCTTCAACGGACTATGCCAGAAAATCACTGGCAATGCGGAGAATTTCGACATTTATAAATTAGGAGATTCTAAGATATTGCCACTTTCAGCTGATGCCGCTCGTCCTGCGCAAATTTTTGCGCAATTGAAAAATGCTCAAAATCAACAAGAATTCTATGCTCCCATTGAGAATGCTTTGAAGAAAATCACAGACGAGGGACGTAGTTCTGTCTTAATCACAGATTTTGAAGAATATACATCTGAAGGACAAATTTTAAGACAGGCTTACGCTACTCCGTATTTTAAGAAATGGCTGGCCTCTGGTGGAGATATAACTTTCTATGTTACAGATTATACGGAAGGCTCTACGTCAAAGCATTTGTATTATGTGGTTTTTGATTACAATGAACACGCTTTGCTGAAACTTGTAGAACAAAGTCTTC
>CAYXGN010000307.1:0-1270 GCA_964464505.1 uncultured Prevotella sp.
CTAAGCCTCTCCCGACCTCCCCTAAAAGGGAGGAGAAAAGCATCCGCACCTACTAAGGTATGCCCTGCGTTCGTGTAATTTGCGTAATCTGTAGTTTGTAAAAGCGTGCTGGAGGGGTGCGCCTCGGAGATGCGCACCTGCTACGGTATGCCCTGCGTTCGTGTAATTTGTGAAATCTGTAGTTTGGGAAAGCGAGTTTGAGGGGTGCGTCTCGGCGATCCGCACCTACTATGGTTTGCCCTGCGTTCGTGTAATTTGTGTAATCTGTAGTTTGTAAATGCAATACGCAGGGGAGGTGGGAGGGGCTACTTCTTGTGCTTCCTGCTGTAGTTCCAGATTTCTATGCTGTTGATGATGTTTTGCCAGAGGATGTAGCAGCCGGGGCCTACGGAGGAGAGGGGCGTGAGATAGGTGCTGGCAATCCAGATGGCGAAGGCGGTGTTCTTCTGTCCCAGTGCCTGTCCGGCGTTCTCCGTCTGTCCGAAGTGGCGGCCGATGTATCGCCCGGCGGCGAACTGGACGAAGCAGAGCATGAGGGAGGCGAAGGCGATGAGGAGGAGGAACGTCACGGTGCAGTCGGCATGGAAGATGTTCTTCATCGTCGTCCCCGACACGATGAGCAGCGACCCTCCCCAGAGGTAGTAGGAGAGGTCCTTCACGCTGGTGATGCGGCGGCACAGTCCCGGTGTGGCGTGCTTCACGATATAGGCGAGCACCATAGGCATGACGAGGACGGCGAAGACGCGGTGCAGTATCGTCGCGAAGGCGGAGAGGAACGTCATGTCGGCGGTCTTGTCGATGAGGGGGAAGCAGACGGGCACGAGGAGTGCCGTGATGAAGTTGGAGAGGAACGTGAATGATGTCATCTGCTCCAGGTCGCCGCCAATCTTCTGCGTCACCACAGGAGCCGCCGACGCGCACGGCGCGATGATGCATGTCAGCACCGCCTCGGCGAGGATGAGGAGGAGTCCGTCGAGGTGCAGACCGAGGATGAATGCCATGATGAGGGCGACGGTGAGCAACTGGAACACTGCCACCCACACATGCCACCACACGGGTCGCAGTTTCCTGTAGTCCACCTTACAAAACGTGACGAAGAGGACGCAGAACATGAACAGCGGCAGGATGGCATCGAAGAACGGTGCCATCGCCGTCCCCGCCGCGTCGAGGCAGGGTACGAGGGCAAAGACAAGGTAGGCGGCAATGCCGGTGAAGATGCTCACCGGCAGCGTCCAGTCCTTGATAAAACGTATCACTTCTTTTTTCATAA
>CAYXGN010000308.1:0-1270 GCA_964464505.1 uncultured Prevotella sp.
ATCGCAACTCTTCAAAATCTTCCTGTTTCCCCACTTGAACGAGATTGCCGCCCCTATCATATTTGCAGATGTTACAGTAAACGCTCGGCACGATCAAGAGAGACTTCTCGCAGTTGTTCGTCCATTCAGTCGCCGCTATGACAATGCCAAACTTCTTGCAGGTTTCAATTGTTGCAAGTTCCTCCACCATGCTGCAAATCGCGGACGCCTTTTTGCGAAGTTCGGAAGGATCGGTCGTCTTATCGCTCCATAAGGCCCGCCCCTGTGCCATCGCGCTCACCGTAGCCAGTGCGACGGCGCATATCAACATCATCTTCTTCATCTTCTTGGCTCCTTTCATAGTGACTTTGTGCCATTCTTTCGACGCATTTCATTCTTCTTCACAGACTTGGAAGGATTGATTTCCCGCGATTCCTCTCTGCGCTTCTTGGCGGCATCTTGTAGTTCCCATTCAAGGTCATCGTCGAAAACTTGAACGGTTATTGTGCCCCTGTTCACCATAACCATAAATTTCCAACCATATTCTTCTGCACACCAGTCTTCTTCTTCAGACCAACGGCGTTGATAATCCCATTTCCCATGTTCAATGCCATAACGTTGCGCAAGATCTCTCACAATGGCGAGCGCCTCCTGATCCAATGAATCGGATGTGCCGTTGTTTCCCGGCGTCAGTTCAATCTCAACCTCTCAAAGACGGTAGGCTACGCAGCGCAGACGCATCAATGTAAAATCACGATAGGGCGTTCGCAACCTACGCCTACGCCACTCTTTCCAACGATTGTTCGTTCCATCCCAACGGTGACCCGTCTCGGTTTTGTCACTTGCCTCTTGCATAATCGTTTCTCCCATCTCGTAGCCAAACATTTCCTTAAACGCGACGCGATATCGAGTTAACTCTTCCGCCCCAACTACGGCGTGCACCGTCCTGTTGTTCGCCAGCCTCTTGGCTGATTCCGCCTTTTCCTTTTCATCCGCCGCATTCTTTTCCTTCCTCTTCTTTTCATCTGCCTCTCTCTTCGTGGCAAGTGCATGATTAAAGTTAGAGAGTCGCTTATTCAACGCGGCAATCTGATTTGTCGCCACCCATGCGCCTAATGCTTTTGCCTTTTCATATTTCCCCATCACGCGCGCAACCGCGACTTTGTTTGTCAGCGAATCTGTATTCCGTCTGTGCTTGCCCGTATCAAAGGGTGCGTCTTTACCACAATACTCGCGCAGCGCCTTACGCCGAATGGATGCGCTGTCATCCTCCCAAATTCGCATCATCATT
>CAYXGN010000309.1:0-1267 GCA_964464505.1 uncultured Prevotella sp.
CAACGTGTTTTCTGCGAAAAAATGCCGTTTTTGCCTTCAAAGTGCCGCTTTTTCGCAACCCAAACATTGCACAGTTGCACCATCAACACGCGAAACTTATTGCCGCACAAAACCTTAGACGCTGCACGCTCTACGAGCGAGAAAAACCGAGCAACGCCGCAGCCGGGCGAAAAAATCGCGAAATAGCGCGTTAAAATATGTAATAATTATGCAACGAATGTATATATTTGACACTCCATTTTTTACTCTTTTACTTTTTCACTTTTTTACTTTTTCACCCCGAAAATATGCGTTTGCACACGTTTTGCACACTTTTTTGCACCTTATTTGAAAATTTTCCTCCAAAAACTTTGCTATTTTTTTTTTTTTTTGTCTAACTTCGCCCCCACAATTGTCAAGTTGCATTTGAAAACGCGAATAATTTGCACCAAAAACGAGATTAACTTTATATTAATAATGTATAACTAAAAACAATAAACAAAACATGAAGAAGTTAGTTTGTTTTGCGCTTGTGGCACTCTTCGCGGTAGGCATGGCAAGCTGCGGACCGAAGTCTCCCGGACCGGGAGAGGTGGCAAAAGCCGGTGTTGAAGCGATGTACAAAGGCGGCGACTTCGTCCAGTATCTGGAGCCAGGCGTGTCTGACACCCTCAAGAAGAAAGTCTCCGAGAATGTCGGAATGGCCCATGCGCTGATGGCATTGGCAAAGGTTCAGCTCAAGGAAGTCAGTGTGGCTAATGTCGAGGAAAAGGGCGACTCTGCCATAGTTGAGTTGAGCGCAACAGTGGTTACCGACGGTAAAGAGGAGAAAACCACCGACAAGACCATCCTCAAGAAGGTTGACGGCAAATGGTATTTCCGTGCCAAAGACTTCGCCGATATGTAATTTTCATTAACGCAGGGGCGTTCTGCGTCCTTGCAAAGTATAACTTTTTAAACCCAAACAACATGAAAAAATTAGTTTATTTCGCATTCGCTGCGTTCTTCGCAATTGCCGTTGGCAGTTGTGGTTCAAAGTCTTCGGGCTCTAATGAAGCCAAGGCTGGTGCCAATTCCGAACTCTCCGACCCCGGCAAGGTGGCTGCAGAAGGTCAAAAGGCATTCTCCACAGGACAGGACTTCTTGAAGTATCTCGAGCCGTCCGCATCGGAAGGAGTAAAGGCTGGCATCCAGAAGTATCTCGACAAGTTTGCCGCCGACAAGGAAGCCCAAGCCAACTACAAAGGCTCTGAGGCTGTCAACGTGGAAGTGAATGGCGATCAAGCCA
>CAYXGN010000310.1:0-1253 GCA_964464505.1 uncultured Prevotella sp.
TTTTTTTTGTACTTTTGTAGGGCTTACACATCATCTGCCGTGGGCAGAGGGCGTGTGGGCGAGAAAAGAGAACGAAGAAAACCCTTATTTTGAGTCATGAAGAAAATATTGTTGTTAGGTTCCGGCGAACTGGGCAAAGAGTTTGTCATCGCCGCCAAGCGTGCAGGGCAGTATGTCGTTGCATGCGACAGATATGAGTGTGCTCCCGCCATGCAAGTGGCTGACGAGAGCGAGGTGTTCAATATGCTCGACGGCGACGCCCTGGCTGCCGTGGTGGAGAAGCACCGCCCCGACATCATCGTGCCGGAGATAGAAGCCATCCGCACGGAGCGGCTTTTCGACTTCGAGGAGCAGGGCATCCAGGTGGTGCCGAGTGCGCGGGCAGTGAACTTCACCATGAACCGCAAGGCCATCCGCGACCTCGCAGCGAAGCAACTGGGGCTCCGCACTGCAAAATACTTCTATGCCAAGACCCTCGACGAGCTTCGTGAGCACTCCAAGGAGATAGGCTTCCCCTGCGTCATCAAACCCCTCATGTCGTCATCGGGTCACGGTCAGAGTGTGGTGAACGATGCCTCCCAGCTTGAGCGTGCCTTCCGCGATGCCATGGAAGGCAGTCGCGGCGATGTGAAGGAGATAATAATAGAGGAGTTCATCCATTTCGATTCCGAGTTTACGCTGCTCACCGTCACTCAGAAGAACGGACCCACGCTGTTCTGTCCGCCCATAGGCCATGTGCAGAAAGGCGGCGACTACCGCGAGAGTTGGCAGCCCTACGCCATCCCCGAGGCAGAGTTGCGCAAGGCGCAGGACATGGCTGCCAAGGTGACTGCCGCCCTCACGGGCGCAGGAATATGGGGAGTGGAGTTCTTCCTCACCAAGGAGGGCGAGGTAATCTTCTCCGAGCTGTCGCCACGGCCGCACGACACGGGTATGGTGACGCTTGGCCACACCACCAACCTGTCGGAGTTTGAACTCCATTTCCGTGCTGTCATGGGTCTGCCCATAGCAGGCATTCACCTCGAGCACGCCGGAGCCAGTGCCGTAGTCCTCGCCAAAGAGGACGCCGACCACGACCCGGACTACAATCTCCTCGATGCCCTCCGCGAGGACTACACGCGCGTGCGTATCTTCGGTAAGCACGTGCAGCATGTGAACCGAAGAATGGGAGTGGTGCTGTGCTACGGCGATGTGGATGCCGACACCACTGCCTTGCGCGACAAGGCAAAGCGTCTGGCTGCCACGATAATAAA
>CAYXGN010000311.1:0-1246 GCA_964464505.1 uncultured Prevotella sp.
CGGAAGGATTCTCCTCCATTGATATAATATACCATATCCATGAAGTTGTCAACGTTCGTATACCCTCTAGCTCTTCTCTTGGCTAATTGGACTTTGGAATTAAGACTTTCCAATACCCCATTAGTAACATTTCCTTCTTCGAAGAACGTCTTGATGCCGAAAAGATGCCCTTTAAATGTTGCAACCAATCTTTTGAATGGTTCAAGTGCTGTTTCTTCTGCCATATCCATCCATTTCAGAAAATCTTCCCACGCTCCTTCAACTTTATAGGTTGCAGCGTTGAGAATATCCACAAGTCCCTCCTTGAGACTGTATGCCTTGCCAAGCAATGGGTAAGTGAGCAACAAAGTGTCAAGTTCCTGTATCCTCTGTTCTGGCAGGTTCTTCCGTAAATGAAGGAACGTAAACCTGTGCCCTTTCAGAAGTTTCTTCTCTTTTGCTTCAGCCTTGCGCACTTCGTCCAATCTTTTGTTAGCCTCTTGAACCATATGGAACTTGTCATACACAATATGTGCATTGGGTAAATACTGCAAGCAGCCGGAAGTAAAGGCTTGGGACATATCCATTGCCACCACTTCTATAAGTGAGGGGGAACCTCCATGTTCTGTAAGCCATTCGGCAAACTGACGGAATGTATCAGCGTCCTTGCCTGGGCATACAAATATTGTCTTCCGCGTTTCAAGATTCACGAACTGGGTAATATAGGAGTGTCCCTTCCTGCGTGAAGTCTCGTCTACACCTATACGCCTCACATCCGAAAGATTGAGATTCCGTTTGCCGCCACTTACCCAATGACGGAATACTGTCCAGATTCGGTTGGGGTACTCCTTTACGGTCTTGGCTACAGAATTTACTGGTGTCTCCTCTTCAATTAAAGCCATGGTAAAGGCTTCGAACAACATGGTAAAACCTGAGTTTGATCGTGCCCAGGGAACTTTTACCATCTCTGTTGAAGAGGCATCCGTTTTCAGACGGGGAACACGGGCGTGAAGATAGCAAGGATGCTCAAAGAAATTGAGATGACGCCAAACCTTATCAACCGTGTCGTGGGGAGAAAGCAATGTTCCTTTCGAAGACAGAAACTTAGAGCCACGTTCAAAATCTATCCAAATATGAAGTTCGCGAACGATACTGCCTTCGGGCATACAAAATTCGCTCTTCACCACTTTCCATGGAGAAGACAGGTTTAGACCTATTGAAAATAGCATATTAGTATCCATGACTTCAAAGGTAATACATTTCGAGG
>CAYXGN010000312.1:0-1241 GCA_964464505.1 uncultured Prevotella sp.
CGCACTGTCGGTGTCACGCCGTGTCCGTCCTCAAGACCGAGGAGGAGATAGAGGAAGACACCCGCCGCATACTCAACGGCGAAGACCCGACAACGGAAAGCACGCAGACTGTCAAGAGCGTTCCCGACGGGTTCGGGAAATGGCTGTCCGCCAATGAGGCGAGGAGCAAGACGAGTTATAGCAAGCCATATTTCGTGACGGACAATTCGAAGTATATCCCGTCGGCGCTGTTGGCGGCATACGGCTCGAAAGTCCCTTACCCGACATACGCGGAATACGAACAGGCGATGAAATACAACAGGAAGTACGCGAATTTCACGCCCGAGCAAAAGAAGAATATCCGAGAACTGAATGAGGCGTTGCCTGTGATACAGGGGCAAATAATGCCTTTCGGTCTTGCAGATAATGCGCACCCGAACCCGCTGTATAGTTCAGATAAAGCTCTTGAGAAAGGGTATTATCATAACTGCCAAACCTGCACGGTGGCGTATGAATTGAGGCGGCGGGGGTTTAATGTCGAAGCGAAGCCGAACCCGCTATACAAGAGGAGCAAAACGGAAAGAGAAATCGATAGATTTTTCTTTGACAATAAAATGAGTTGGCGCAGTCGGTTTCTCGATAAAGACGGCAACCCTGTTTCAACATCCCGCTCGGGCGCAATCGCCGATACCAATGACGCAAAGCGGCTATTTATAGAGGGACATACGGCGGAGAAAGGGAGGTATGAGGTATATTGCCAATGGAAGAAAGGAAACGCGCACGTTTTCATAGTAGAACGACAAAAAAATGGCAATCTCGTTTGGTATGACCCCCAATCATCAAAGATTGCCAAATTCAAAGATTCTTATCTTTCCAGTATGAAGCCGTCCGCAATCGAGGTCGCAAGGATTGATAATGCTTTGATAAATCCGAAGTTCGCAAAACGACTAATCAAATCGAAGTGATAGCTCAAGCCCGTCGTCCCCGCTCACCCAACTCGTCCGTCCGCCTTTCAAGGCGATAAAGGTCGGCAACCCTACAGGGGTGACATCACCGTTGCTGTCAATCACCTCGACGGAGTAGTAGTCAACCCCGTCAACCTGCCCCGCGTACGATACACTGTTGAACCCCTGTTGACTGGCGGCTTCTTGAACTGGTCTTGGTATTTCGCGCTGTGTCATAATGTTTTACTGATTTAATCGTGTCACAAAGTTAGTTATTTTCTCAAGAAACGCCGTATTCGGGGCGCAAAACTTGAATTG
>CAYXGN010000313.1:0-1234 GCA_964464505.1 uncultured Prevotella sp.
GTAATCTTTCATTTTTATCTATTCTTTACGGTGGGAATTTTTAGAACCCACCTTTTATGTTTGCGCTGAATATGTCTTGTCTACATCTGAAGGAGGGCTTCCACTGCGTGGGCTATGTAGATGCCGTTGCGCCTTGCCCCTCTCTCGTTGGTGTGCGTGCCGTCGGAGGTGAAGGTGTGAATCTTGCTTTCCCTAATCCTGCTTACCGCCGAACCGTAATCCTGCCGGATAACGGCGAGGCTCATCTGCCGCCCACATTCTTCTATCGTGTCGCCCACCTTTTGTATGTCTTCCGCCGAAGCGGCAGTACACTGCATCGGGGTCAGCAGCACTATTTGGGCTTCGGGAAAGGCTTCCATAAGCATCTCGCACACATATCTCACCGACTCCGCCAGGGTGGTAATTTGCGCAATGCTTTGTGTCGCCGGCATCGATGTCGCGGCAAACACTTGCGCCGCTGTCTTCGCAAAGCGTTGCGGACGCTGTTTGCCAAACCACGCATCATTGGTGCCGGCGGCAATCATTATGAGTTGCGGACTCACTTGCCGCCCCGACTGATAAGCGGTGATGAGTCGGCAAGCCTGATTGTAGACCACGTTATTGTCGGAGAGTCGGCCTGTGTTCTCCTCTTCATCGCGGCGTGTGCGCTCTGTGTTTGTCCATGTGGCTCCACTGCGCGCGTAACTGCGGCACGAGGCAGGGGCAAACACTTCCTTAAACCATTTGCTCCACCCCACGGCGATGTCGCACGAGTCGCCTCCGATAGATGTATTTGAATCGCCCAACAGCACCACGTTGATATGGCTGTGGTCGGCAGCAGAGAGCGGCGCGATGCCCATCCATATCGCCATGCACAGAGCGAGAAAAGTTCTTGTTCCCATTTGTCTTCTCAAAAAAGAAACGCCTTCCTTCACATCCGGCAAAGGAAAAGCGGCGCAAAGGTACTTATATTTCTTTGAAACACGCCCTCCCCACTCCACTTTTTCGCAATAGAATTTTTAGGAGGTCGCAAAAGCAATCGTAGTAGGCGCGTATCTCCGAGACGCGCCCCTTCGCAAAGAAAGTGCAGCCCAGCTTATGCAAAAGGGGGATGCTCCTTGAGGGGCGAGTTTCGGAGATGCACGCCTACTACATAATCCGTGGTGCAAAACATTTACTGGGAGTTCTAAAAAGTTTTTGAAAGCGGACGCAATATCTTTGTTTTTTCTTAACTTTGCATCGGGACTGTTCTCAC
>CAYXGN010000314.1:0-1230 GCA_964464505.1 uncultured Prevotella sp.
TCTACCCTTTTGGCAGAAAGCGTCAAGAGGCTGCCCTTTACCTCGAAAGAGCGTTGAAGACTTCCCTCTTTCCACTTCTTAGCATTACCAATCATGCAGACCCACGAGCACCGCTCCGTGGTTTGGAATACCCGTTCGTAATCGGCGGGTTGATGAGGTTCAAGGAGGAACACCTCGATGAGAGCACCTGTAGGCTTGCAGAAATGGAGTCGCGCCTGGATTACCTTGGTGTTGTTGAACACCATCAAGGCACCACTGGGCAGATAGTCCGCGATATTACAAAAGGTGTCGTCGGTAATGTCGCCGTGTTTATAGACAAGGAGTCGGCTGTGGTCGCGCTGCGCAATGGGGAACTTCGCGATGCGGTCGTCAGGTAGGGGGTAATTGTAATCGTTGATTTTTATATGCTTTGTATCCATCATTTTTAGAAAAAGAACAATGCCCGAAGGATGCTGTAAACCAAGGTCAACACCAGGACAAGCAGCACCACACAGACATCGTTATGGTTGTAGCCTTTCGGCTTGTATTGCGAAGAGGCGACGCCGTTGTACGGCGAAAGTCTCTTGAGAACTCTCAGATAAAGGAACCAGACACCCGTGCCGGCGAGGAAGCCCCACGCCAGTCCTACGATGATGTCGAGGGGATAATGGAGACCGAGATACAGGCGCGTGTAGCAGTTTAAGAGCGACCATGCAACAAGACCCACGCCAAGCAGCCGACTCTTTACAAGCCAACAGAAGAACACAGCAATGGAGAAGGTGTTGGCAGCATGGGCGGAGAAGAAACTGAAATCGCTGGTATGGCAATGCTTTACCACATGCACCGCGCCACAAAGCACGGGGTCGTTGCAAGGACGCAAGCGACCTACAAGAGGCTTTACTATCAAGTCTGCCACGCCGCCAGCCAAGAGCACGCACAAGAGAGAGCACCCGACGATGAGGAGAATCTGCGACACGGAAGCATTGTTCCTGATGACGAGAAAGAGCAACGCGATATAGAGTGCAATCCAGGTAAAACCGGAGGTGAGAACCGCCATCCAATGGTCAGCAAACAAACTGTTGCTGCCGTTGAACAGCAACAGCAACTGGCGGTCGTATTCCAATAGTATGTCCATAGCGTTTCTTTTTATCAAGAATTAAAGAATTTAAGACCCTGCGGGGTCGTAGTAGGCGCGGATTGCCGAGACGCGCCCTTGCTCCCTCGCGGATTTTCAAACTACAGATTACACGA
>CAYXGN010000315.1:0-1218 GCA_964464505.1 uncultured Prevotella sp.
AAATAAAATCAAGTAATAATCATTTTTCGTGTCCACTTTTCGGAGCTGCTACAAAAGCTTGCTTTAATTGCTGAGGTGCAGCATATCTTATGCAAAGGGAATGGAATTGTAACGGCGCAGTTTAAATCTTCCGTGGCGACAACCTCAACTGCTAACCAAAGATTTTACAGACACGATAGAGGAAGAATGGAATGTCTGACACTCCATGCAGTTGTGCCCTGAAACCTTTGATAGGTATAGGCGTTTAGACCGCACTAATTTCAAGATTATTTCGTACCTTTGTCCGTATGTGGCAAAGAGATGAGTTTAAAGGAGTGAATTCTATCAAATTTTATAATCATTTCAGAACGGACGGAGATTGTTACAGGTATCTTTCCAGTATCAAGTGGAACGGAGACAACTTTGTCTGTAAGAAGTGCGGCAACACGCACTATTGCAAAGGCCATCTGCCATATTCAAGGAGGTGTACCCGTTGCAAGTACGATGAGAGCCCTACCGCAGGCACCATGTTTGACAAAGTGAAGTTCTCGCTGTTGATAGCATTTCATATTGCATTCAAAATTAGCACTAAGAAGAAAGGCATGTCATCGCTGGAGTTGTCTGAGGAATATGAAATCAGACAGAAAACCTGTTGGGAATTCAAATGGAAGATACAGCAAGCGATGAAAAGTTCCGGTAACTATCCTCTTACAGGAACTGTCCATGTTGATGAATTCTATGTTGGAGGTGAAGAAGAGGATATTTTTGGGCGCAGCTCCACCACAAAGAAGAAGCTAGTCATTGTTGCGCTTGAAATCTTGGGCAACGGCGGTGTAGGACGCGCCTATGGTCAGATTATTGATGATGCATCATCTTCTTCCTTCCGCCCATTCTTCCAGAAGTTCATTAGCAAAGACGCAAGGATTGTGACCGACGAATGGAATGGATACAAGCCTCTGATGGGTGAATACTGTATTGAGCAACGTAAATCGGAAAATGGAAAATCTTTCCCTCAAATGCATATACACATTATGAATGCCAAAGGCTGGCTCAGAGGGATACACCATCATTGCTCCAAAGAAAGGATGCAAGGATACCTTGACGAGTATCATTTTCGTTTCAACAGGCGGAATAATATGGACACTATCTTCGATGTGCTTATTCGCAGGATGGTCTACAATCAGCCAAGACGCTTAAACACAGCGAATTGAATGGTGCGGTCTAAACGCCTATACCTAA
>CAYXGN010000316.1:0-1210 GCA_964464505.1 uncultured Prevotella sp.
CGTAAGCGGCACTGCGGTCCACCTTCGAAGGGTCCTTGCCGGAGAAGGCTCCGCCACCGTGCGCGCCCTTGCCTCCGTAGGTGTCGACGATGATTTTGCGCCCCGTCAGACCCGTGTCGCCGTGGGGTCCGCCGATGACGAACTTGCCGGTGGGGTTGACATGATATGTTATGTCGTCATTGAACAGCGACAACACCTTCTCGGAGTGTATCTTCGAGAGCACGCGCGGCATAAGGATGTGCTTCACATCGTCCTTGATTTTGGCGAGCATGCGGTTGTCGTCGGCGTCGAACTCATCGTGCTGCGTGCTCACAACGATGGTGTCTATGCGCTGCGGCACGCCCTCGTCGCTGTACTCCACCGTCACCTGACTCTTGGCATCGGGCCTAAGATAGGTCATCTCTTTGCCTTCGTGGCGTATCTCCGCAAGGGTTTGCATGATGAGATGGGCCAAGTCGAGCGACACGGGCATGTAGTTCTCCGTCTCTGTCGTGGCATAACCGAACATCATGCCTTGGTCGCCGGCACCCTGCTCCTCCTCGTTCTCGCGCGTCACGCCGCGGTCTATGTCGCCGCTCTGTTCGTGAATGGCGGTGAGGATGCCGCACGAGTTGCCGTCAAACTGATAGTCGCTCTTGTTGTAGCCTATTCGGTTGATGGTGTTGCGGGCTATCGCCTGCAAGTCGATGTACTCCTCGGAGCGCACCTCTCCCATGATAACCACCTGCCCGGTGGTGACAAACGACTCGATGGCACAGTGCGACTGCGCATCGTAAGCAAGAAACTGGTCAAGCAAAGCGTCCGAAATCTGGTCGGCAACCTTGTCGGGGTGGCCTTCCGAAACTGATTCTGAAGTGAATAAATAACTCATTTTTCCATTTTTTAATTGAGTGGAAAAACGCCAAACATGTAGGGAAATCTTTGTGTCGGATTTCGCAGTTTTAGCATTTTTTAGTGTGGTTGCAAGCAGCCAAATTTTTCCACAATCGTTAATAATATGTTGTCTAAATCGCTGCAAAGGTAAAGAGAATATCCGAAACAAGCAAAAACAGCGCGCAAAAAAAAGAAAAAGAAGCCCCACCCAACCCTCCCCGCCGGGGAGGGCTCCACTTGTTTGCAAGGGTAACCATAGTAGGCGCGCATCTCCGAGGCGCGCCCATTGAGGTGGCGTTGGTAATCGTAGTAGGTGCGGATCGCCGAGACGCACCCT
>CAYXGN010000317.1:0-1200 GCA_964464505.1 uncultured Prevotella sp.
CGGATCGCCGAGACGCACCATCGCAAGCGAGATTTTATTGTCAAGAGATTTGTCGTAGGCCCACCGACCAACGGGAAGTAATTAAAGACACTGCGGGGCTTTCTTCCGTTAGTCCTGTGCGTTCCGTGTTCGGGAAAAACAAACCGTGGGAGTATTCCAGTGGCGCGCCTCGGCGATTCGCGCCTACTACAGTTACCACACTTGTTCGTGAAATTCGTGCAATCTGTAATTTGAAAATCTGTGGGTATGTGTTTTTCTTGTTTTTGTCAAGAGGGTTTCATTGTCAGGAAGTAAGGAATTAAGGAATTAAGGAAAGGCATAAGGAAAGCAATGCCCCGCAGCATTTTAAATTCTTTAATTCTTAAATTCTTGATAAACAAAACGCAAGACGGGTTGCTTGAGGGGTGCGCCTCGGAGATGCGCACCTACTAAGCTAATCAAAAAAGCCCTCCCCGGCGGGGAGGGTCGGGAGGGGCTTGTTACGCTTCTCCCCCCTTCACCTTGAACGGCGCGATGGTGCGTTCCTGTTGGTTGGGGATTTCTATCTTCCCGAACGTCTGTTCATACTTATACACGTTCTCCTGCAACGCCTGGAGGAGGCGTTTGGCATGTTCGGGAGCCATGATGACGCGGCTGCGCACCTGCGGCTGTCCCAGTCCGGGGAGCATGCAGGCGAAGTCGAGCACGAAGTCAGTGTTGGAGTGTGTTATCAGTGCGAGATTGGAGTAGACACCTACGCCTACTTCCGGTGACAGTCCTATCTGGACCTGTTGGTTTTTCTTCTCTTCCATTTTGTCGATATATTAATGTTCGTTTCTGAAAACAAAGATAACACTTTTCGGGTAAAAGTAAAAGAGTGAAATGGCAAAAACGAAGAAAAACACTAATTTGACACAACAAAGAGAAGATTAATGATAGATTCGCTCGGCGACGAAGGAGACGCTTGCCAGAGCAAGAACGAGTGATTAACGGAGATTAGCGTTCAAAAAGAAAAACATTAATCATCATTAATTGCCCGTTAATCTGTCATTAATCTTATAATTTCTTTCTGTAAAACAGTGGAATCTGTGGGAGGAATATCTAACGGGCGAAGCCTTCTTTAATTCTTAAATTCTTGACATAAAAATGCAAAATGGGTTGATTGGGAGGGTGCGTCTAAGCCTCTCCCGACCTCCCCTAAAAGGGAGGAGAAAAGCATCC
>CAYXGN010000318.1:0-1188 GCA_964464505.1 uncultured Prevotella sp.
ATTTTTATCTATTCTTTACGGTGGGAATTTTTAGAACCCACCTTATATTGATTTATAATAAATAACTCTTTTTTTAATGTTTTGTTGTGGAAGAGTAGCAAAAAATGTTGTGTAAAGACCTTTTTCCTTACTCCGCCGCAGCGCGAGAGCATTGTTCAGGCTTGCTGTTCAGGGCTTCCGAGGGCTTTGCGGCAGATGTCGTCCATCACCAGTCCGGCTATGGTAAGCCCGAAGATTCCCGTTATGTGCGCCATGGTGCCGTTGGCCTTGCCCTCCGTTTGGAGTCCTCGGTTTTCCAGAAGTTGCTCGCTATACACGCACTGGAACTTATGTGCGGGCTGCATCTTTGCCCGTTTCATCTTCTTGCGGAGTGCTGCTCCGAGGGGGCATCCGCGCACTTTCCAGAACTCGGCGACGCGTATCTGTGTGGCATCCATCTTCAGTGCGGCTCCCATCGACGAGAAGAACACAGCCCCGGAAGCGCACGCCTGCATGATGAGCAGGGCTTTGTCCTTGAGGCTGTCGATAGCGTCGACGATGTAGTCGTAGTCCTCCAAGGCGAACTCGGAGGCTGTCTCCTCGCAGAAAACCTTTTGTATGGCGGTGACCTGAGCCTTGGGGTTAATCTGAAGGAGGCGCGCCTTGAGCGCGTCCACCTTCTTTTCGCCGATGGTTTGCGTCGTGGCCATGAGCTGGCGGTTTACGTTTGAGGGGCAGACGGAGTCGAAATCAACGATGGTGATGTGCTCTATGCCCGAGCGGACGAGCGCTTCCACGCACCAGCTCCCTACCCCACCGACACCGAAAACGATGACTTTCGTGGCGGCGATACGCTTCATCACGTCGCCACCCACAAGCAATTCAGTCCTGTCGAAAATTCCTTCTGCCATACGTTTGCCGCTGCGTTGCGTTTTTAACCGAGGTGCAAAGATAATGCAAAGGTAACAAAAAAAAAGTTTTTGCCGTTCAGAAATAATGATTACCTTTGCATAAGATAAGTTGCATTACCTTTGCAATAGCTTTATGTAGGATAAGCAAAAACATCTCGGGGTTGAATGGATTTGACAGCGGGATGAAATGGTACGTAAGCACGCGGAGTCTCGATGGCTAGCTCCATAATCTTAGCGATCAGCAATTTAATTGGCGAAAACAACTACGCTCTCGCTGCCTAATCGAAGTATAGTAGAT
>CAYXGN010000319.1:0-1175 GCA_964464505.1 uncultured Prevotella sp.
TCGCCACCTACAAGCGCGCCCACCTTCTCTTCACCGACCTCGACCGCCTCTCCAAGATAGTGAACAACCCCGACCGACCCGTGAAGTTCATCTTCTCGGGCAAGGCACACCCCGCCGACGGTGCCGGACAGGGCTTGATAAAGAAGATTTTTGAAATAAGCCAACGCCCCGAGTTCCTCGGCAAGATTATCTTCCTCGAGGACTACGATATGCAACTCGCACGCCGCCTTGTCTCCGGCGTAGACATCTGGATGAACACCCCGACACGACCCCTCGAGGCTTCGGGCACATCGGGCGAGAAAGCAGAGATGAACGGCGTGGTCAACCTCTCCGTGCTCGACGGATGGTGGGTGGAAGGCTACCGCAAAGGGGCAGGATGGGCTCTCCAGCAGGAGCGCACCTATGAGAACCAGGGCTATCAGGACCAACTCGACGCCGCCACCATCTACCATCTCCTTGAGAACGAGATTCTGCCGCTCTACTACGACCGCAACTCCCAGGGCTACAGCGAGGGTTGGATAAAGACAATAAAGAACTCCATCGCAACGATAGCCCCCCACTACACCATGAAGCGCCAACTCGACGACTACTACGACAAGTTCTACAACAAGATGGCAGCCAACTTCAAGGCCCTTTCTGCCGACAACAACCGCGCCGCCAAGGACTTGGCAGCATGGAAGGAGACAGTGGCAGAGCGGTGGGACTCCATCCGAGTGGTGAGCAAAGACGACTCCATGCTCTATTCCGCAGAGACAGGCAAGAACTACACTCTCCGCTATGTCATCGACGAGCAGGGACTCAACGATGCCGTGGGACTCGAACTCATCTCCGTCAAGAACGACAAGAACGGCGAGGAGCACATCTTCAGCAAGCGAGAGTTTGAAATGGTAGGCCGCGAAGGCAACAACTTCATCTTCGAAGCAACCTTCGAACCCGATGTAGCCGGCTCCTTCAAAAGCTGCGTCCGCATGTATCCCAAAAACAAGAATCTCATCCACCGGGAGGACTTTTGCTACGTGAAATGGCTTGACTAAACAAAAAATTTTAGAACTACAGATTACACAAAAATCACAAAAGATAGTGCAAACAGTAGTAGGCGCAGATCGCCGAGATGCGCCCTTTGAATAAGATAGGCTGCACCTCAGCAATTAAAGCAAGCTATATTGCGTTCGGTT
>CAYXGN010000320.1:0-1167 GCA_964464505.1 uncultured Prevotella sp.
ATAACCCCGCATTTTTGCTTGAACTTGGTGGAAATCTATCGAAAAAAGACACATTTCCACCAGTTTCAAGCATTTTTCATCAAGACATTCCACCTTTCGAAGATGTTTTTTCAGAAAGCGGCACCGACAAATCCATCCATCTTACGCTTATTACGTCCAACGGCGTATCAGAGGGTTCGGACACCAGTGCCATCCACAGCCAGCTGACCATGGACGACCTGTTTGCGAAATAGGCGAGGTGCAGCTTTCCTTATGTAAAGCCATTTTTACCTTCATAAAAAACAAACATGAAAAAGATTTTTATCCTTATTTGCGGTGTTGTTATCGCAACACAATGCTCATTGGTTTCCGCACAAACCACTCAGATGAAGATGTGGAAAGACGGCAAAGTAGCCATTACTTATACCGATGTTGACTCTGTTGCATTTGAAACAAGTGCAGAGGACGAAAAACAAGACCTTGGCGGTGGAGTGTATCTTATAAACGGACACAAATTCGTCGACCTTGGCTTGCCCAGCGGCCTGCTTTGGGCAGAGACAAATGTCGGTGCGGAAACTGCTGCGGGCGACGGCAAATACTATGCCTGGGGCGAAACAACCCCCAAGACCGAGTATAACGAAGGCTCCTATTTTGATTCTGACTACGCCAACTATCCCACCAGTGGCAAGACCACTTTGGAAAAGCAACATGATGCTGCCTACGTCAACTGGGGTTCTTCTTGCCGTATGCCGACCAACGATGAATTCGGCGAGCTTCTCGACTCCAACAACTGCATCTGGGAATGGGTAAGTATGGCCACCACTGACGGCTCTTCCATCAACGGTTATAAAGTCACCAGCACAAAGAACGGCAATAGTATCTTCCTCCCGCCCTCCGGCATCCGCGGCAATGGGGACCTCGACGGCCACGGTTCGTGCGGCTACTACTGGTCTAGTACGCACTATCCCTACAACTCCTACGACGCGTACTTCCTCTACTTCAACAGTAGCTACCACGGCCAGAACTGCAACCGCCGTTACTATGGCTACCCCGTCCGCCCCGTCGCAGAACCCTAAGTTCGATATGAATTTGAAACTTTCATATCAACTGATTTCAGATATGAATTTGAAACTTTCTATCAACTGATTTCAGATATGAATGTGAAACTTTCTATCAACGCGCGATTGC
>CAYXGN010000321.1:0-1162 GCA_964464505.1 uncultured Prevotella sp.
CCTCAGTCCTCTGCGTCCCCACGCAGAGGATTCTTTTTTTCTCCATTTCGGTTTCCTCCTGTGTTGCCTTCCCTCACCGGCTTGCGCTATGATATAGCGTGAAGGAGGTGAGTAAACGATGAGTAAATTGTCATACGAAGAATTTTCTAGTCGCTTCTGCGCTCTTGCGGAGTCGTACATGGCCGAGAACGTCGGTGAAATGTACAATTCCGTCTTTGGTGGAATCGCAGATTCCGATAGTGAAAGCACCGTAAATTGGAAAATGGTTATCGGTGCGATTCACTACGCTGTCCAAGTATCTTCTCTGACAGCCGCTGCCATGCTTGATAGTCTGGGGTTGCTGGATGAATGCTTGCCAGATGAGCTGCTACTTCATCTTCCGTCGGAAGGCATGCCCCAGTGATTTCAGCCTTTGTGTTCTTTCGGTTCTCAATAATCGCCATTGCAACCGCTGCTAGAGCTTCCACCTCTGCGGCGGTTGTGGCGCCCTTCGCCAGCCTCTCGGCAAGTTCCATGAGGATTTCCTCGAGCTTTTCGCTGTACACTCTGTCCCCCCTCTTTCATGGGATCGCCAGCTTCCGCAGACGATTCTTTTCTGCCTCCGTCAGGTTCAGCGCCCTGACAAACTTCCGGATTTCCCACAGCTTCAGCTTCTCAGGCTGCGCCAGTCGGTACTGAAGCGTCCGATCCGCGATGCCCATGGCATCCGCGATCTCGTGATGCGTCACGTCTGACAGGTAGAACCTGAGCAATCTCGTGAGGTCTTCCGTCGCGTACTTCTCCGCCGCCATCTTCACTCGCGGCATTCCGAACCCTCCTTCTTTACTTCCCGGCCTTTCGGCTTGCGATGATGGCATTCACCGCGCCCTCAATGCGCTCTCTGCCGTCCTTCGGCGCTCGCTGACCGTTCAGGATCATCGAGATATACGCCTTGGTCACGCCGAGGTGGTCCGCCACTTCCGTTGATGTGACGGAATTGTTGTGCATCTTCCCGATGACGTGCCCCGTCCATGCTTCCGGCATCGCATTCCCTCCTTATCTGAATTTTTCTAGCTAAAAACGGTTGCAAAAGTTCACCGCTCGTGATACCATGGTCTTGGGTAAGTTCACATCGTTTCACGTCCGCAGCGGGTTCCGCGTGTGGTGCGGTGTTTCGTGTGCG
>CAYXGN010000322.1:0-1144 GCA_964464505.1 uncultured Prevotella sp.
AACGAGCGGCTCCTCAAAGGTGTCAAAGGCATCGGCTTGAAGACGGCGCAACGCATCATCGTCGACCTCAAGGACAAAATCCTTACTACCGGTGTTGCGCAGGAACTCCCTGCCGGTTCGGGTGCGGCGAGCACCGTCAATGCCGACATCCGCGATGAGGCTGTCTCCGCTCTCACCATGCTCGGCTTCTCTCCTGCGCCTTCGGCAAAGGTCGTCACCGCCATCATGGAGGAGCAACCCGACCTGCATGTGGAGCAGGTTGTTAAGCTTGCGTTGAAGCAGATAAAGTGATTTCCATTTAATATTATTGAAATCCGCCTGTTACGAAAGTAATACTTGTTGATGAACAGCAGAGAGACAAAACATAATCCTTCCTCTTCCCTCCGGCACTTCGCGCTGGTGGCTGCCCTCATTGTGGCTGCCACGGTGGCGTGTTATGCCATCGGTGCTCCCTTGATGCAGGACCGCCGGCAGCGGCAGCAGCGCCAACAGCCTGTTGTCTCGACCAATGCCGACCCGCAGAAGGCTGGCGATGCTGACCTGAAGGACACCATTGCCATCACGGCGCAGCCCCTTCTCGACGACGAAGAGGAGATACCCGACTCGCTGCTTCATCCGCGTTGGAAGATTCAACGCACCCTTCCCATCACCTTCGACGACCTCTCTCAAGGCTCTGCCGACCTCCGTCGCCCCGAAAACCTAGAGCAGAAGGTGGTCTACAACGACTCCCTCAACAGCTATATCTTCGGTTCCAAGATTGGCGACTCCTACATCTACGCCCCCATAATGATGACCCCGGAGGAGTATCGTGCGTGGAGCGAGAAGCAAGCCATGACCAAGTTCTTCCGCGACAAGAACGACGAAATCTATAAGGCGAAGGGCAAGGAGAAGTTCGATTTCACCGATATGCACTTCGACCTCGGTCCTGCCGAGAAGATTTTCGGCCCCGGTGGCGTGCGGATAAAGACACAAGGCACTGCCGAACTCAAGTTCGGTGCGACGCTGAAGAACATCGACAACCCCTCTTTGCCTATCCGCAACCGCAAGACCACGTCAATGGACTTCGACGAAAAGATAAATCTTAACGTCAACGGACGCGTGGGCGACAAGGTGAACATGAACCTCAACTACAACACCGACGCCA
>CAYXGN010000323.1:0-1137 GCA_964464505.1 uncultured Prevotella sp.
GTGGAAATCGACAACTATCACTATTCTGCTACACCTATCCAAGGCTTCGTGCGCGGTGCAAAGGTTGTAGGCAATGACGTTGTTACTGATATAGAGTCGAGCGTGCAGTTGCTTGATATCCTGCGCGACCCACCGGGACCCACAAGTTATTCTTACATTTCTGCAGGCTCCACTTATTCTGTTGCACGCAACTTCAATGTGTCTGGCGAGCTGAACCTTAATTTAAATATGGAGGCAGGCTCGTTCTATAGTCCTGTTATCGGTACAGTATTGGGGGGAATCCTGGATGCTGAAATGCTTACATTGGCACAGATGTCCGACATGTCTTTGCAGATACCAATGTATTCGCTTAGTGTCACCCGCAATGCCAACTACACTCTCACCCTTAACGACCGTCTTTGCACTTCTGCCGACCCTGCTGACGTAGGTGCCGATGCTGACCTCTTCATCGGAACTACCAACAACCTCGTTGTGGGGCGTACGGCAAACATCTGTACAATCGACACTACAGTGTACAACCTCTACAAGGGTGCCATTAATGACGGTACGATAAAGATTATCACTGAGGGTACCAATTCAAAGGGCAACAAGTATTATCTTGCTGTGGTAAACGAGTTGGCTTCTGTAATGTCCAACCCCGTGACCTACGCTTACTCCCAGTCGCACATCCTCTCCAAGTTGGTGCCTTCGCTTCTTGAAAGCCGCGATAAATTGTTGCTCAATGGCGATTCGCTCACAGTGCAGCGTCTTGCCGACGAGAGGCAGGAAGTGCTCTATTGGAGCAAGGTGCTGCCGGGAGAAGAAGGCTACGGAACAGAGGGCTATTATTCTATGGTTCTTCCTACGGGCTACACCAAACTTGCTATCGACAAAGTGAAAAATTACAACAACCGCATCTACCGTTGGTGGGGTCTTGTAGCGTTCAACGAAAAGAGCAAACTCGACGCTCTGCAGTCAGGCTCTCCTTACGCCAACTATTCGCTGTCAGGCAATGTGACCGTCTCTCACGATGAGAGCGAAACCGACTCCGACGACAAGCCGGATGGTGAATCAAATTACAATTATACACATAGCGCATTCGGCGTTCCTATTCCTGTAGGACTTGGCGGCGAATTGGAGCGCTACCGCACTTCGATA
>CAYXGN010000324.1:0-1134 GCA_964464505.1 uncultured Prevotella sp.
TTTTTTCGGAAATCAATCAAGCCCCCTCGTTATTTGTGCAAATATTCCAGTGAGTTGATGCAAAAAGCGAAGGAGGCGGGCATTACGCCCTGCCTCCTTCGGTTATAATGATGTTGCATCATTGAGATGCGTGGGTGTGTTGCAATGTTATTCCTCCGGCATTTCCTCGGGTTTCATATTGGTATAGACGTTCTGCACGTCGTCGAACTCTTCGAGTTTCTCCACCATTTTGTCGATGGTGGCACGTTCTTCGGGCGCGATGTCCTTGAGGTCGTTGGGCACATAGGTGAACTCTCCTCCGATGTCCTCGAAGCCCTGTTCCTCGAGGAATTTCTGTATCTGGGCGTAGCTCTTCGGGTCGTCGCCGTAGATGGTGATGGTGCCTTCCTCGGGGTCGAGGTCGTAGTCGTCCTCCACGTTGAAGTCGATGAGACTGAGAATGAGTTCATCCATGTCGATGCCCTCCTTGCTCTTGAAGGTGAACACGCACTTGTGGTCGAAGAGGTAGGCGAGAGACCCTGTGGTGCCGAGGGTGCCGTTGAACTTGTTGAAGATGGAGCGTACGTCGGCCACGGTGCGTGTGGTGTTGTCGGTGAGGGTGTCCACGAAGACGGCGATGCCGTGGGGGCCGTAGCCTTCGTAGGTCACTTCCTTATAGTCGCTCTGGTCTTTGCCCATGGCGTTCTTGATGGCGCGCTCGATGTTGTCCTTGGGCATGTTCTCGCGCTTGCATGTTGCGATGATGCTTCGCAGCGTGGGGTTGTTCTCCGGTTCGGGACCGCCAGCCTTTACGGCGATGGCAATCTGCTTGCCGAGGCGTGTGAAGGTCTTTGCCATGTGTCCCCACCGCTTCAGCTTTGTGGCTTTACGATATTCAAATGCTCTTCCCATAATTACTTTATTTTTATTTATTTTTAAATTATTTCTTTTTAGGGGCGCATCTAAGCCTCTCCCGACCTCCCCAAGCCTCTCCCGACCTCCCCTGTAGGGGAGGAGAAAGGGGAGGAGAAAGGAGAAAAGCATACGCACCTACTACGGTTCGTCACGAAATTTATTTTTTTCTTTTCGAACACAGAAAGCACGGAAGGCACGGAAGGATTTTGTCTGTGTATTCTGTGAGTTCTGTGGTCAAGA
>CAYXGN010000325.1:0-1125 GCA_964464505.1 uncultured Prevotella sp.
TTCCTTTTCGAGCAAATCCTTGGCGGGGATTTTCAGAACGCCACCCTTGCCGTCGGTTACTACAACCGACTGGTTATGAAGGGCTTTCTCCACCAACATATTGTGCTGCGCCTCTAAAATTCCGCGCTCCACTTTTTGTGCAAACTCTTCTATTTCAAGTTCTGTCATAATTCTTTATGATTTCAAATTTTACTCTATCTTTAACCTTGGCGGAAGATTTTTTCCCTCCTAAAGCTATTCTTTCGCACTTGTTGTTGCTGTTGTCGATGAGAATCCAGCTGTCCACCTCTTTCATAAACAACGAGAAAAGGTTCTTAAGTCCAACTTTATATCTTCTCTCGATTACTTCTGATGGAATGTCGTGTCCGCCACTGGCAACGCGGTCTGCCACACGTTCCTTCGCCAACTCCACGCTGTTGAGCCAGAAGAAAAGCAGATGAACAATGTAACCTTTGTCCTGGGCGCGGCGTACAAGGTTGATGTATGATTTCGTGGCAAGTGTGGTCTCGATGGAGAACGACTCATTGGCGGATAGGAGTTCTTCGATGCGGCGAAGCATAAGACGCCCCGCCTCGATGGCTACGCCGTCGGGATTGAAAGGAGAAAGTCCCTTCGCTATCTCGTCAGCGTTGACAAACTCTTTCACAAGCAACGACTTGGGAAGTACCGTTTTTGATGCCGTCGTCTTGCCAGCACCATTACAGCCTGCAATGATATAAAGATGTTTCGTCATCGTGCGCAAAATTATCGCATTCCGTTTTCAGAATGTAAAATTACGAAGAAAAATGAAGAACGGCGACAAAAATGATGATTTTGTTGATTTTAATGGAATATGTGTCGTCTTCGGAACGTTAGCAGGGCATTCTGTAGTAGGTGCGGATCGCCGAGACGCACCCGATGAGGGGGAGAACAAACTTAGTAGGTGCGCATCTCCGAGGCGCACCCTCGCTGTTAGTTTTTTTGTTTGAGAGGGTGCATCTCGGCGATCTGCACCTACTACGGTTCGCTTTTCTTGCTTGCGGGGCGCGTCTCGGAGATACGCGCCTACTACGGTTTGCTTTCCCTCTTGTGAGGGTGCATCTCGGCGATCTGCACCTACTACGGTTTGCAAACGCTTCGTCTTAT
>CAYXGN010000326.1:0-1105 GCA_964464505.1 uncultured Prevotella sp.
CCTTTCTCCTCCCTTTTAGGGGAGGTCGGGAGAGGCTTGGGGAGGTCGGGAGAGGGAGGTCGGGAGAGGCTTGGGGAGGTCGGGAGAGGCTTAGATGCGCCCTTGCATAAGTTGTGAGGGTTCGAAACAATTCGCCCTGAAAGGGCAAAAGCTGTTTGTGTCGATGCTTTTGCCCTTTCAGGGCGTACTGTATCCTTTACTATAGACCCAGGGCGCTGCCCTGGGCTATATGCGGATGCCCTTTCAGGGCGCAGCGGGAGCGTGTTTTTGCGCTCTCATTTTCTTTGTGGAATGAAACCAAGAGTTTATGCCTCGGCAGGAGCCTCTTCAGTTGCTTCCGGCTCTGCTGTTGCTGTTTCCTCAGCAGCTTTGGCAGCCTCTGCTTCAGCCTTTGCTGCTGCCTCTGCGGCTCTCTTGTCAGCCACCTTCTTGGCGATGGCTTCATTCACTTTCTTCTCTGCCTCGAGTTCTTTGGCAGCGGCATCTTTCTTTGCCTTTGCCTCTTTCTCGGCTACAGAGTCGAGTCCTTTCTGCTTGTTCTCCTTCCATGCGTTGAACTTTGCCTGTGCAGCAGCCTCGTCGAAAGCGCCTTTCTTTACTCCACCACGAAGGTGTTTCATCATGTAAACGCCCTCACCTTTGAGGATGTTGCGTGTGGTGTCGGTAGGCTGTGCGCCTGTCTCCACCCAGTAAAGGGCACGCTCGAAATCCAAATCTACAGTAGCAGGATTGGTGTTTGGATTGTAAGTACCAATCTTTTCAGTAAATCTACCATCACGTGGTGCTCTTGCGTCAGCGATAACGATGCGGTAAAAGGCCTGGCCTTTGCGTCCGCTGCGCTGCAATCTGATTTTTGTTGCCATTTTTTATTATTACTTTGAGGTTTGAATTATGCCATCAACTCGTGATAGCGGCTGCAAAATTAGTAAAAAAAACTGTATCACAACACTTTTGACACAATTTTCTTTCGCTTTCGGGTGATATTTTCCCGATTGGCGGTTTGGTGAGGGTCGCTACACAAAAAAAGGATGCGCCCGCGGCACATCCTCTTTGTACACCCTTAGGGATTCGAACCCTAGACCCACTGATTAAGAGTCAGTTGCTC
>CAYXGN010000327.1:0-1105 GCA_964464505.1 uncultured Prevotella sp.
CTTCATTGTTTTTTGTTTTTTAAAGTTTGTCTTATTGACGATGCAAAGGAAATGCGGCGTTTCCTCTTTGAAAAACTTTTTCCCGTGCGTTGTACAAGATGTGGGGGTTATTGTACAAAGATAGTGCAAACCGAACGCAAGAAAAGATAGTGCAAACGAGTGCAATGAAAGTTTACTTTCTTATTGCCGAGTGCAGCCTATCTTATGCAAGCCTTGCTTAAATTGCTGAGGTGCAGCCTATCTTATACAAGTTGACCTACTCATTCTTTGCAAACCATAGTAGGCGCGGATCGCACCTACTACGATTACCCTTTCTCGCTTGCATTCGCACCTACTTTTTATCTTTATACTTTGCGAACAGCAATACAGGGCGCCGCCTTGAACTTCCCCTGTATATCTCCATCACCTTGCTTACGCAGTCCCTTGACACAGTGAAGCAGCCGCGGCTCTCCGTGCCGATGGGGATATAGTCCTTCTCTCCACGGAAGCGGGTCACCTTGCCTGCAGAGTGGATAAGGATGCCGCGCGTCTCCGCCAGGCAGTTGCTCTTGTCGAGTCCGCGCAGACGAAGGCAGTTCTTGAACTTTGCACCTTTGCCCACCATTATGTATCTCCCGAGACTGGAGCAGCCGCTGCCGGGCTTGTTGCTGAACTTCGGCTTGGCATCGGTGTTGCCGGGGCCGCTGCCGTGCATACAGTAGCTGCTCATCACCCTGCTGCCGCTCCTCAAGTCATAAATGAAGAAGCGTTTCTTGCCCGAGGGGATGCTGAAGTCCACAAGGATGTAATACTCCGTGCTGTACCCCCGGCGTTCGCAGTAGTCCCTCACCTGTTCTATGCTTTTGGGGTCCACCTTGCCATACCATTCCCTGCCGTCGACATAACTCTTCCACAAGGGCTTCGTGTACCTCTTATATAAAGGAGGCACGAACGGCAGGCAGACAATAATAAAAAGGATTACCGCAATGCTAATCAAGAAACACTTCTTCATAATTTTTATTTTTTAGTTATTAAGTCACTTTATGGTGCTTATTGCTTTTGCAAAGGAAATGCAAACCGAACGCAAGAAAAGATAGTGCAAACGAGTGCAGAGTCAAGCTTGCTT
>CAYXGN010000328.1:0-1099 GCA_964464505.1 uncultured Prevotella sp.
CATCAATTCGTCTCTTCGGTTCGCAGACTGTCTGCCCGGTTCGCTGTCGCCCGAACTGCTGACTGGTGTACTGCGCGGCAAATTCGGCTTCAACGGCGTTATCACGACGGATGCGACCATTATGGGCGGATTCTGCCAGGCAATGGCACGTCGCGATGCCATTCCCGCCGCCATCATGGCTGGCAACGACATGCTTGTTTTCTCCACGGACAGCGAGGAGGACTTCGGCTATCTTCAGGCAGCGCTGTCAGACGGACGGTTGACGCATGAGCGTCTGAATGAAGCAGTAACGCGCATTCTGGCGCTGAAGGCAAAGGTCTGCTTTCAGCCGGAGTGCAAGGCTGCATCGGACGGCGCCGCATGGCACCGTGAGGCGGCGGAAAAGGCGATCACGCTTGTCAAGAATACAAGCTCATCCATTCTGCCCGTCACACCGGAAAAATACCCCGTCATCCGCCTGATTTGTCTTGGCAAAGATGACATTGCAGACGGCAGTGTCCGGGCAATCGTCAAAGAATACCTGCAAAGCGCCGGATTCTCCGTGGAAAGCTATGATCCCCTTGCGGATGATCTGCACGGCACCTCCGCCCTATCCGACCGCCGCCTGACGTTGTACATCATGAATCACGAGCATGCTTCCAATCAGACCGCCGTACGCATCAATTGGAGCAAAAAGCATGCGCTGGATATGCCGCGTTTCGTTCACGAGGAACCATGCGTTATGGTTTCGCTGGCGAATCCGTATCTTTTGCAGGATGCCCCGCGCATTCCCGTGTACATCAATGCCTATACCGCAACACGCACCGTCATCGAAACGGTTTTGAACAAGCTTCTCTGCGGCGGCGCATTCACCGGGATCAGCCCGGTCGATGCGTATTGCGGCCTGCCGGATACGCGGCTATAACGGGAGGTGCTGTTATGCCAATCGGTGTAATCATCAATTGCCTGTCCGTTGCACTCGGCGGGCTTGCCGGGGCCGCCTTCGGGCAGAAAATGACAGCAGCGCTCAAGGAAAAGCTGAATCTCGTCTTCGGTGTATGCTCTATGGGCATCGGCATCAGCGCCATTGTGCTTATGCAGAACATGCCTGCCGTTGTGC
>CAYXGN010000329.1:0-1059 GCA_964464505.1 uncultured Prevotella sp.
CCGAATTGTTCAAGCGCATTCATTTTTCAGGAGCTGTAAAGTAGAGTTTCAGAATTTGCCCCAACGCGTTAAAACATCAAAGTGGGGAGCATGGGCTCAAAGTCATTTTATCCATTTCATGCGTTTGAGCACATACGTCAAGGCTATGCAGAGTGCGATAGCAATAAAAGGGCAACAGATGGCATATACCTGGAGCCAGACTTTTGGTAAGAAATGGTTGGCAAAAGGAAACAGACCACGGATGAAAAACGTGTGAAAGATGTAAATGTAGACAGAGTAATCGCTTCCCAGTCTCGAAAGCCAATTGGGTTTGGACTTGTGTACGCTTAGAGCCGTGAGCAAAAGGAAAAGGGCGAGAAGTGGTGTGCTGAAAAAACTCTCTCGACAGTAGGCAGCGAAAAGGTCTCCTGTCAGCCATGCCTCAATATAACTTGTTGAAAGGAAGAAAATTACCCCCCCCAGCAGAATTTAACGTTTGTGGCAATGGACGTTCGTGTGCGCCACAGTTTTACCATTGCCCCTATGGTGAAGTAGGGAAGGCCTTCCACCAGGAAATTGCGCATAGGTCCCCCATGCAGTTGTAGCCAGAAATAAGCGGTTAGGAGCAATGGCGCGGCAGCGAATAGCCATTTCCAAAGCCGGTGCTTGTCTACAAACATAACAATGAGCAGAACATAAAGGTAGGCAAACAAATACCAGAGGTGACCACCGATAGAGTAAGGATAATAGTTGGCTGCAATGAAATAAAACATGTTCGGCCAGTGGAGAGTGTTGGTGTAGAGCATGACGATGACATCTGCCACCAAACATAAAGGCAAAGCCCAAGCACACAGACCGGCTATGTGGCGCACGTTGCGAGCCAAGCGCTCGTGTCCTATGCCATTTGGATTGTAGAGCAAAAATCCTGATATCATAAAGAAACAGGGCACGGCACACCTTGCCGCAGGCATCATGATGGAGTGGGCTACCCATCCTACGCTGTGAACTATGACCACCATTGTGGCGGCCAAGAACTTTAGTATGTCAATGGAATGGTTGCGATTGTTCATCTCAATTTTT
>CAYXGN010000330.1:0-1059 GCA_964464505.1 uncultured Prevotella sp.
TATCAAACTCGTATACCGTTCCTGCAACCTCCGTTTTTCCGGAAGCTGCAAACACATTCATTGGCAATGCACACATCAACATAATCATAACCACAAACAATGTAACTAATCTTTTGGCGTGATGCGTCAGCGCCCCTTTTCCATCCGTTTCCATTAAGAAACTCCTCTCTTTTGTCTTTTCGAGGTAATTGTCCTCATTACAGCCCTTGTGAATTTCGCGAATGATCTCGTCCTACATGTTCTCGTATCTCCTTGATACGGTTATTCTCCTAAGTGGACTAAAGCCGTTAAATGATAATTTAGCGCAGCAGCTTCGCCTGCTGTATGACTATTGGTTCACCCAATTTGACTTTCCGGACGTGAACGGCAAGCCGTATCGTTCATCCGGCGGTCAAATGGTGTGGAATGATGATGCCAAGCAAGATATACCTATCGATTGGAGCTGTGCAAAAATGTCAGATGCAATCGAAGGTATTCGCACTGGCTTGAATCCCAGAGACAACTTCAAGCTGGGCAATGGCATTATCAAATACATCACGGTAAAAAATCTCCAGTCTGATGGTATTTTGGACTTCTCAGGATGCGATACCATTGATGAAGCTGCACGGGCAATTGTTCATCGTCGCTCTGATGTATGTCCTGGTGACATTTTATTTGCAAGCATTGCTCCTCTAGGTCGTTGCCACCTTGTTCAGGAACCACCGCAAGATTGGGACATCAATGAATCTGTCTTCTCCATTCGCTGCAATAAAGCAACTGTTACACCGGAATATCTTTACATGCACCTGCAAGGAGAGGCTTTTGTCAAAAAATCAACTGCATGCTCAACCGGTAGCGTTTTCAAAGGCATTCGAATCAACACGCTACTGGATAGCAGAATGCTCTTGCCTCCCATGCAGATTGTAGAGAAGTTCAGCAAGCAGACGAAGCCATTTTTTTCTCTGCAACACAAACTGAATGAGGAGATACAAGCCTTAATCCAGTTACGCGACTGGCTTCTGCCGATGTTGATGAACGGCCAAGCAACCATCAGCGACTAAGCCGCTAAATTATCATTTA
>CAYXGN010000331.1:0-1019 GCA_964464505.1 uncultured Prevotella sp.
AAACGCCCCGAAGGGCAACTAAATGTTCCCTGTCAAGGGAGAGTTTGGAAGAATATAAATAACTTTGCAATCATGTAAACGGCAAAAGCAATGGAAGTGAATTTCTGTGAGCAATATCTCCGCGACCTGTATCAAAAAGGTACGGCAGATAAAAAGCATAGGTTTCAACCCCAAATCGTAAGAAGGTACATTCGAATTATCGATTTGATGTTGCAGGAAGACGATGTGCTGGGACTCGCGAAATACAACTCTCTGAATTACGAACATCTCGTTGGCGACAAGCGAGGACTTTCATCAGTGAGGGTAAACGACCAGTATCGCATAGAGTTTGAAGAAGAGACGGAGAACGGAAATACCATTGCAACGATATGCAACATAACAGAATTGTCAAACCACTATAAATAAGATGGCGATGAGCAATAAGACATTTGCAACGGACATGCAGGCAGCAAACCTCACACCGGCGTTCCCGACACATCCCGGGACGGTGATAAAGGAAGAGATAGAATATCGTGGGATATCGCAGTGCCAGTTGGCTAAGGATATGGGCATTGCTTATTCCGCGCTCAACGATATTCTCAATGAGCGTCGGTCTCTGACGGAGAAGACCGCATTACTCGTTGAGGCTGCCCTCGGCATCAATGCCGAACCGTTGATGAAACTTCAGATGGGCTACAACATGCAAAAGGCGCGCAAGGACTCTTCCTTTATGGATAAGTTGTCGCGTGTGCGTCGCATCGTTGCCGCTCTGTAAGGAAAGCAAACCATAGTAGGTGCAGATCGCCGAGATGCACCCTCACAAAAAGGAATGCAACCGTAGTAGGTGCAGATCGCCGAGATGCACCCACATAAACAAGGGAACGCTAATAGCCTGGGGGCATCTCGGCGATCTGCCCCTACTACAAAATGCATCGCCAACGCAACGGCGGCGACGCATATGGAAACTTCGCCCCGAAGGGGCAACTTTCCTCCAGCCCAGGGTAACACCCTGGGTAACGAAAGGACAAAACAACCCAGCG
>CAYXGN010000332.1:0-1010 GCA_964464505.1 uncultured Prevotella sp.
CGGGTGAAGCATACTCAAAGCGCTCGCCAGTACGTGTTATCACGCTGTTGGGGCGGGTCTTGTATTGTCCGGCATGCACCACATACGATGTCTGCTGACCGCCGGGTAATTGGCGGTACACGGTGTAGTCTTCACGCAAGATGGTGTGGTGCAGTTGGCGGACGAACATCTCCGTGAGGGGATATTCCGTCCCGGCCTGTTCTTTCATCATGTTTAGCCCCACATTGCTGGCCTTCATGTCCTCCAGGTCTTTCATGTTGGCAGCATCCACCACCTTGCCAAAGAGCAACAGCAGCTCGGTCTGGCCGTAGGTCAGCGTGTTGCCCTCTATGTGGTTGCTGTTGTAGTTGAACTCCAGCATGAACTTCTGGTTCAGTCTAAGTTGGTCTTCTTCCTTCAGCGGCTGAAGACTTTTCCATTCTTTATATAGAGCTTCTAATGTTGTCATGTCTTTCGTTTACAGTTTGTTCATAGCGATGTCGTAGGACTGCAGCAGGGTCTCGTCATTCAGTTGATTGTATGCTTCAATTCGTTTAAGGCCTTGTTTGTCATGCTGCCATTTGCTTATGGGCAAAGTTACTCAAAAAATCGCGAAAAGGAGTCCGTCGGCCGATTTTTATTGTCGAAGGGTCGTAAAATGTGATTTGTCTGTGTATTCGGTGAGTTACGTTTTCAAACATTCTTGCTCTGGCAAGCGTCTCCTTCGTCGCCGAGCGAATCTATCATTAATCTTTTTATGTGGGTTATTAGTGAGGGTAACCGTAGTAGGCGCGCATCTCCGAGGCGCGCCCGCATGCAGAGGTTCTCCCACGGATGTCACAGAGGACACAGATTATATTTTTCGAACACGAATTGTTCGAATTGCACGAATTAAACCATTCTCACACAGATAGCGGATTTATTTTTCGAACACGGAAAGCCCAGAAAGCACGGAAGTTATCGATTCGTAAGTCAAGGTAACCGTAGTAGGCGCGCATCTCCGAGGCGCGCCCGCATGCAGAGGTTCTCCC
>CAYXGN010000333.1:0-1008 GCA_964464505.1 uncultured Prevotella sp.
AAAACCTCACCGTCGTTTTTTCACCATCCCGTGTCTACTTTTTGAGGGGCAGCAAAGGTCTGTCTCGGAGATGCGCACCTACTGTGTAAACCCTAGCTCACGGTGAATGTCTTGCGCCATCGCGGAGGGTTCGCCCTCGGCGAGACCGCCCTCGGTGAGGAGCCAGAGGCGGTGGGTATGGCGGAGGGCGATGTCTAGGTCGTGGGTGGAAACGAGGATGGTGAGGCGGCGTTCTTCCGCCAAACGGCGGAGGAGGGTGATGAGTTCGAGTTTGCTCGGATAGTCGAGGAAGGCGGTGGGCTCGTCGAGTAGCATTATGGGGGTGTGTTGTGCGAGAGCCTTTGCCACCATGGCTTTCTGCCTTTCGCCGTCGCTCAGCGTCGCCACACGGCGTTGTGCGAGGTGTGATATTCCCACGAGTCGCATCGCTTCCTCTACCGCTGCGGTGTCGTCGGCAGTGAGGGAGCCCCAGAATCCGGTGTAGGGTGTGCGGCCGAGAGCCACGAGTTCCGCCACGGTGATGTTGCGTCCGTGGGTCCGTGAGGTGAGTACCACGCTGACAAGTCGCGCAAACTCGGCGGTGGAGTAGTGTTGCGCGTCGCTGCCGTTGATGCTTACGGAGCCTGAGAGGGGCGGGATGAAGCGCGCGATGGTGCGCAGCAGCGTACTCTTTCCCGTGCCGTTGCGCCCCACAAGGCATGTGAGTGTGCCGGGAAGGCAGCTCGCCGAGAGCCCGGAAGCCACCTCGACGGTGTGGCTGCCGTGCTTGTGACCGATTGAAAGGTGGTCTAATCTTATCATGATGCAAAAGTAGCAATATTTTTTTCGAATTGACAATAAAACACTACCTTTGCACGAACAATTGATAAAGGTGGGTTCTAAAAATTCCCACCGTAAAGAATAAATAAAAATGAAAGATTACGTTTTGTCACCCTGCGGTCTCTTTTCGGTTCAATTTGTTTGTTCGTTCAGTCGTATAGCCCGCTATACTCCTTCACTCTCAAACAA